>OMJH01000093.1 GCA_900299295.1 Bacteroidota bacterium
ACAGCAATTACGATTTCCCGTCCAATCTTGGTAAACGCTTTCGCCATTTTTGCGAAGCGTGCAAACATTTTATGTTTTCTTTTTTCAAAAATCCTTCCCATGGCAATGCAATTAATCTATTAAAATATCAGAAATAACCCCCAAACTTAAGCATTGCTTTTGACTATGAGAAGCCTGTTGAAAAAAAGAATTTTATCAGTATCTCAGAAGGTCATACTGATATTCATGCTCGGCAAGATGGGGAGCTGATAGACTTTCTGGCCGGTATTTCGTGACCGGTAAAAAATGTTTTTCCGGTTGTAGGCATTTGTAACTCCTGCAGTTGCCTCAAGCGTTCGGTGTTCTGCCCAACGGAAACGGTATTTGAGGTTGATATCCAGACGGTGAAAATCGGATAGTCGAGCACTGTTGAGTGGCCCTGGAATGTAACCCAGCGATCCATTTAAACCGTTTAAGTCGATCCCTGCGTTGCTGTTGGGGTTGAGGGATGGATAAAATCCTTGTGTTGGGGTAAAAGGAAATCCGGAGCCGTAATTCCAACGAGCATTAACTTCCCAGTCTTTCTTTTTACCGAAGGTGTAGGAAGAAACCAGGTTGATGTTGTGACGACGGTCCCAAATCGGCCGATATTCTTGGGTTCCATCCCATCTGTGGTTGAAGGTGAGTGAATAAATTGTCCAGAAGTAAAAATGTTTACGGTCGTATTTAACTACGAAGTCGCAGCCGCGTGCCCAACCGGTTTCAATGATGAAATCTTTCTTTTTGTTATCCGGAATGGCGTAGTTCTGCGGAACATCGTCATAAATTTTGTCCCGGTTTAAATTGGTGAGTTGGGTAAAATTCTTTTGATAACCTTCAATTTTTAATTCTATGTTTTTGATTACATCACATTCAAAACCGGCTAATAGGTGATTGGCTTTTTGTAATCGATGCTTTACTGTTCTTTCTGTTCCGTCCTCTTCAACGAAACTTGTTGGAATAGTTTCGCTGCCGGATAAGAATCCATA
The DNA here is from genome assembly GCA_900299295.1 of Bacteroidota bacterium. Taxonomy (GTDB): domain Bacteria; phylum Bacteroidota; class Bacteroidia; order B-17B0; family Aurantibacillaceae; genus AM-1111. Next base: position 1,008 of record OMJH01000093.1, read on the forward strand.
GAAAAGATTTACCACATCTCTGTCAGAGTTGGCACTAATTAAATTTTGGGAATAAAATCCACCGGCAAGGCGTAAGCGAATTTTTTTGGTGAAATTATATTTGAATGCGAAGCGCGGCTCGGGCGAAAAATTAGCAAGAGAGGCATAATAATGCGCGCGGAAGCTGGGTTCAAAAACTGTTTTTTTGTTTTTTGAAACTATTTTCGAGCTGAGGTAACCAGCAATTTCAGTGGTATTTTCTTCCTGCTGAATGGTTCTGTTGGATGCATTAATCAGCGTAAAATCAGTTTTGAAACCAATCATTTCGAAACCATATTTCACTTCATTTTTACCAATGAAATTGGTAAAGCGGAAACCCGCATTGAATCCGTTAATATCACTTTTTCTGCGAGGCGTGGTGTCATTGTTTTCTGTAACATCAATTGCGTATTGAGAGTAGGCGAGGTTACCTTCCACCAAAACATTTGATGCCTGTGGAATTAAAACGAAGTTTGTTCCGCCGCCGGCAGATTTCCATTTGAAACGTGCGATCGATTCGTAGTTTACATCATCGTTAAAACTGAAACCGAATAAATTTACTTTACTTCCGTTTTCGGCATTCATAGAAATTTTACCATAATAATCGTTGAAACTGAACGGAAGTCCCTTCGGATCAACGTAGCTATATAACAATTTTGATGTGGTAGGCAGATAGGAGGTTTTTGCAGAAAACAAAAAGGATGAACTTCCCTTTCCGTCGTCGCGTAATTTTTTCAAAGGACCTTCAATTAGTGTTTTTGCACCGAAAGGTGAGCCGGCAATTTTTCCTGAAATGCGTTTCTTATTTCCGTCCCTTGTTGTGATATCCATTATCGAAGAAACCCGTCCGCCGTATTCTGCGCCAAATGAAGCAGAATACACATCTGCATTACGGATAATATCCGCATCGAATACCGAGAAAAGTCCAATGGAGTGAAACGGATTGTAAATGATCATTCCATCCATCAGCACTTTATTTTGTACAGGTGATCCACCGCGGATGTATAATTGTCCGCCCTGATCTCCTGAAAAGACTACGCCGGGTAAAATTTGAAGGTACTGGGCCAGGTCGGGTTCTCCCACCGACGGAAGTTTTTTGATTTTAATGGGATCAATGTTCTCAGGTTTGTTCGGATCCAGTTCTTTTTGCTGTTGCTCAGCGTCAACATTTATTTCTTCTAATTGAACGGCAGCTTTAGGAACAAAGAATTTTTTATTAATGATGTCATTTGCCTTAACAGAAATCATTTCAAAAAATGCGGTATCGTGGTCGATGGATTGAATTTTTAATTTGAAATTCCCGGAAGGAAGCTGTGTTATCGAGAAAAATCCATCCACATTTGTTTGAACGCCATAATTTGTTCCGGCAAGAAAAACAGTTACGAAGGACATTGGTTCCCCTGACTCTTTATCGTAAACAAAGCCGCGGATGTTACCGTTTTGGGCGATTCCTGCTGCAAAAGAGGAAATAAATAACAAAAGGAATAACTTTTTCATTAAAATGCTTTGAGGCATCGGCAAAGGTAAGATTTTCGGCGTTTATTTTAGGTTTTTGAGGTGAGCGGACAAATCCTGCTATAATCGGTTGAGTGCTTCAATAAAAAATTGCGACAAAGAATTGGCTGCAGCGTGTGGGCTTATTTGTTTTTCTATGATTTGCTGTTCCAGTTTTTTCAATTCGTTACGAAGTATCGGATGTGCGAAAAAGTTATTTTGAATCTTTTCAAGCGCTGTGGTTCTGAACCAATATTGATCCTGCTCTTTTCTTTTGGATTCATAACGATCATTAGCATTGCTGAAAATTTTATAGCGCTCGATAACCTCCATGAATTCGGAGATGCCAGTACCCGATATTGCCGAACAAATTTCTACCGGCGGGATCCACCCGGGGACATTTGGCGGGAAAAAATGAATGGCTCGGGCACATTCAACACGCGCAAGTTTTGCTTTCATGAGATTATCTCCGTCAGCCTTTGTAATAAATATGGCATCTGCCATTTCCATGATGCCACGCTTTATTCCCTGCAATTCATCACCAGCTCCGGCAAGTAATAACAGAACAAAAAAATCGCTGAGGTGATGAACTGCTGTTTCGCTTTGTCCAACGCCAACCGTTTCGATTAGGATGAAATCATATCTTGCGGCTTCGCAAAGAATGATGGTTTCGCGGGTGTGTTTAGCGATACCGCCTAGAAATCCGCCGGCAGGGGAGGGTCGAATAAAAACATTTTCGCTGGCGGATAATCTTTCCATTCGTGTTTTATCTCCTAAAATGCTGCCTTTTGAAACTTCGCTGCTTGGGTCAATGGCTAATACTGCCAGTCGGTGTCCATTTTCTACCAATTGAAGTCCGACTGCCTCAATCCATGTGCTTTTTCCAGCTCCCGGTACACCGGTTAATCCCAACCTGAATGATTTTCCGGAATGGGGGAGACATAATTGCACCAGCTGCTCCGCTGCCAGAGCGTGATCGGGATGCTGACTCTCAATTAATGTAATAGCACGACCTAAATGCGCAATGCTACTTTGCCGAATCCCGTTGAAAATTTCTTCAACTTCTATTTTTTTTTCTTTTGCTATGGTGTTACTTTTTAAATATCAAAAAATCTATCCAAAAAAATAAAAAGCTACATGTTTGAAAAAAGCATTATTGGGTTCACTTTTTATTTATTATTTCGTATCAGTTCTTTAAGTATTTTTTGGGCAGCTACGCTGATTACGGTTCCGGGTCCAAATACAGCAGTCACTCCCGCGGTTTGTAAAAATTCGTAATCTTGTTTTGGAATTACACCCCCTGCCACAACCATTATATCTCCACGGTTATAGTTTTTTAATTCCTGAATTACTTCCGGTATTAATGTTTTGTGTCCTGCTGCAAGAGAAGAAATTCCAACAATGTGGACATCGTTTTCTACGGCTTGTTTTGCCACTTCAGTCGGCAACTGAAAAAGCGGACCAATGTCTACGTCAAAACCTAAATCTGCAAAACTTGTTGCAATTACTTTTGCACCGCGATCATGACCATCTTGCCCCATTTTGGCAACCAAAATTCGAGGTCTTCTTCCTGCTGCTGTTGCAAATTCATCTGCAAGTCTACGTGCTTCGATAAAATCTTTGTCCATAGAAATTTCTTTTGAGTAAATACCGGTTATCGAACGAATGTTGGCTTTGTACCTCCCGAAAACTTTTTCAAGAGCGTTTGAAATTTCGCCCAAAGTTGCTCTTTCCCTTGCAGCAACGATACTGTATTCCAATAAATTTCCTTTGCCGGTTTCTGCGGCTTGCGTTAAATGTTGGAGTGCTTCCTGTACTTTTTTCTCATTGCGTTCTGATTTCAATTCTTTTAACCGCTGTACTTGTTGCTCACGCACTTTTGTATTGTCTACTTCGAGGATTTCAATTTCTGTTTCCTCGCCGGAATTAAAAGCGTTCACGCCAACTATTATTTCAGCACCGCTATCTATTCGGGCTTGTTTTCGGGCTGCAGCTTCTTCAATTCGCATTTTAGGTAGTCCGGTTTCAATTGCTTTAGCCATTCCTCCTAATGATTCTATTTCTTCAATCAGTGTCCACGCTTTTTCTGCGAGATGTTGGGTGAGTGATTCAATGTAAAACGAACCGCCCCATGGATCTACAACATCACAGATTCCTGTTTCATGCTGTAAAATCAATTGTGTGTTTCGCGCAATTCGTGCAGAAAAATCAGTAGGAAGTGCGATTGCTTCGTCAAGAGCGTTGGTATGCAACGACTGTGTATGACCCATTGCAGCAGCGAAGGCTTCAATGCATGTACGCGTTACGTTGTTGAAAGGATCTTGCTCGGTTAAACTCCAGCCTGAGGTTTGGCAATGCGTGCGAAGGGCAAGTGATTTATCTTTTTTTGGTTCAAACTGTTTTACAATTTTTGACCACAACAATCTCCCTGCACGCAGTTTTGCGATCTCCATAAAATGATTCATACCGATGGCCCAGAAAAAGGATAGGCGAGGGGCAAAATCATCAATGTGTAAACCGTTATTTAAACCTGTACGAATGTATTCGAGACCATCTGCCAACGTGTAAGCAAGTTCAATGTCGCAAGTGGCTCCTGCTTCCTGCATATGATATCCGCTTATTGAAATTGAATTGAATTTTGGCATGTGCCGGCTCGTATATTTAAAAATATCAGCAATGATGCGCATACTGGGTGCAGGAGGGTAGATGTAAGTATTGCGCACCATGAATTCTTTCAAGATGTCGTTTTGAATTGTTCCGCTGAGTTGTTCCGGTTGCACACCTTGTTCTTCTGCAGTTACAATGTAGAAAGCTAAAATCGGCAACACGGCGCCGTTCATTGTCATTGAAACGCTGATTTCACCCAGCGGAATATCCTGAAACAATCGTTTCATGTCCAGCAACGAATCAATGGCGACTCCTGCTTTACCTACATCTCCTTTCACACGTTCGTGGTCGCTGTCGTAACCGCGGTGGGTGGCCAAATCAAACGCAACGGACAATCCCTTTTGCCCTGCAGCAAGGTTGCGTTTGTAAAAAGCATTACTTTCTTCTGCAGTGCTGAATCCGGCATATTGACGTATTGTCCAGGGGCTTTTTACATACATGCTGGAATAAGGCCCGCGAATGAAGGGCGGAATTCCCGCAGCAGTATGCGTCAGATTTTCTTTTGGGATATCAGCAGAAGTATAGAACTTTTTTAATGGAATTTGCTCTGCGGTAGATCGCGCAATTTCTCCTTTGTTTGCCGCGTGTCCTAACATTGTAGGAGCCGGAATGGTATCGAAGTTTTTACGCATACTTAATTTTTTTGTGCGGATAACCAATCTTCCGCAAAGACCGGTAGAATTCCTTTCTCCGAAAGTGAAATAGAAATAGATTTGCGGGAAACTTTTTCTTTCGCATTTGGAAATTTATTGACACCAATCAGGATTTTTTTTCCGGAAACATATTCATCTCTTAGTTGACTTGCTTCTTTTTCTACCCTTTCCTTTAACTCACCGCTTTTTGAGATTGCAATTAATCCGCCTTTCTTTTCAATCAATTGAAAGCTTTTCCAAGCCGTTTCGGTGAGTTCCTTTGTGTAATTTTCGATGAAAAAAGAACCCGCACCTGCATCAGCTACATCAGCAAGAAATGCTTCTTCTTTAAAAATCATTAATTGCGAAACTGCGAGACGCGCTGATTGCGAATCGCGCTGGTCGGAGAAATAATCGTAAGGAATCAGATTGATGGCATTGGCTCCGCCTGCGATTCCTGCCATTCCTTCTATTGAAGTCCGAATTAGATTGTTGTGTGCGTCGGCCGCGGTTTTATCAATTACGGATGAATACGCATGAATGAATATCGGATTATTTAGTTGGTATTGTTTTAATAGATGAGCACATAAAATGCGCAGGGCTCTTAATTTGGATACTGTTTCAAAGAAGTTGGTTGAAAGCGTAATCTTTAAATGAATTGTTTTTTCACCGGTTTTAATTTTATTTTCGCTTAGCAGGTTAAGTTGTTCGTTGAGGTGAGCGAGTGTTAAAGAAAGTTCGGTGA
>OMJH01000094.1 GCA_900299295.1 Bacteroidota bacterium
AACATCTACATTCACCGGTACTGCAGGAACAACCTACACACTGCGTTGGACAATTTCCAATTCGCCTTGTACTGCATCTACAGATGATGTAGTGGTTACATTTGAACAAAATCCAACAACTGCAAATGCTGGATCAGATCAAAATTTAATTTGCACGGCAACAACCGCAACTTTAACTGCGAATACTCCGATAAATGGCACAGGAAACTGGACACTAGTTTCAGGAACAGGAACAATTACAAATCCATCAAGTCCGACTACAACAGTAACCGGACTTACTTCAGGAGTGAATACCTTTAGTTGGACAATCAGCAATGTTACATGTCCTGCCTCGTCCGACAATATTGACATCAATGTAGTATGTAGCAATCTTCCTCCGGTTGCAAATAATGATACCATTTCAGTTCCAGAAGATTCAGGACCAAACATCATTTCCGTATTGACAAACGATACCGATCCAAACGTGGGGGATATCTTAACCGTTTCCATTTTCTCAGGTCCAAGTCATGGAACCGCCACCACAAACGGAACTACAATTTCCTACACGCCAAACAATAACTACAATGGACCGGACACAATTACTTATGTTATTTGTGATAACGGAATTCCAAGCTATTGCGACACCGCGCTCGTAATCATCAATGTGACACCGGTAAATGATCCTCCCATTGCAACCAACGATAATGTGACCGTTGCAGAAGATTCAGGACCAAACACCATCAATGTTCAGAATAACGATTCAGATCCTGACGGAAATAGTTTTACAACAAGTATTTTATCGGGACCTTCGCACGGAACTGCCACAACAAACGGTAACACCATCACCTACACCCCTAACAGTAATTACAATGGTCCTGATACAATTACTTATGTGATTTGCGACAATGGAACTCCTTCGCTTTGTGATACTGCCATTGTTGTGATTAATGTGACGCCGGTTAACGATCCGCCAGTGGCAATTAATGATGCTGCAAGCATGAACGAAGATGGCGGAACAATCACCATTAATGTTCAAAACAACGATTCGGATCCCGAGGGTAATTCGTTTACAACTTCCATTTTAAATGGTCCTTCCAATGGTTCCGCTTCAACAAATGGGAACACGATTAACTATACGCCCGATCCAAACTTCAATGGTATTGACACCCTTACCTACGTAATTTGTGACAACGGCACTCCATCACAATGCGATACGGCAATAGTTATCATTACTGTTAACCCGGTAAATGATGCTCCGGTTGCAACAATTGATGTGGATAGCACCAACGAAGAAACTCCGGTAATCATTGATGTTCAAAATAATGACATTGACGTTGATGGAAATCCACTTACTACTACCATTGTTAGTTTACCTTCCAACGGAACAGTTCAGGTAATAAATGGGGACAGTATCATTTACACACCTAACTTAAACTTTAACGGAACTGACACATTAATTTATGAGATTTGCGACAATGGCACTCCTCCGTTGTGTGATCAGGATACCGTTATTATATACGTGCTTAACGCAAACGACCCGCCTGTTGCTCTGAATGATTATTCCACAACTGATCCTGGCGTAGCAGATACTGTAACGGTTTTAAACAATGATGTTGATCCCGATGGAAACAACCTGACGGTTACCATAATCGGTCAGCCAACCAACGGAACCGCTATCGTATTACCAAACGGGCAAATTGTTTACAACAACAATCCATCCTTTATCAACGGAATCGATACCATTACCTACGTAATTTGTGACGATGGATTCCCTTCATTATGCGATACGGCCATTGTTGTGATTTGGGTGCCTGAAAACAGTTTGCCTCCAATCGCAAACGACGACATTGCAACTACTACTGAAGACAACCCTGTAACAATAAATGTATTGTTCAATGATGCGGATCCTAACATCCCCGGCGACACACTTACCGTAACTGTAACTTCTGGACCTCAACATGGTTCAGCTGTTGTCAATCCAAACGGAACTGTCACTTACATCCCGGATCCAAACTTTAACGGTGTCGACACTTTCGCCTACGCAATTTGCGATACTTCAAATTTCTGTGATACCGCAATCGTTATTATTAACGTTACTCCTGTAAATGATCCTCCTGATGCGGTAACCGATAATGCGTCTACAACAACGAATACCGCCATAACAATCGATGTTCAGAACAACGATTCGGATGTCGATGGTGATAACCTCACCACTTCAATTGTTACACCTCCAACGAACGGAACGGTAACGATTCTGAATGGCGACAGCATCGTATATACGCCAAACAACAACTACAGTGGCCCAGATACCATTATATATCAGATCTGTGATGATGGTGTTCCTGTTCTGTGTGACATTGACACTGTATTCATTAACGTCGGAGTAATTAATGGTCCTCCGAATGCTCCTGACACAACTGTTGTAACAATTCCTAATACGCCCGTTACTATTTGTACAACGATTACCGATCCAAATGCAGGTTCTACTTTCAGTTCAAGTCTATGCGGGACCGGTAGCGGAAGCGCCACGGCCTCTGTAAACGGCAACCAGTTGTGCGTAACCTATACGCCTGCACCTAATTTCACCGGTACCGACAGCATTTGTATTATTGTTTGCGACAATGGAACTCCATCACTTTGTGATACGGTTCACATTGGAGTAACCGTTTTAGGTCCGCCAAATGTAGCTGATACCAACGTGACAACACCTGTGAATACTCCGATAACCGTTTGTACAAACATCAGTGATCCGGATTCAGGCTCCGTTTTCAGCGCCTCACTTTGTGGTGTTGCCAACGGAACTGCGAACGTATCCGTAAACGGATCGCAGCTTTGCGTAACCTACACTCCAAACAACAACTATGTTGGTCCCGACAGCGTTTGCGTAATTGTATGTGATAACGGAACACCTTCACAGTGTGATACGGTGCATATCGGTATTATTGTAACTCCGGTAAATCAACCACCATCCGTTAACGACACAACCCTTGTTACCTTAGAAGATTCAACAATCACACTTTGCACAACCATCAGCGATCCAAACGCAGGATCTGTATTTGGCGCAACGGTATGCGGAGTTAACAACGGAACAGTTAGTGCAAGCGTATCCGGAAATCAATTGTGTATCACTTACACGCCAAATCCAAACTTCTCAGGATTAGACACTGCGTGTATCATCGTTTGTGATAACGGCACACCAACACAGTGCGATACCGTTCTGGTTCCAATCGTTGTATTACCGGTAAACGATCCTCCATCTGTAACCGGAACCAACGGAACAACACCTGAAAACACTCCGATTACTTTATGTTCAACCATCACTGATATCGACACGGGAAGTTCATTCACTGCATCGGTGTGCGGTGTAGAAAACGGAACAGCAAACGTAACCGTGAATGGCAATCAGGTTTGTGTCACCTATACACCGACAACTGATTTCAACGGAACAACTTCAATTTGTATTGAGGTTTGCGACAACGGAAATCCGGAATTGTGTGACACGGCTATCTTCAATGTTAATGTTACGCCAGAGGATGACTTCTTTATCCCGCAAGGTATTTCACCGAATGGTGACGACAAGAACGATAAATTCGTTATCACCGGATTGGATAAATATCCGAAAAACAAAATCTTCATCTTCAACCGCTGGGGAGATAAGGTTTTTGATGCTGCTCCATACAACAACGACTGGAACGGTGTGAACAAGTACGGATTGAAAATCGGTGGAGAAGAACTTCCTTCCGGAACCTACTTCTACGTGATCGATCTGGGTGTTGAAGGAAAAGAAATCATCAAAGGATATATTTACTTAAGCCGTTAATCACAGTCAACAAAGAACACTATGAAAAAGATTTCAATATTAGCTTTGATTGTAATACTCAGCAAAACAATCAGCGCGCAACAGGATGCGATGTTTACGCATTATATGTACAACACACTGGGCGTTAATCCTGCTTACGCCGGAAGCCGTGAGGCGTTAGCAGTAACTGCCTTGCATCGTTCGCAATGGCTTGGTTTTCCCGGAGCGCCGGTAACTCAAACGTTCACCGCACATACGCCGATGAAATCTGATAAAATCGGCTTGGGATTATCTGTAATTAACGATAAAATCGGCCCTATGCAAACTGCATCCGTTTACGCCGATTTTGCGTATCACCTTAAACTCAATTCCAAAAGCAAATTGTCACTCGGGGTAAAGGCAGGAGGAAACTTATTCAACGCAACGCTTGCCGATTTACAAGTAACGCAATCCAATGACGTGGCCTTCGCATCCAACTTGCAGAGTCGTTTTCTTCCAAATTTTGGTTTTGGCGCTTACTACTACACGCAGCGTTTTTATGCAGGTCTTTCCATTCCGAAACTTCTGGAAAACCGTTTTGAAACCAATCAAATTTCGGGAAGCGCGAATTTATTTTGGGAAAAACGTCACTACTTTGTGATTGCCGGTACCATGATTGACATCAATGAAACCTTTCAGTTCAAACCTACAGCGCTAGTTAAAATTACGAATGGATCTCCTGCACAAGCCGATTTGACTGCACAGTTCGTTTACAATAAAAAATTCGCCCTGGGTGCGATGTACCGAACCAACTCCGCGGTGGGTGCCTTGCTCGGATTTTTCTTAGGCGAACAATTATACGGAGGATATTCATTTGATTGGTCTACAGTAAACAAAACCGGACGTTACAATTCAGGAACTCATGAAATAATGTTACGTTACGATTTTATCTATCGTGACAAAGCAAAAATTAAATCACCACGTTATTTCTAAAAGCAAATTATTAGTATCATGAAAAAAATTATCTCCCCGTTATTTTTATTGCTTTCATTTCAAATTTTCTCTCAGGCTTCATTAGAGAAAAAGGCACTAAAGGATTATGATCATTACAATTATTCAAGAGCTTCAAAAGAATTTGAAGCTGTTGAGAACAAAAATGAAGTCGACATGCGCGACCTGGCGGATGCTTACTTGAAAATGCATGAATACACAAAGGCCGAATCATGGTATGCTTCATTGCTTTCAGCCGGTAAGTCCAACGGAAATGACTCCGTCGCTTATATCGGCGTTCTGATGAACAATAAAAAATATGATGAGGCGAACCGTCAAATGAAGTCCTATAAACAAAACCACAAGAATGATTCCCGTTACGACGTTTACCTTGAAGATTTTAATTATTTGCAAAAACTCGCTGCCGGTGACAGGTTTACAATTGCTAACCTAAGTATCAATTCAGAGCAGGAAGATTTTGGCGCTGTTTACTACAATAACGATGTGGTATTCGCCTCATCCCGTGAGGGAGTAAAACCCGTTCAACGCCGCTGGAACGGGAACCAATTACCTTTCCTTGATCTTTACACTGCAAAAAATATGGATGGCAGTGAGCTGCAAGAACTCAAACCTTTCCAGAAATCATTCAATAAAAAGTTTCATGAAGGGCCGGTTGCATTCGCAAAAAACGGTACACTGGCTGTATTTACACGCAACAATTACGACGGCGAAAGCAGCGACCACACACGCAAATTAAAACTTGCTGTTTATGAGTTGAAAGAAAAAAACTGGACTTCAATCGGTGAATTTCCATACAACAGTAATGAATATTCGGTTGGCCATGGCTGTTTTAATAATGAGGGTACTGTTTTGTATTTCGCATCGGATATGCAGGGAGGAAAAGGTGGCGTTGATTTATACAGCATCACCCGCGCTGCAGATGGTACATGGGGAAAACCTGTAAATCTTGGTGATAAAATCAATACTGCAGGTAATGAAATGTTTCCAAGCCTGCACGCTTCCGGAATTTTATTTTTCGCTTCCGATGGCCATCCCGGTTTTGGCGGACTCGATATTTTTGTTTGTCAATTGAAAGACGGAAAATTCGGAAAAGTGCAAAATGTGGGCTCGCCGGTGAACTCATCGAAAGATGATTTTCACTTTGTGCTTAATCCCGCAATGAAAGAAGGTTATTTTTCATCCAACCGCGAGGGAGGAAAAGGAGATGATGACATTTACCACTTCAACATGCTTAAACCTTTCGCATTTGGAAAAACCCTGAAGGGACAATCAAAAGATAAAAGTGGCGCCATTCTACCAAACACTATCGTTCAACTTCGTAGCGATAAAGGAGATGTAATTGCTGAAGTGAAAACTGATGCCGAAGGAAATTTCAGTTTTCCGATTGAAGAAGGAAAAGCGTATACGCTTTCAGGAACGAAAAATGATTTTACTGAGGCCACAATTAAAGTTCCCACAGCAGGAGATGCACCTGAAATCAAACTGGACGTAGTCCTTGAAAAAATTCCACAGCTATCGCTGTATGCTTTGATAACTGAAGGGAAAAATGGTCCGGTGCTGGAAGGTGTAAAAGTTACGATTACGGCGATGGGAACTAACAATCCGGTTGCAAATTTTACTACCGGTAAAACAGGGGACTTCAACAAAGACCTTACAGGAAATAAAATCGGTGATGTACTTCGCTATTCCATCAAAATTGAAAAAGAAGGATTCCTCACCAAAGAAGTGACTTTCGAAAAAACAATCGATAAAGAAGGACCAATTAATCTTCATGAATTTTTAGACATAAGCTTAAGCAAACCACAAGTTGGTTTGGATTTAGCGAAGATGATTGATATCAAACCTATTTATTTCGACCTCGGCAAATACAACATCCGTAAGGATGCAGCTATCGAGTTGGATAAAGTCATTAAGGTAATGAATGAATACCCTACGATGGAGGTGGAATTGGGATCGCATACTGATTGTCGTAGTAGCGCAGCATCGAATATGAAACTTTCAGACAATCGTGCCAAGGCCAGTGCAGAATACATTCGTAAAAAAATTACGAACCCAGATCGAATTTATGGCAAAGGATACGGTGAAACCAAATTGCTGAACGGATGCGCTTGCGAAGGTGCTGTAAAATCAACTTGTACTGAAGAAGAGCATCAGCAAAACCGAAGAACAGAGTTCATCATTATCAAAATGTAAGCGCTCATCTTATTGAGTCTATTTTTTTAGTGGTTTTTAATTCAGGACTTACAGGCCCAACACTGTCCGGATAATTATCACTTATTTGATGACTTCGGATTTTATCCGCTTTTTGATTACACATCCAAAAAAAACCACATACGCTCATGGCCAAAAGAAATTTTTTCATTTCCGTTTACGCTTGTTATGGCGACCTACTCTTCTGAACCAGCCTTGTCCTTCCCTACTGCCGCTCCCGTAAGCTTCCTTCATTTCATCGCGACCTTCACTGTAACGGCCAAAACGAGAAAAACCTCCATGACCGGCAGAATGAAATTCAGGATGCAAAACACCGGCGTCGTAGGCTTCCTCCCACTCTGTGTTCGTTAATTTATCGCGCATCGTCAACGATCGCTGCGCATCCATACTATCACGGTAACGCAACAAGCCATCGTATTCATTCAACGGAACCGTTTTCGAAGACTGCTTCTGTGAATTGTTTTTTTTCGACTTTGTATCCGCAGAATTTTGTTTTTTATTGTGCGGATAATTCAGCAAAGGTGCGTATCGGTCAATTACCGCAGAAGCAAAAGGCTCTTCGTGATAATACTGCGGAATGCGCGGCATCTGCGAACTGTAATTATCTCGGAAACCCGCTGGAAAACGGTCGTTTTCAAGGTGACCATTCCACTCCTCATGCATCGGAGTCTCGTACATTTTATTCAGCCAGCCCGGCGAACGCTGTTTCGTTTTTTTAACGGGAGCAGTACGTTTTGAAGTTTGTTTTCTGTTTTTGAAAGTCTTTCCTGACTTAGCTTTTTTTCGTTTCGGCATACGCGAAAAACAAAAAAAACAAGCCGCCTCAATTATCGGAGGCCATTCTTCTTTTCCATTTCCCGTATCATTTCGAGATCGGATTTACCGCTGAGTTTCATCGCTGCTTTTGCCTGATCAGCGGCAGGCGTACCGGGAAATTCGCGAATGATCTGCTCATATACTTGCGCAGCGCGGTCCTTGTCGTGCATTCGATCATCGTACACCAAGGCCTTCATCATCAGCAAATCAATTTTGTTGGGATGTGAAGGATAATTTTTCAGACAATTGTCGATAAGAATCAAGGCCTGCTGATCGGCGTAGGTATTTACGGCAACCGATACTGACAGAAAAGCAAATGAAGGGGAAAGCGAGTCCTGCGGAAAAAAAGTCACGAACTCGCTGTACGCACCTATAAGTTGCTGCGCCAAATTTTTATCCGGTACAGAGGAAGTACTCGTGCGTGCAAGCGAATCAAAATAACGCACTTTCTTCAAAACGGATTCGCGCGAATTCGCGTTGGGAATTTTTTGCTTCGCAGTTGAATCGTTTGTTGATTTCGCATTATCCTCTGTGTTTGTGCTACAAGAAACAATCATCGCGCCGAATAGCGCAATAACAATGCCTCTAAAAAACAATTTCATGATCATCTTATCCTCTGAAAACTTTTGTTTTATAATCTGCTGAAAAATTTCCCTGACTGATATCTTTCAGTTTTCCGCTGATTAATTTTCTGCGTATACCTGAAATCCGATCGGTAAATAATTTTCCTTCAATATGATCGTATTCATGCTGAATCACGCGCGCAATCACACCGCTGAACTTTTCTTTGTGTTTTTTGAATTGCTCATCCTGGTACTCCAGCAAAATATCCGGTTTTCGACTTACATCCTCCCTGATTTTCGGAATGCTTAAACAGCCCTCGTTAAATTTCCACTCGGTACCCTTCTCATCCACGATTCGCGGATTGATAAACACACGTTTAAAATTTTCAAGCTGTTTCAATTCTTCCGCCGTAAATTCACTTTCTTCATCTTCCTCCACCTCCGCAAATGGTGTAGCATCCACTACAAAAAGCCGAATCGATTTACCAACCTGCGGCGCTGCGAGTCCAACGCCGTGCGCAGCGTACATGGTTTCAAACATGTCCGCAATCAGCTTTTCCAACTGCGGATAATCCGCAGCAATTTCTCCTGCCACCTTGCGCAGCACCGGATCTCCATATACAACAATTGGTAAAATCATTTGAAAGACAAAAATACAAATTAAGGACAATGAAGAATTAAGATTTTTTGAACTTCAATATAATAATTGATACTATCATTTGATACTATCAAATTTTGCAAAAATTAGTAATGAGTATTAGTAAAAAGTCATAAAAAAACGCCCGACGCATTGCTGAACCGGGCGAATTTTGAAAACGAAACATTTTACTGCAACACAATTTTCCGAATATCTACGGTGACACCTTGTGAATTGTGTTTACAAATTCATTGCTCACCACCCTACTTTCTCGCGTTCGCCTCCATCCAGTTCTGCAACAACAAAACAGCGCTTATCTTGTCCACCGTTTCCTTATTTTGCCTGTCTTTTTTTTTCAATCCACCATCCAGCATCGCCTGTTGCGCCATAACAGAGGTAAAACGCTCATCGAGCCTTTCCAGTTTTATTTTCGGATAACGCTCTTTTATTTTTTTGACAAATCCATTTACCTGCGGCGTTACCGATGATGCTTTGTTCATCAGGGTTCGTGGCTCACCTACTACAATGCATTCCACTTCTTCCTTGGCAAGATAAGCATCGAGGTACGTAAAAATTTCTGCAGCGGCAATGGTGTCCAAACCGGTCGCAATGATTTTCAACGGGTCGGTCACCGCGAGTCCAACGCGTTTCGTTCCGTAATCGATTGCCATTACTCGTGCCATAAAATCAAATCTCTTGTAAAGATACGCAAATGAGCAATGATTATTTTTTTTGACATTCCCGATTTGCACGCATCAACCCATCGGGTTAACGGCTTGAAATTTTTACCTTCGTAATGCGTGAGTCAAATCAAAGACATACTCAAACAATACTGGAATTACGATTACTTCCGGCCCTTGCAGGAGGATATCATTCAATCGGTACTGCAAAAGCAAGACACCCTGGCCTTGTTGCCTACCGGCGGAGGAAAATCGATTTGCTTTCAGGTTCCTGCCATGGCCATGGAGGGATTATGTATTGTTGTGTCGCCACTCATTGCGCTGATGCAGGACCAGGTGAACAACCTGAACCGGCGAAACATCAAAGCAACTGCCTTAAGTTCGGCTATGTCAACGAAAGAATACTCCATCGCTTTTGACAACGCACTGATGGGCGGCGATAAATTTTTGTACGTTTCACCGGAGCGCATTGAAACGGAAGATTTTCGGCGCAGAATAAAATACCACCAAATTTGCCTGATTGCCGTTGATGAGGCGCATTGTGTTTCACAATGGGGATATGATTTCAGGCCCGCCTATCTTAAAATTGCAGGGCTTCGGGAATTATTCCCCAATACGCCAGTACTCGCACTTACAGCCTCTGCAACGGAAACCGTGGTACGTGACATCGGTGATAAATTAAAACTTCGACACAACGCAAAAATTTTCCGTAAATCCTTTGAACGGAAAAACCTTCATTACCACGTACAATTTGAAGAAGACAAATTAAATCAGGTACTGCGCATCTGTAAAAAAATTAACGGAACCGGAATTATCTATGTGCGTACACGACGCAAGACACAGGAAGTTGCTGACGTTTTGAATGCAAACGCTGTTTCCGCCTTGTCGTACAATGCCGGGCTTGAAGCGCAAGAACGAATTAACCGTCAGCATAAATGGATCACGAATCAATGCCGTGTGATGGTGGCAACCAACGCATTCGGAATGGGAATAGACAAACCGGATGTTCGCTTTGTCATTCACCTGGACTTACCTGATAGTCTGGAAGCGTATTATCAGGAAGCGGGGCGCGCGGGAAGAGATGAGAAAGAAAGTCATGTATTTTGTTTGTATCAGCAGCGCGATATTTTTGAGCTGAATGAAAATCTGAAACTTTCCTTTCCCGAAATGGAGGTGATAAAAAAAGTGTATACGGCTATCGGTAATTTTTTTCAAGTAGCTATTGGCGCAGGAAAAAACACGGTACATGATTTCAACCTGAACGAAATTGCGGAAAAATACAAGATCAATCCGCGCGATGTTTTTTCTTCCTTGCGCTTTCTGGAAAAAGAAGGATACCTCTCGTATCAGGACGCATTTTATCAGCCGACACGCATTTTATTTATTGCTTCGCAGGAAGACCTTTACAATTTTCAGGTTCGCAATCCCAAACTGGATCCCATTATCAAAACGATACTGCGTTCCTACGGCGGATTATTCACGGAGTTCACCAACATCAACGAAGAACTGCTGAGTAAGCGATGCAATATGACACCGGCGGAATTTCGTTCGGTACTTAAAAAACTCAACGAATTGGGCATTCTGCATTACCTCCCGCAGAGCGGACTTCCGAAAATCAGTTTCAACGAAAACAGAGTGGATGCACAGCATCTCTATCTGGCACCTGAACATTACCGCTTTTTAAAAGAACGCGCGCAGGAAAAGGTGGCATCTGTGATTGAATACGCCACCGAAAAAAACGAATGCCGAAGCCGTTTGATCCTTCGTTATTTCAACGAAATCAACGCGCAGGATTGCGGACAATGCGATGTTTGTCTCGACCGCCACTCGCTGTTTAAAAAAGAAATACAACTCAAAATTGATCAACAGATTTTACAGCTCTGCGCCAATCGCAATTTTCAACTCGATGAACTCGTCAGCGTACTTTATCACTTTGAAGCGAAAGAGGTGATCCGCTGTGTAAATGAATTGATTGAGAACGGAAAAATTTCTTTAAGTAAAGACAAACAAATCTCGTTGATTCAAAAAAAAGGATAAATCAGCCGCAGTGTTGATAAATGCCTACGAAAATTCACCCTTACAATCCTATTTTTGCGAAAATCATTTTACGTTTTACATGAACGAACAACGAATTCTTTTTAAGGTCGCCGATAATTTATCACTGGAAACACGCAATGTTGCAGCCACCGTGAAATTACTTGATGAGGGAGCAACCATTCCATTCATTTCCCGCTACCGCAAGGAAGTAACGGGTAGTTTAGATGAGGTTCAAATAAAAAATATCCGTGATGAAATTGAAAAATTACGTTCCATTGAATCGCGCCGCGAAAGTATTTTAAAATCGATTGAAGGACAGGGAAAATTAACCGAGGAACTTCGCGATAAAATTGAGAGCGCTGAATCCATGGTGCAGCTTGAGGATTTGTATTTACCCTTCAAACCGAAACGCAGAACCAAGGCGAGCATCGCACGCGAAAAAGGCCTTGAAGAATTGGCTTTGAAACTCATGACGCAGGAAAATTTCCCGGTGACGGAAGAAGCCATTCGTTTCGTAGATGAATCGAAAGGTGTAGAATCACCTGAGGCGGCGCTAAACGGCGCACGCGACATCATCGCGGAAATCATCAGTGAAGATGCTTCAACACGAGCCGAACTGCGCCAGTTATTCCTGAAAAAAGCAATGATAAAAAGTCGCGTCGTAAAAGGGAAAGAAGAAGAAGGCGAAAAATTCAAGGATTATTTTGAATGGGAAGAATTATTGTGTAATTGTCCGAGTCACCGCATGCTTGCCATGCGCCGTGGAGAAAAAGAGGATGTATTATTGCTCGATATCGCTCCGCCAGAGGAGGATGCAATTGAAATCATTCAGAAACACTACTTGCGCACCAGAACTGAAGCTTCCTTTCAGGTTAAACTTGCAATCGAAGACAGCTACAAACGATTACTGCAACCTTCGATTGAGGCAGAAGTACGCGCTTTGTCAAAAAAATCAGCAGAAGAAAAAGCGATTGAAGTGTTTGCCGGAAACATACGTGAGCTTTTGCTTGCACCACCGCTTGGACAAAAATCCATTCTGGCCATCGATCCAGGCTTTCGTACCGGATGTAAAGTAGTTGCATTAAGCCGGGAAGGAAAATTACTGGAACACGCCGTGATCTATCCTCACGAACCGCAACGCGACACGCGTGGCGCAGAGAACATCGTGCTTGCATTCTGTGCAAAACACGCGATTGAAGCGATTGCCATCGGCAACGGAACAGCAGGAAGAGAAACGGAAGCCTTCATTCGTAAAATTGATATCCTTCCGAAAGAAATTGCAATTGTAATGGTAAATGAAAGCGGAGCCAGTGTTTACTCTGCATCCGATGTTGCGCGGGAAGAATTTCCCAACGAAGATGTAACGGTTCGTGGCGCCGTTTCCATTGGTAGACGACTTTGCGACCCACTTGCGGAGCTGGTAAAAATTGATCCGAAATCCATCGGCGTGGGACAATACCAGCATGACGTCGATCAATCGGATTTGAAATCAAAACTGGATGAAGTAGTTTCTTCCTGCGTGAACGCAGTTGGCGTGGAGCTGAATACAGCCAGCAAGGAATTGCTGACCTACGTATCCGGACTTGGTCCGCAACTGGCGCAAAATATAGTGGCCTATCGTAATGCCAATGGTCCGTTTCGCAACAGAAAGGATTTGATGGAAGTACCGCGCATGGGAGAAAAGTTATTTGAACAATGCGCAGGATTTTTACGCATCCGCAACGGAAGACATCCGCTGGACAGAAGCGCTGTGCATCCGGAATCGTATTCAATAGTTGAACGAATGGCGAGCGACAATAACACCACGATTGAAGGTTTATTGAAAGAAAAAGAAATCCGTAAAAAAATCGAACTGAAAAAATATGTAACGGAATCCGTCGGACTTCCAACACTCAATGACATTATGAGCGAGTTGGAAAAACCTGGTCGCGATCCGCGTAAAAATTTTGAATTATTTTCCTTTACGGAAGGCGTTGATAAACCGGAAGATTTGCGTGTCGGAATGAAATTGCCCGGAATTGTTACGAACGTTACCAACTTTGGTGCGTTTGTGGATATCGGCGTTCATCAGGACGGATTGGTTCACATTTCACAACTCTCCGACACCTTCGTAGATGATCCCAACAAAATTGTGAAGGTACAACAGCAAGTGCAAGTGACCGTGACCGAGGTAGATTTAAAGCGCAAGCGAATCGCACTGAGTATGAAATCGCAGCCCGGTGCCGCGACAACTTCGTACAAAACTTCTTCCGGCTCAAAAGAGGACATTCAATACGACAGCGGGGACATGAACTCGGCCTTGGCTGCGCTGAAAAAGAAATTCGGTAAATGAGGATTTGCCATAAATCATTTAAAAATACAGACTGAAATTTTTTTGGATTAATTTCGCAATGGAAAATTTTTTTTCAATGAAGGAAAGCAAAGGACCGATTGGTTTTTTTGATAGCGGTTACGGTGGTTTAACCGTGATGAAAGAAGTTGTAGGCGCCCTACCCGACTACGATTATATTTATCTTGGTGACAATGCCCGCGCGCCTTACGGTGGTCGTTCCTTTGAAACGGTTTACGAATATACCTTAGAGTGTGTCAAGAAATTATTTGATTTAGGATGCCCGCTCGTGATTTTAGCTTGTAACACAGCATCAGCTAAAGCGCTTCGCACCATTCAACAAAAGGATTTACCAACACTTGCACCGGACCGGCGCGTGCTCGGCGTAATTCGGCCGACCACTGAAATCGTTGGCAATTTTAGTTCTTCCCGACATGTTGGTGTACTGGCAACAACCGGAACTGTTATTTCCGCCTCCTATCCCATCGAAATAAAAAAATTCTTCCCTGATTTGATTGTTCATCAGCAGGCGTGCCCAATGTGGGTTCCGCTGATAGAAAATCAGGAAGAAAAAAGTTCAGCAGCCGATTACTTTGTAAAAAAATATATGGATGAACTTTTTAATCAGGCTCCCTCCATTGATTCGATTATTTTAGGTTGCACGCATTACCCGTTATTAATAGAAAAAATAAAGCGACGCATTCCGGAAGGAGTACAAATCATTGAGCAGGGGCTAATTGTTGCTGAAAGTTTAACTGATTATTTGAGCCGGCATAAGGAAATGGAAATGAGACTCCGTAAAAACAAATCGAGAAAATTTTACACGACTGAAACGCCGGAAATTTTTGATTCAAGCGCGAGTTATTTTTTTGGCTCTCCGGTTAAATCTGACCGAATGATTATTTAACCCAAAAAATAAGTCGTGTTAATTATCGTTAAGCAAATAAGTGGTTAGAACCTTAAAGAAGTAATTTTAAAATTCTTTAATAAAGTGAGCAAGAAGCAAAATGTTTTTTCGGGAATTATAGCTCTGACAGTTTATGTCAGTCTTGCAATTATCGCTTTAATTGGTGTGCAGATTTACTGGATTAACAGCGCTATTTCATTAAAAGAAGAAGAGTTTGAAAGATCAGTGAACCAGGCCTTGAAAAACGTAAGCGGCAAGCTTGAAAAAGCACAATATGCAAACCGTATCAAGAAAACATTTGAGTATAAAAAACAAGGTACACGATCGTATAACATTAACAACCTTACCCAATCTGTCATCAAAATTGATTCATCTGATATACTTAAAATCAAGGACAACAAAGTAAATTATTCCATTCAGGAAGAATTGAAAACGGATTCCGGACAAACAAAAATTGCTACCACAAAAAGAAAGACATTTTCAACGGATTCATTAACCACGGCAGACTTTACTTTACCTAATGAAATTTCAGGCGCTACAATTTTGAATGATCCCGAAAGGGCAAAAATGCAAATGGAAATCATTCACAAAAAAGAAGAAATGGTGAATGACATTTTCGACGAATTAATTCGTGTAAACATTTATTCCTCGCGTCCAAAACTTGATACTTTTCTATTAGATTCACTGTTGAGAAACGAATTAATCACTCAGGGCGTTCGTGCAAAATACAATTATGAAATCAATGGCAACGGTCTTTCAACCTATCACCATCCGACTTGCGAAGGCAACGTGGAATGCAATTCAACATGTGCCTATAAAATTCAAGTGTCTCCTGACAATGTGTTCTTCAAACCACAATATCTTCATGTTTTTTTTCCGGGTGAACGAAATTATTTACTGAAAAGCATGTGGGTAATTCTTTCCATTTCAGGAAGTATCGTGATAATCCTGATAAGCTCATTTTTTTACAGCATTCAAACCATTGTAAGGCAAAAAAAATTGTCTGTCGTAAAAAATGATTTCATTAATAATATGACGCACGAATTTAAAACTCCCATCAGTACAATTTCACTCGCAACCGAAATGTTAAGCGACAAAAATATCGGTGCCTCCCCCGATCGTTCCGAGCGGTTTCTGAAAATGATACAGGAGGAAAATAAAAGACTAAGTGTTTTAGTGGAAAGTATTTTACAAACTGCCTTACTCGATAAAGGAGAGTTTAAACTCAAAAAATCTGACTTCAATTTACATGAAATAATTCTGCAGTCAATTAAAAACATACAATTACAAATTGAAAAGCAAGGAGGAAAAATCAATGTTAACCTTAATGCGGAAAACGATTTGCTTTTTGCAGACAAAGTTCACCTGACGAACATTATTTTCAATCTACTTGACAATGCAATTAAATATTCCAAGGAAAACCCAGTCATTGAAATCGGAACTGAAAATTCAGCACGGGGAATCATTTTGAAAGTTAGCGACAATGGAATTGGAATTAGCAAAGAGAACCTTAAGAAGATTTTCGAAAAATTTTACCGGGTACCAACCGGAAACGTTCATAATGTAAAAGGATTTGGACTTGGTTTAAGTTATGTAAAGGCCATTGTAGAAAAACATGGCGGGGATATTTTTGCCGAAAGCGAGCCCGGCAAAGGTTCGGTTTTTACATTATTTATTCCTTTTCGTTCCGAATAATGTTGCCAACAGGTAAAAACTGTCGACGAACGGGAAGTTTTCTGGAATTTTTTTTACTACCTTTAAGGTGCACTTTTCTGAAAAATAAGTTGGTAAAATAATTTGTTTAACAATTTTATAACCAAACAATGGACGTTAAATTAAAAATTTTGCTTGCCGAGGATGATAGCAACTTGGGAACCTTATTACAGGAATACCTTAGCGCAAAAGGGTTTGAAGTGAAACTAGCTGTAAACGGCAAAGATGCCTTTGATATTTTTTGCAAGCAGAAATTTGATCTTTGCCTTCTTGATGTAATGATGCCGGTGAAAGATGGTTTAACGCTTGCGAAAGAAATCCGAGAAAACGATAAAGTAATTCCTATCATCTTCCTTACCGCAAAATCTATGAAGGAAGATACCCTGGAAGGTTTTAATGCCGGTGCAGATGATTACATCACCAAGCCTTTCAGCATGGAAGAATTACAGGCACGGATACAGGCAGTTCTCAGACGAAGCAACAAACAAATAGGTCTGCAAAGTGAACAAACACTTTTTGAAATTGGAACCTTGCGTTTCAATTCAGAAACGCAAATGCTGGCCGGAGGTGGAAAAGAACAAAAACTTACCACCAAAGAAAGTCAGTTGCTCCGACTGCTCGCACTACATAAGAATGAAATTCTTGACCGTAATTACGCATTAAAACTTATCTGGCATGATGATAACTATTTTAACGGCAGAAGCATGGATGTTTATATTGCTAAACTAAGAAAATACCTTAAGGAGGATAATAAAGTTGAAATCGTAAATGTGCATGGCAAAGGATTCAAATTACTGGTGAATTCCTGATTATTTTAAATTCGATTTTTGAACAAACCGGAATAATTAATTATTTCGGTTTTTTTATTTCTATTTTTTCTTCATTGAATATAATACAGATTTTTGCATGAAGTGATTATGAATAGCGTAAAACGGACTTACCTTACCGAATTTAGCACATGTGGAGAGTAATCATTCTGGTATAAAAAATTATCTTATTGAAACCGGCAACATCGCTCGCTTTTCAACTAAATTCTTTCGTGAAATTTCAATACGACAATTTGAATAGAAAGAATTCCTACGCCAGTGTTTTAATATTGGCAATCATTCCCTTCCGTTATCCGGAATCACTGCCTTTATTATGGGCCTTGTTATCACCATACAATCACGTCCTACACTTGTCGAATTTGGTGCTGAGGCCTGGCTCCCAAAACTTGCTTCTCTTTCTCTTATTCGTGAAATTACCCCAGTAATTTCGGCCTTAATTTGCG
>OMJH01000095.1 GCA_900299295.1 Bacteroidota bacterium
CTTCCCATAAATAATGTATATTTTCCTCCGATTCTTTTCCGTTGTGATTTTTGTCGGCGTACTCCTGATTGAAGTCCGGATTGACGCACTTTACGCGTATTGTCATTTTCATTGGGTAAATTTATTAATTTAAGCGGTCCGATGAAAGAATTCAGAAACTGTTATAAACTGATTATTTTCTTACTATTTTTTTGTTTTAAAACTCCTGCTCAAAAAATCATTTTTCAGCCATCAAATGCAGACTGGAATTCTCGGGTCCGGAATGAAAGCGTTTGGAAAAAAGGGCTGCCTGACGAAATATCTTCCATAAATTATTTTACAACGAATACAGCAATTGATACGCTTTCATGGGAATCAAAAACAATGTTTTATTTTAAAACAAAAGCAAAAAATCACAAGGTAACGCTTGTCGCTGATGGACTTTCTCCATATTCAAAAATTTACATCAATCAGAAATTCGTGTGTTCCATCAAAAGTTCAATGATGACAAAACGAATTGAGGTTGGAGAATATTTAATCTCCAATCAGAAAAACGAAGTGTTGATCTCATTTCCTTCGCCACTGCTTGAAGCAAAGAAAGAGTATCAAAAAGACTCCATTCGATATCCCTCTGACAATGAAGAAAGCAAAATGAAAATCAGTCAGTTTTTACGCATTCCGCCGGTTTGTTTTGGCTGGGATATTGCCGAAAAGAGATTGCCTTCGCGAATGGGAAAAGGAATCAGACTTGAAGAAAATTCTGACATGAAAATTGAAGAGTTGTATGTAAATACAGAAAGAATTCAAAACGACACTGCGTATCTTAAAATTCAAATTGAATTAAACTTATTTACAACTACAACTTCGGCAAGCGCTAACTTAATTATTTCTTCGCCTGATGGAAAAAAAATACAATTGCCGTTTTGGCTTGAATCGAAAAACGGAAAGTTTGACACGTTGATATCCTTGCCAATTTCACATCCGCAGTTATGGTGGCCAAACGGTTTGTATCAGCAGTTTCAAAATGTAAAACCACAAATCTACTCGGCAAAACTGATTGTTTATGACATTCAAAAAAAAGTAGTCACTGAAAAAATTCAGGACTTCGGAATCCGAACAATTGAATTGGTTCAGGAAGTCGACTCCTTTGGTCAATCATTTTATTTTCAAGTGAACGGACAAAAAACAGTTATGAAAGGAGCAAATTACGTTCCTGACTATTCAGACGCGAATGAAGCGAAGTGGAAATCCTTGATTCATAAAATTTCCATTGCAAATTTTAATATGCTACGAATATGGGGCGGTGGAACATATTTAAGTGAGCGTCAAATGAAAGATTGCGATGAAAGAGGCATACTGATCTGGCAGGATTTTCCATTCGCAGGGACTATGTACCCTAGTGATAGTTCATTTCTTGACGGATTAAAGGAGGAAGCATCAATGCAGGTAAAAGAAAAACGTCAACACCCTTCGCTTGCACTTTGGTGCGGAAACAACGAAATTGATGTTGCATGGAAAAACTGGGGCTGGCAACAAACCTACGATTTACACGGAAGGGACAGCATTCAACTTAAACACGGCTACGACACGATTTTCCGTGAACTTCTTCCTGACATCGTTCGACATGTCGATTGCAAAACCCCTTACATACATACCTCTCCGCTGAGCAATTGGGGAAATGCAAATGATTTTTTAAGTGGTGACAATCATTTTTGGGGCGTATGGCATGGAGAATATCCGGTCTCCTCTTACACCAGATTTATTCCACGTTTCATGAGTGAATTTGGTCTTCCCTCCTTGCCTTCCATCGCTGCCATTCAAAAATATTTTAGTTTGAAATCCGGCAACACAAATGACTCAGCGCTGGCAAGCCGACTGCGTAGCTACAAAGGCATTCGATTAATAGAAAAATATATTGCGGATGAATACGGAAAGCCAAAAGATTTGAAATCGTTTGTATGGCTTTCACAATTGGTGCAAGCGAATGCTTTACAGTCAGCCATACTCGCCCACCGTAGTGCAAAACCGTTTTGCATGGGAACCTTGTTCTGGCAACTCAATGATGCCTGGCCGGGAATTACGTGGAGCGCCATCGATTATGATGGAAACGAAAAAATTGCATTTGAGTCTGGTCGAAAATCATTTGAATCCTTGGTTTTTACCGTAATTGCCCGACATAATACCATTCAACTGTTGGCTGTTTCAGATTTGATTAAAGATACTTCCGTAAAGTTTCACTTAACCTTTTTCACTAAAAATGGTAAATGTGTACTTGATACCGCTCTAAATAAAATTATTCCGAAAGAAAGTTCCTCCGTCGTGTATGAAAAAACATTGAATAAGGCGTCAAACGATACTTTATTCGCATGCACGATATCTGTTGAAAGCAAGAGTGAAACAGCTGAGCAGGTAATTTTTTTTCAGCCTAGCAAAATGATGAAAAATCAAAAATCTGAACTGATTGTCAATCACAAAAATGATAGGATTGAAATTTACTCTACGCAGCCGGAAAAAGATGTTTTGATTGTTGATACAAAAAACCAACAAGTCTTGCACCACTTGCAGTTTCTTTCTCCCAAAAAAGCACATCGTATAAAAATGAGTCGCCAGCAATACCTTAACTGCCAGATAATTTCCTGGAAAGACTTAATTGAAAAAGAGTAAGTAGACTTACTTTGCAGCAATTTTTTTTAAGGCCATTATTTCTTCTGCATCTGCCATTTCACCTTTCAGGATCGCACTTGAATGAATCTCATTCACTCCCGACAATCGAATTAATTCATTGGCGTGAGTCGAACGAACACCTCCACCCGCTAAAATCGTAATTCGCCCCTCCGCTTGCTTTTGTAATGCAGCAAGGGTGACAACATGATCAATTGCGCGACCATGGCCGCCTGAAGTAAGCACTCTTTTGAATCCCAGTTGAATTAATTTTTCAAGTGCTGCAGGTTTATTTTCAAGACCATCAAAAGCACGATGAAATGTGCACGGTTTACCTTCAGCTGCAATGATTAATTCTTCAAGTTTCTCTTCGTCAATCTGATTTTTTTCCGTTACAGCACCGAAAACAAATCCATGCAGATCTTTTCCATGTAAGTCGCTGATGCGGTCCAGCATCCATTGGAAATCACGTCGCGTGTAACAATAACTTGTTCCTAGTTTATGAATCATTACCATCCGCTGAATATTGCCTGTTTCACTTATAATTTTTTCAATTGTTTTATCTGAAGGCGTCTTACCGCCACAAAACATATCTTCGCAAATTTCAATTCTGTCGGCTCCGCTTTCAAAAGCTATACGAGCCGAAGTTTCGTTGAAGCATGCAATTTCCAAAAGCATATATTCGATTTAAAGTTGAATTTATAAAATCTTTAGATATAACTAACAAGATTTTTCTTTTTCAGTAATTTAATCTTAACTAAAATTTACTATTCGTTAGTCCCAAAGAATAATATCATTTATATATCCAGTAAACTAAGTATAAATAATCAGAAAATAATTCAAACAAAGGAATGCCGATAACAGCCGATATTACGACATGTGGACTTTAAGGGACTTAAAATGGGTTACTAAGTACGCGTAAACTGTTATAGGTTGTTCAATAATAATTTTTAACCAGAGATGCGGTTTTCTTGATGCAAAACTAGTAGCGGTAAATTCAGTTCCGCACTTAATTTTTTTACAGGATCCTCGTGCATTAACCGATTGAGTAAGGTCTTCTCAAATTCCTGTATCACCAATAGATCAAATTGACGGTCTCCCGCTAATTCTTCGAGAACAGAATAAACATCACGTGAATGTTTATTCCAGAAATCGATATCAATCAGTCTGTCTTTAAAAAAAGAATTAACCTGTTTACGACATTCTTCATACGTTGTAACGTCACCGGTATTTAAAAAACACAGGTGAACATGAAATTTTTCCACAAAGGTGTTCAATTTTTCAAGCGCCAAGGCTCCTGCATTTTCGTCTGTTGTAATGTAAAGCACTTTGCTGATTGTTTGGTAAGCAAAACTTTCAGGAACAATCAACACCGAGGCAGATGTCTCCTTCACCAGCTGAAAAGAATGTGTACCAAAAATTGAATCGAAAATGTTTTCTGATCCTTGCGTTCCTGTTACAAATAACACCTCGCCATCTTCACTATCCGCAATGGCCTTCGCGAGTTTCTTTCCGGTGATCTCCACTTCAAATCGAGAAGAAATATGAAATTTCTTATTGATGTCCTCTGACAATTGACGGAGTGCTTCTGCTGCATTACGTGAACGTTCCAGTACCTGGGGGCCGGGATTAATGTCGTACGTGGTATGAAATGAAACCGGCAAAACTTTTTCAATATGCACGAGTACAAGTTCACACCAGAATACCTGTGCCAATTTCGCAGCATATTCAACGGCATTGTAAGAGGCCTGGGAAAAATCTGTCGGACAAATGATTTTAGAATACATAGTTATCAAACAAACTTCACACAAACTCGTTGTTAAACAAGCGATAATCATCAGCAAAGCACATTTTTCAAATCATTACAAAGAGAATTCATTTATTTTAATATAAAACCTGATTCCTTTACTAGCAAGACAAGTTGTAATGCGTGTCCTGATTAAAGAAAAATTAGAAAAACTGAAACGACTAATTGTCAAAACAAAAAAAAATCCTAATCGAAAAAACATACATCAATTACGTGTTGAACTGAAAACATGGAAGGCCTTCTGTGAATTTACACATGCATATGTAGCCACATCAAAAAAACAGGTGATATTTCCGGTCCAATTCCAAAAACTATTTTCAGCGCTTGGAAGATACAGAGCTACGCAAATACAACTGGTGACGCTGAGCGAATTTAAAAAGCAAAACATCAGGTCGAAAAAATTTAAACTTAATCTGAAAAAAAGAAAATCAAACTTTTATTATCGGCTTAAAAAAATAATTCAAAAAACATCCCGATTTTCGTTTACACCTTATCAAGAAAAATTTTTCAAAATAATGCTTCATACTTCGCAAAAAAAAATCGAGAAGCAACTTGAACTTTTTCTCCGTAATCAATTGAAAAAAGTGTTTTTAACGCAATCCGATAAAATTCAATCTTTACATCTTACACGAATCCAGCTAAAAAAAATCACGTTACTCGTTGGACGTTTTCATCTGCCCAAAGTGCGAAAAATTACAGTCGATTTTCAAAAGTTTAAATAAATTCGAAAAACAACTCGGGCTTAGGCATGACTTCTATGTGATGAAGAACCGAATGCAAAAGTTTCTTCTTTCGTATCCGAAAAAAATGAAGGAAAAAAAATTCATGGCATTACATAAAATAATTTCACAACGAGAAACCAATTTACGATTAACCGCAAAACATTCCATGCAGCAACTCAGTCCCTTCGTTAAAAGAGTGATTCTTTCGTTCCCTGAATAGCGCCTACGAAATTACTTCTGCCTTCCGTTTTTTACAGTAAATTTGCGCTTTCAAATTTCTGTCACGTATGGAAAATAAACGAGTGAGAGTTCGCTTCGCGCCGAGTCCAACCGGCGGATTACACATGGGTGGTGTTCGCACCGCGCTGTTCAATTACCTTTTCGCAAAAAAACACGGTGGTGATTTTATTCTTCGGATTGAGGATACCGACCAAACGCGATACGTTAACGGAGCTGAGGAATACATTGTGAATGCACTGAAATGGTGTGGCATTGAACCTAACGAAGGTGTTGGTTTTGGTAACGGACCTCACGCTCCGTATCGTCAGAGTGAACGAAAAGAACTTGGGATTTACAGGAGTTACGCAGAGCGACTCGTTGCCAGCGGACACGCCTATTACGCTTTTGATACCGCTGAGGAATTGGAAGCGATGCGCAAACGATTAGAAGCAGCGAAAGTCGCGGCACCTCAGTACAACGCTGTCTCGCGACAAAGCATGAAAAATTCAACAGCGCTTTCGGAAGACGAGGTAAAAAAATTAATGGATGCTGGAACACCCTACGTTATACGCCTAAAAGTTCCGCGCAATGAAGAAATTCGTTTTCACGATATCATCCGCGGCTGGGTGGTGGTCAATTCATCGCAGGTGGATGATAAAGTTTTATTGAAGAGTGACGGGATGCCGACTTATCACCTGGCACATATCGTTGACGATATTGAAATGAAAATTTCACATGCGGTTCGCGGCGAAGAATGGCTTCCGTCTGCTCCGGCACACGTTCTCATTTATCGCTACCTCGGTCTCGAAAATGAAATGCCTCAGCTGGCTCACTTACCGCTGATTTTACGTCCCGACGGACAAGGAAAATTATCGAAACGCGATAAAAGCGGATTGCCTATGTTTCCACTGAATTGGTATGACGAACGTACAAAAGAAAGTTACATTGGCTACCGTGAAAGTGGATTTTTCGCAGATGCGTTTATCAATATGCTGGTGCTGCTCGGTTGGAATCCCGGAAACAATCAGGAGTTACTGAGCAAGGAAGAAATGATTTCATTGTTTTCATTTGAACGCGTGAACAAGGCCGGTGCAAAATTCGATCCCGAAAAAACAAAATGGTTCAATCAGCAATACCTGAAAAATAAACCGAATGCAGAACTTGCCGATTTATTTGCTGTAAAGTTGAAAGAAAAACAAATCGTCGCAACACAAACGTATGTTGAAGGTGTTTGTCGCTTGATAAAAGAAAAGGCGCACCTCGCAAGTGAATTCTGGGAACTGGGCGCTTTCTTTTTTCAGGAGCCTGAAAAATACGATGAGGTCGTTATTGCAAAACGATGGAATTCATCCGCAAGAAATTTTTTCATCAAGCTTGCTGAAATTTGGAGTGCATCTGAAAATTTTTCTCATGCGGTACTTGAAGAAAAATTTAAATCTACTGCAAGCGAGAATGGAATAAAACCGGGAGAAGTGATGCCGTTGTTACGTGTACTAATCACGGGCCTTGCAGGTGGTCCGGCACTTTTTGAAACAATTGAGTTGCTAGGCATGGCGCAAACTATACATCGTCTTCAGCGCGCTTTGCACGAGTTGCCGGAATAGGAGATTTTCACATTGAGTTTTTAAAACTAGTTCTGTCCAATATTTATCATTTTCGGGGTTTATTTCTGGCAGGGCAATAATTGGCTTTTCAATACTTACTTGGAACCACTAAATTTTGCTAAAGTTTTAACCGATAATGGATGTCATTCACCGATTTTTTTGAACTTTTATCTACTCAAATTATTAGGTTTGTGTGCGATGGGAAAATTAATCTTAATTTGTCTAATTGGTTTTCATCTGATTTCTTGCCGTCATGAGCCTATTGTTCCTGATAATCCTCAAATCAGCTTTGCAGGAGATGTGAATCCTATCCTAATTGGTAATTGTACGCAATCAGGTTGCCATGGCGGAATTGATCCCGAAAAATTTTCTCTGGTTGGTTACGACAATGTGGTGAAACACGAAAATATCGTTCCGGGAAAACCCCATTCCAGCAAAATTTATGAATCCATTACAACTTACAACAACGAAGAAGTGATGCCACGTAGCCCTTACGCGCGGCTTTCTGCCCAGCAGATCGAAGTCATTTACCTCTGGATATTGCAGGGTGCCAAAAACAATTAAACTATGAAAAAAACATTTCTATCTATCAGCGTCCTAACTGTCGGCGCCGCGGCAATGATTTCCATGTCCATCGTGTCAGACAACGGAAAAGCCGGATTCACCGGTTCGCCGAGTGAAAATTTATGCACGAATTGTCACAACAATTATACGTTGAATTCCGGAGGCGGATCAATTACATTGAGCTCGAATCCTGCTTTCGTCAATAATACATACGTTCCGGGAACTACATATACCATGAGTGCAACCGTGGCGAGGACCGGAAACAATTTATTTGGAATCGGTCTTGAAGTGTTGAACAGCACTAACGCCAATTCAGGAACACTTGCGATAACAAATTCTGCAGAAACCAGAATAGTAAACGTTACCGTTGCCGGAACCAGCAGAAAAAATGTAGTGCATCAATTGAACGGAGGAGCATCGGCAAATTCCAAAACCTTTAATTTCAACTGGACCGCGCCCACATCAGGCCCTGCCACATTTTACGCGGCTGGAGTTGCCGCCAACAGCAGCGGAACCACAGCCGGCGATTACGTTTACAATACTAGCCTTGCTCTTACCGGACCAATGGTGGGAATAGATGAAACAAATAGCATCGTTCAGCAACTGAATGTTTATCCAAATCCTGTAATCGAAAAAATTCACCTGGATTATACACTAAAAAAAGCTTCAATGGTTAACATCGAGCTTGTTTCCATACAGGGAGAAAAAATTGCAACTCTATGTTCTGCCTATCAGGATCCGGGTAAAATTGAAAATGAATTGAATTTACCGGCAGGAATAAAAAGCGGATGTTACCTTCTGCGCTTGATAGTTGGTGAAAAATCTACCGAAAGGATAATTATTATTCGTTAATTTTGTCCCCAAGATGAATTTTAGCCGTTTTTTCCATTTGATTTGTTTGGTGACGATGCTGTTTCTGCAAAGCTGCTACTACGATAATTTTACTGAGATTCATCCCGGAGCTTCACTGGCTAACTTGTGTGACTCCACGAAGTCCGTTGTTTCTTACGCTAACGATATCGTTCCTATTTTAAACAATTCCTGCGGAACTACAAATGCATGTCACAATGCACCAAGTCTGAATAACAATAACGTGGATCTTTCAAATTACCTGGGAGTTCAATCACAAACTGCAGGTTATACGCTTTACCACGTTGTACAATGGACTCCAAATTACTCCAAGATGCCCAAAGGAAGTCAAACAAAAATAAGTGACTGCAACATCGCTTTAATCAGAAAATGGATTGATGCCGGCGCGCCCAATAATTAATTCAGATGAAGAAATTTTTATTTTTTTGTTCCGTTTTTATCCTGAACGGAATCATAAAAGCGCAAACCGATTCGCTTGACTTATTGAGCCTCGTCAATGAAAAACCTCCGCAGGAAAAAACAATCGCTACCTTTAAAACCACACGCCTCGTTAATTTTCACACGCTGGAAGTATTAGGTAAGCGCTGTCTCGACTTTCGGATTGCCCATCGCTTTGGTGATATCAATTCGGGCGCTTACAATGCGTTTGGCATAGACGGTGGCGCGAATATCCGGTTAGGCCTTGAATACAGTCATGATGGTCGGTTTATGTTTGGCATCGGAAGAACCTCCTCACAAAAAATTGTGGATGGCTTTCTCAAATACAAATTATTACGTCAAACCACCGACAATCAAGTTCCTGTAACTGTTACTATTTTTTCAGGGATGTATTACACCGCCGAAAAAAAACAGGTTGGTACTACAAATTACTATATAAATCCGACGGACAGGATGTCATTCTGCAATCAGATAATAATCGGCAGAAAGTTCAGCTCAAGATTCTCGCTTCAAATGATGGGAGGTATTGTACATTTCAACCTCGTGGAAAAAATCACCGACAAGAATGATTGTTATTTCGCAGGTATAGTAACCCGCTTTAAATTCACAAAACGTCAGGCAATTACTTTGGAATATGCCGCACGTCTGAATAAATATTCGCTCGACAATTACTACAATAGTTTTGCGATTGGATATGATGTAGAAACCGGAGGACACGTTTTTCAAATGCACCTGACAAACTCATTCGGGTTAACCGAAAATCAATTTTACATGTATACTCCCACGCGATGGAGTAATTGGGGAGTTCGTTTAGGATTTAACGTGTCGCGTGTTTTTGCACTTGGTGGAAAAAGTAATTGATTAAATTTTTCTGCAAAAACAATTACCTCATTTCGTAAAATAAAATCCTTCCGAAACAATAAGGATCTAATTTACTAAGACATTATTGGTGGCCAGATCAAAGAAGGCTGAGTTAAAATGACCTTGTAAAATTTAAACACCTTTTTATCGGATGAGTTTCAATGTTTGGTGCAACCCTAAAGCATCGGAAAGTGTTAGGAAATAGATTCCTCGTGAAAGTTCAGCAACCGGAAGTGAAAAATTATTTTTTCCGGATGAATAATTTAAGATTTGTACTGCAACTCTTCTTCCGGCGTAATCGGTGATCTGTAAATCAAGCTGACCACTTTTTACACTCTCAAAACTCAAAAGAGAATTATCTGTTAACGGATTCGGTGCAACATTAATTTTATTCACAACCGCAGTCTCTTGAACTCCTGAAGGTGGGGTGAAGGGAAGAATATTGAGTTGTGACATTCCCGGACTCATCATTTTATAAACCCCGGCGGAGTCACAAAATACACTGGTACAATTTACATCAATTACAGTCAGACAAACCGTGTAAACTCCCGGATTTGCATATTGATGCGAAGGATAAGCAAGGTTTGAAGTGGTTCCATCCCCGAAATCCCATAAGTAGGTCATTCCCGGTCCACCACTGCTTGTATTGTAGCCATAATAAATGGATAGATTTAGTGTGTCCTGCCACAATACAAATGCTGCATTGCAGAGATTTGAACCGCCGCCACCGCCGCCACCAGAAGGATTTGATCCAAGCCCAATTGAATCACAATACACGGAGTAACATGAATCTCCGGTAGTAGCATTAAAATAGTTTTGATATAAACAAACAACATGAGTTAAGGAATCTGTTGCAACGTAAACGGGGTTGGCCAGTGCTGAAAGAAAACTGTTGTCAATTGTCCAATAAGAACTTGAAGACGCTAAAGAGTCATTACAACTTGATTGATTCAAAAATGTGAAAGTACTTCCTGCATTGGTACTTGAAAACAAAGCCTGACAATTCATTGTCCCACCGGTATTGGATCCTCCCTGAGCAACCACCGTAATGTATGAAGTTCCTGAACATGTTATCGTATTATTTGTAGAGTCAACAGCAGTTGTAAGAACAGATACAGCATATGTACCGTTTGTTAAATAGGTATGATTGGCCGGATTGGCCGTTGAACTTGTTCCGTCTCCAAAACTCCACAGATAACTTACAAGATAACTTGATGGCACATTTGGAGTTGCAGTAAAAGTGAAATTTCCACCACCGTTATTCGTCACTGAAATGTAAGAACCACAGGAGGCAGGTGAACCAATTACTAAGCTGTCACAAAATGTTGCAGTGCAGCCGGGAAAATTTGTCAAGGTGTCGCTGACGGTGAAACAAACAACATAACTTCCTCCAACGGGGAAATTATACGTTACGTTGGTGCCATAAATTACCGGGCCCGGATTTATGCTGAAAAAACCGCTTACAACGTTCGCTCCTTGCCAAGTACCGGTTAAAGTATAGTTGGTTGATCCGACCGTGTCGGGTGTTGCGGTGAATGATGCAGTTAAATTGCATTGGGATTTTCCAAAAAGAGAAAACAATAACGCAATAATCAGAGAAGATTGAAATCTTACTTTTTGCATGAGTAAATTTTAAAAAGAAGTTGAATACAAATATAATCCGAATTTCTGCAGTTTGACCTCACAAAAGGTTAAAAAGTGAGTCAACTCCTGGTGTTCTGTCGGCTTGAAAACCTTCGGCATACTGAACTCCGATTGTCCTTCCGTAGATCCTTGTTTTTGCAATTACTGTTTCAATGAATTCGGGAGAAGAAATCGGCGTTTGAGGTTCAACAGAATTGGGATTATAAAACTGAGATGCATAGGCCCGAATGCTATCCAGCTTTTTCTCAATAAAATCAGTTACATCAATCACAAAATCAGGATTTACATACCTGTCTTGCACATAATGATAAACCGCTTTAGGCCGCCAGGGTTGCAACGAATGTCCATTATATGTAATTTCTATTTTCGGTAGGCCTGCATAGAAACAGGACTCTGATACCAGTTTTCCGGCCCTTGCATGATCAGGATGCCTGTCATTTATTGCGTTACATAAAACAATTTCGGGTTGATAACGACGAATCACCGAAATAATTTTTTGTTGATGTAGCGGATCATTTTGAAAAAAACCGTCCTGCATCATCAGGCACTCACGCCCGTGTATTCCTAAAATCGCACTTGCCTTTTCTGCTTCCGCTTTTCTGATTGCTGCATTTCCGCGTGTTCCCAATTCTCCCTGCGTTAAATCAATCACGACCACTTTTTTACCCATGGCAATGTGTTTTAAAATAGTTCCGCTGCAACTCAACTCAACGTCATCAGGGTGCGCACCAAATACCAGTATATCAGTTTTCATAATAATTATAGGAAAGCAAAGGTAAGCGCATGATTGGAATTGTTATTCAGCTAAACGAATTAATTCATCATACAATCGATTAACCGGTAAGCCCATCACGTTAAAATAACTTCCTTCTATGCGTTCAATCGCCACACACCCTATCCAGTCTTGAGCCCCGTAACTCCCGGCTTTGTCAAATACAGGGTAATGATGGATGTAATATTCAATTTCTTCTTCTTTTAATTCACGAAAATAAACTTTCGTTGCATCCACAAATGTTTTCTTTATTTTTTCTGTTCGTAAACAAACACCGGTGTAAACTGTATGGCAATTCCCGCTGAGTTGCAGCAACATTTTTTTTGCTTCTGTGTGATTTTCCGGTTTATTGAGCACTTGATTGTTCAACCAAACCACTGTATCACTGGTGATCAGCAACTCATTTTTTTTCAGCGGTTCGCGATAAGCTATCGATTTTTTCTCTGCGAGATATAAAGGAATTTCTTCAGCGCGAAGATGTGCTGGGAAATTTTCATCTGCATTGATCGGATCGACTGTAAAATTAAATCCGATGGAACTTAATAAATCACGGCGGCGCGGAGAGGCCGAGCCAAGAATAATAGAATAGGGATAACGAAGATGCAGCATAAAAAAATCAATGTGCTTCCAGCCAGTTTTTACCTGTTCCGATTCCCACTTCGATGGGAACCTGCAAGGGCAATGCATTTTTCATTCCTTGCTCAACCAGCATTTTTAATTCGTTAAGTTCAGAAAGATGTGCATCAAACACTAATTCATCGTGCACTTGCAATAATAGTTTTGATTGCATGTTTCGTTTTTCCATTTCAGAGAAAATAGAAATCATCGCAAGTTTTATCATATCAGCTGCAGTTCCTTGAATAGGCGCATTGATGGCGTTTCGTTCAGCGAACGCGCGCTCTGCTGAACTTTTTGAATTGATGTCGCGCAAGTATCTGCGACGACCAAGCAGGGTAGTTACGTAACCGTTTTCACGTGCGAGCTGAATGCTGTTATCCATATAGCGCTTTAGTCCGGGATAAGTTGCAAAATAATTATCAATGAGTTGTTTTGCTTCTGTACGACTAACGCCGATATTTTCTGCGAGTCCAAACGCTCCCTGTCCGTAAATAATTCCGAAGTTGACGCTTTTCGCTTTGTAGCGCATTTCTTTTGTAACGTCCTCTTCAGCTACATTAAAAACTTTTGCTGCAGTTGCAAGGTGAATATCTTTTCCGGAACGAAATGCTTCACACATATTTTCATCTTCACTGATAGACGCAACGATTCGAAGTTCGATCTGCGAATAATCTGCACTGAGAATTAAAAACTCATCGTTACGCGGAATGAACGCCTTTCGCATTTCGCGGCCGCGCGCAGTGCGGATAGGAATATTCTGCAGATTTGGATTATCAGAACTTAAACGCCCTGTAACAGCGACGACCTGATTGAAAGTGGTGTGAAGGCGATTGGTTTTCGGATTAATCAATGCAGGAAAGGCATCAACATAAGTATTTTTCAATTTCACCAATTCACGATAATCCAGAATTTTATTTACAATCGGATGATTGTCGGCGAGTTTCAACAACACATCCTCGCTTGTCTGATACTGACCTGTTTTTGTTTTCTTTGGATTAGATGTAATTTTCAAATAATCGAATAAAATTTCCCCTACCTGTTTTGGCGAAGAAACATTAAAACGTGTTCCGGCATATTGCTGAATCTGTTCTTCTGTTTTGCTTATTTCCTGTTCCAACTCTGTCGAAAAAATTTTCAATCCTTCTGCATCCAGACGAATCCCTTCACGCTCCATGCCGGCCAACACACGAAGCAAGGGTACTTCCATTTCATGAAATAATTTTTCAAGCCGATCTTGCTTCAGCAGCGGATCAAAAACATGCTTTAACTGAAACGTAACATCGGCGTCCTCTGCTGCGTAATCTGTTATTGCCAATCGGTCAACATCACGCATACTTTTCTGATCTTTTCCTTTTTTACCGATAAGTGTTTCAATGCTGATGGGTGAATAATTCAGATACGTTTCAGCAAGCACATCCATATTATGACGCATTTCCGCGCGAATAAGAAAATGTGCAAGCATGGTATCAAAAAAACGATTATGAATTTCGATTCCGTAATTTTTTAAAATGTGCAGATCAAACTTGATGTTCTGACCGATGAGCATTTTTTGATTGTCAGAAAATACAGGAATGAACTCATGCAATTCTTTTTCGCAGACTTCATGCGCTGCTGAAAGCGAAACATAATACGCCTCTCCCTTTTTCACTGAGAAACTCAAGCCGACAGCTTCATCA
Organism: Bacteroidota bacterium; assembly: GCA_900299295.1. Classification (GTDB taxonomy): domain Bacteria; phylum Bacteroidota; class Bacteroidia; order B-17B0; family Aurantibacillaceae; genus AM-1111. Next base: position 14,436 of record OMJH01000095.1, read on the forward strand.
TTATGAACGTCCAGTCCGGTGGTTTCTGTATCGAAGCAGAATTCATTGCTTTGAAGTAATTGTTCAATTAAATTTTTTCGTTTTTCCGGAGTATCGACGAGAATGTAATGATGAGACGTTGTTGCAATTGTAGATAAGTTAGAAACTTTTTCAAGCTCAATTTCTGCCACATTTGAGGTAACTTCCTCTTCAAACAATCCGATTTGTCCAGATTCACTTACAGGACGCCCGTCTGATTGAGCGGGGAGTTGTCCGCCGCCCAACAATTGTTCCGCTAGCCGACGAAATTCCAATTCATTGAACAAAACTTTAACGGCATCTTTGTTTAACTCTTTGCGTGCAAGTTCTGCTTCGCTCCATTCCACCGGTACATCGCAAACGATGGTTGCCAGCTTTTTGCTGAGCAAGGCGAGGTCACGGTGTTCATCCACTTTTTCCTTAAGTTTTCCTTTCAGCTGATTTGAATTTTCAATGAGGTTTTCAACACTTCCAAACTCGTTAATCAGTTTCACAGCTGTCTTCTCGCCCACTCCGGGAATACCGGGAATATTGTCCACTTTATCTCCCATCAATCCCAGTACATCAATTAACTGATTCACGTTACCGATTCCCCACTTTTCGCAAACTTCTTTCTCTCCGAGAATTTCCGCCTTTTCGCTTCCGCGACCCGGCCTGTAAATTTTTATTTTCTCAGAAACTAATTGTCCGTAATCTTTGTCGGGCGTCATCATAAAAACATCAAACCCCTGTTGTGCTGCCTGAATTGCCAAAGTTCCAATTACATCATCTGCTTCAAATCCCGGTTTGGAAATACTGGGAATATTAAACGCCTCCAGCAAAGAATAAATGTAGGGTATTTGAGTAGCAAGATCATCCGGCATTTCTTCACGATTTGCCTTGTATTGTTCAAACTGTTCATGTCTAATAGTGTCTTCGGGTGTATCAAATACAACCGCAAGATGTGTTGGTTGTTCCTTACGTAAAATTTCAAGTAAAGTATTCGTAAATCCAAAAATCGCTGAAGTGTTAAGCCCTTTGGAATTAACACGCGGATTATTAATGAATGCATAGTGTGCACGAAAAATAAGTGCAAACGCATCCAACAAAAAAAGTTTTTTATTTTGCATGAACTAAGAATCTATCCAAATTTAAAGATAGCTTTTTCATCGGGGCCGGAAACAAGTGTTTGAAAAGAAAAATTCTAGCTGATTTTTTCAGTTCGAGTTGCGTAATTAGTAATTTCTTTATTTACAGAATCAGACTCTGTCATCCCGTCTTTGAGTCGTACAATACGGTGTGCGTGATGGGCAATATCTTCTTCGTGTGTAACAAGAATGATGGTATTGCCGTTTTTATGAATTTCTTCAAATAATCCCATAATTTCAACCGAGGTTTTTGAGTCCAAATTTCCGGTAGGCTCATCGGCGAGTATAATGGCCGGATTATTAACCAATGCTCGTGCCACCGCTACACGCTGACGCTGACCTCCGGACAATTCATTCGGTTTATGCGTCATGCGATTGGAAAGGCCCACCTGGGCGAGTACCTCCTTCGCACGATTTTCACGCTCACGTTTTGGCATTCCTGCATACACCAAAGGCAGCATAACGTTCTCGAGAGCCGTTGAACGAGGTAAAAGATTAAACGTCTGAAACACGAAACCAATTTGTTTATTACGCACCTCCGCTAATTGATTATCGGTCATTTGCGCAACTGAAATTCCGTTTAGCACATATTCACCGGATGTAGGTGAGTCGAGGCATCCTAAAATATTCATTAAAGTAGATTTACCGGAACCGGAGGGTCCCATTAACGCGAGGTATTCATTTTTATTCACTTCCAGTGAAACATCGCGAAGGGCGTAAATTTCTTCAGTGCCTATTTTATATACTCTTGCAACATGAGAAATCGATATCAATGAATTCATAACTTAAAAGTACTATTTAAATTGTTTTTGCTAAAATAAAAAAACCCGGGACGGGCCCGGGTGAAAATTACAAAAGTGGCCAATGCAAATTTATTTCCTACCGCCAAATAACCTGAGCAAAAAAAGGAACAAATTGATGAAATCCAAATATAAACGCAAGGCTCCCATAATCGCTACTTTAGTAAAAGTACTCCCTTCATCATCCATCATAGCTCCCATTTCTTTAATTTTCTGGACATCGTAGGCAGTGAGGCCGGTAAAAATAATTACACCAAGGATACTGATGATGTAACCCATACTTTCACTCTGCATGAAAAAATTAATCAAACTTGCAATTATAATTCCAATAAGTCCAATAAAAAGAATGGAACCCAATTTTGTTAAATCAGTTTTTGTGAAGTAGCCTGCAGCAGCAAACAAACCAAACAAAGCAACTGTGCTTAAAAAAACATTAATGATACTTCCCAAATCATAAATCAGAAAAATGAAAAACAGTGAAATACCATTAACTGCAGAATACGCAACAAAACATGCAATCAATGTGTTCATTGACATTCGCTCCAAGCGGGCGCTCATCAAAAGAACTAATCCAATTGGCGCAAACATAATGACCCATCCAAATATAGACAGGCCTCCTTGTGCACTAATTAATAACGAAAGTAAACTAAGGTTGGAGCTGAATAAATAAGCCGCGATGGTTGTAATAACCATTGCTAAAGCCATCCAACTGAAGGCTGAGGTTACGAGTTTCTTGGAACGCTCGTCAGCCTGGGCTTGTGTATCAATGTAAGAAGATGATCGGTTGAAATTTTCCATTGTGATTTTTTGTTTAGGTAAAGATAAATAAAAAAATAATTATCAATCTTCAGCTCGCAGGCTGACCTTTATATTGTTCATGCTGTCGCTCAGTTTAAGCTGACAACTTAGCCGGGATGTGGGCGTTATGTTTGGAAGCGTATCAAGAATGGCCGCTTCATCGTCACTGATTTGAGAAAGGGATTCAAACCCTTCTAAAACACACACGTGGCAGGTGGCACACAATGCGATTCCGCCACACGTGGCAAGAATTGGATAATCACTGGCCTTTAAAAACTCCATAAGACTGAGGCCCATTTCGGTTGGCGCTGCCAAACTTGTTATTGAACCATTGGCCTCCTCGACATGAATTGTGATCTCTCCCATAATTTTTAATCATGCAAAGATAATCGAATTAAAAACAACGAATTATTCAGAAAAAACTCTGTCAGTTCCGTCGAAAAAAGGGGCCTGAATGGACAATACTTTCAAGGCTTCTCCCGATGTTGTAATCACGGAATGAAACGTGTTTCTCGGGATAAAAATCAAATCTCCTTTTTTTATGCTGAAGGTTGAATCGCCCAACGTCATTTTTCCCTCACCTTCCACAACAAGTACATGTTCGGCGTGCGAAAGATGTTTGTGTTTTTTAACCTCTTTTTTAATTTGAATGAGAAAACTACTGACGTTGGCAGAGTCGGAATAAAGCGCCTGGACAAAGACATTGGTAGCGTTTTTATTCGGGGGAATAGAATTTACGTTTACCAGGCTTGACTGCGCCCATGTAAAAATGGAAATGCAAAAGAAAAATGAAGAAATAAAAATACGAAACATAAAGATATTTTACTCTAAAAGTACATTTTCTGACGGAGGCTGAAAATAAAAAAGCCTCCCTTTCGGGAGGCACGTGAGTTTTTCCAATCCCTTCGCCGTTATTGCCCGGATTAGGTTCAAGGGATACCTCTCAGCCCCGAAGGACGCTCCCTGAAAATTCTCTTACTTGTTTTGAATAAAGATTCATGCCATTCGAAAAGGAAAATAGTTCCACGATAATTTTTTTTATTTCAATTTCGTTTGTGGTCGACTAAACATTGCGTATATTTGCACATCGAAAATTTGTTCTTTCGATTTACAGTGCGGGATAGAGCAGGGGTAGCTCGTTGGGCTCATAACCCAAAGGTCGGGTGTTCGAATCACTCTCCCGCTACCAAAAAAGGTTGCCAATTGGCAACCTTTTTTTTGTAGGAAATAATCGAGTCATGTTTTACTCTCAAATTTACTTGACAAATATTGGAAAAATATAAAATTATTTTTTTTAGGATTTCAAAGCAAAATCTTGCTTTAATAATTAATGGTTGGAATAAATAGTTTTAAGCTACAATAATCAAAAAAATATCAAAATTATTTTGCTTTTTGTATTGAGTCTGATTTTTCCATCAATGAATCTACATTTCCTAAAGCCTTTATCAATTCATCTTCGGCCTTTTTAATGGATTGATCAGTTATAGAATCTGTGATTTGTTGCGTTTTTTCATCTGAAGGGCCGCAAGAGACATTGAATAACACGATCAAAAGAACAGCGAATAATTTTATTTTTTTCATAACGCAGTTTTGAAGAAAAAAAAAACCTCCCGAAAGAGGTTTTTTTTAATTAATCAAATCATTAATTAATTTACTGGTGCAGGAGTAGTGTCTGCAGCAGCAGTAGCCTTTGCAAGTGAATCAGCCATTGCAGCTTCTGCAGCAGCCTTAGCTGTTGAATCAGCAATACGAGTTGAATCAGCTACGCGCTGAGCTTCTTTTTCTTGATCTTCTTTAGAAGGACCACAAGCAACAAAAGCATTAGCAACAAGTGCTAAAGCAAGGATAGAGAATACTTTTTTCATTTTTGTGTTTTTTAATTTCCTTTTTATTCCTGTTTCAGCAATTAGGTAACCTACAAAAAATATTTTTTTTAATAATTATATATAAATAGCTGTTATTCAGGATTATAAAATTAATTTTTCAGCCCTGTGAAAAAGCTTTTTCGTTAAATTTTAGCCGATTGGGTTACATTTGCCACTCAAACTGAATTAAAATCGTACAATGTCAGATTTTAGGGATTCCACCGATTCAGAATTGATCGACGGACTCAAAAATAACAATGGGACTTTAATCCGGCTATTGTACAAAAAGTTCTTTGGCATTATTTTGAAATTTGTTGTAACTAATAACGGCACTGAACAGGATGCAAAGGATGTTTATCAAAACAGTATACTTGTTCTGTATAATAACTGTAAAAAACCCGAATTTCAACTAAATTGTCAGCTACAAACGTATATTTTTTCAGTTGCAAAGCGGCTTTGGCTTAAACAAATTGGGAAAGATAAAAGGTTGACTCGGCTTACAGAAGAAAGCACTACCTATGATTTGGTTGATGTTTCTGGGGACATACAAACCTCCGAAGAGCGCGAGCAAGAAATTGAAATCATGGAAGAAAAACTGCAACAGCTTGGAGAACCTTGCCGCACCCTGCTTACCGATTTTTATTATACACGCTTGACGATGGACCAAATTGCTGAAAAATTCGGCTACACAAATTCAGATAACGCCAAAACTCAAAAATATAAATGCTTACAACGTTTGAGAAAATCATTCGCAAAAGGAAAAGAATAAAATGAGAAACACTGATTTATTTGACGATTACATAACAAATCGACTCAGTTCAGAAGAAAAAATCGAATTTGAAAAAAAGCTGGGTGTGGACGAGGATCTGCGAAAAGAATTTTTTACCCATCAATTATTTATTTCGCAAATGGTTGCTGTCAGGCAAAATCAGGAGCTAAAAAATCTAATGAGAGAAATTCATGACGATGAATTCGGTTCCACTCCGGTTATCCCAATTAATTCAAAAATAAATTATTTCAGGGTGGCTGCTGTTGCCGCCGGAATATCAATCCTAATTTTCGTTGGGGGAATCAGTGTTTACAGGTTTGGATTCGAAAAAACTTCGGCAGCACGATATGAAGAGCTGGTTAAACGCACCGTCCAACGGATGGAAAAAGCAACACTTAACCTGGAAAAAAACAAAAGCGCAACTCCAAAAAAAATAATTCCGCCGGCAAACTTTGAAGCAACCGGCTTCGCCATATCCGCTAAAGGTTATTTCATCACCTCATTACATTCCGTAAAAAACGCAGACTCCGTTAAGGTTCAAAACGAAGAAATCGGTTTTATGACTGCCGAAAAAGTTTGGGAAGATTCGCAGCTGGATGTCGCGATTTTTAAAGCTTCGAACCCTGAATTATTTGCAAGTAAAACCATTCCTATTTCTTTCCGCTTAAACCAATCTGACCTTGGCGAAAAAGTTTTCACGATCGGATATCCGCGAGAAACTATCGTTTATTCGGAAGGTAATGTCAGCGCATCCAGCGGATTCGATGGCGACACAACCAAATATCAACTATCGATGCTCATTAATCCCGGAAATTCTGGAAGCCCTGTGCTAGATGAGAAAGGAAATTTAATCGGTATCATTTCCGGACGCAACACATCAGAACAAGGCGTTTCTTACGCTATAAAATCAAAATATATTTATCAAATGCTGAGACAGATTCCCGATGAACGACTGAATAAAGAAATCTCTCCGACCAACAAGAACATTTTAAAAAAGTTAAACCGGACCGATCAAATAAAAAAGTTAAGCCCTTCCGTTTTTAACGTAAAGGTTTATTCCTCTCAAGGATAATAACTCAACTCGTCCCTTTTTTTAACCTTTCACCGCTGATATTTGCCGAACATTTCTCAGCATTCACATCAGATTGCAATTTTGATTAATTTTGATGTATGAGCAACATAAACGCTGAATTTACTCCCGGATCACTGCTTGCCTCAATTACTACGCCTGAAGATTTACGACGACTAAACGAAGATCAACTCGAACAGGTTTCTCGAGAGCTCCGTCAGTTTATCATCGACCTCGTGTCGGTTAAAGGAGGACATTTCGGTGCAAGTCTTGGAACAGTTGAACTTTCGGTTGCTTTACACTACGTTTTTAACACCCCTTATGATCAACTGGTTTGGGACGTTGGCCATCAGGCTTATGGCCACAAAATATTAACCGGGCGCAGAGATCAGTTTCATACCAATAGAAAATACAAGGGTATCAGCGGTTTTCCGAAAAGAGATGAAAGTAAATACGATACGTTTGGAGTTGGGCATTCCTCAACTTCAATTTCGGCAGCGCTGGGCATGGCAGTAGCGTCCGGTTACCTTGGAAAAAAAGACAAACAACACATTGCTGTTATTGGAGACGGTGCAATGACTGCCGGCCTGGCTTTTGAAGGCTTGAATCATGGCGGATCTGTAAATTCCAACCTTCTTGTTGTATTGAATGATAATTGCATGAGCATTGATCCAAATGTAGGAGCGCTGAAAGATTATCTCACTGATATCACTACCTCACACACGTATAACAATGTGAAAGATGAAGTTTGGAAACTGCTTGGCAAACTTTCACAATTCGGTAAAAGCGCTCAGCAGATTGTTTCAAAGGTTCAAAACTCCATCAAATCATCCTTACTAAAACAAAGCAACTTATTTGAAAGTTTAAAGTTTCGTTACTTTGGTCCGGTCGACGGGCATGATGTAATTCGTTTGACTAAAATCATGGCCGATTTGAAGGATATTCCCGGCCCGAAAATTCTTCACGTTTTAACGGTAAAAGGAAAAGGATATAAGTTTTCTGAGGAAGGTAATCAAACCATTTGGCACGCGCCTGGTCTCTTCAATAAAAACACGGGTGAAATAATCAAATCAACAAACAAAGAACCGCAACCACCAAAATATCAAGATGTGTTTGGGCATACCATGGTAGAGCTGGCGGAGAAAAATTCAAAAATTATGGGCATCACGCCTGCAATGCCAACCGGCTGTTCCCTCAATATCATGATGAAAGCAATGCCTGACCGTGCCTTTGATGTGGGAATTGCGGAACAGCATGCAGTAACCTTTTCAGCCGGACTTGCCACGCAAGGCTTAATTCCGTATTGCAACATTTATTCATCATTTATGCAGCGCGCATATGATCAGGTGATTCATGATGTTCCATTACAAAACCTTCATGTAGTATTTTGTCTCGATCGCGGTGGCCTTGTGGGTGCAGATGGTCCGACCCATCACGGCGCTTACGATATTGCTTATTTAAGGTGCATTCCAAAAATGGTGGTTAGTGCTCCTATGAATGAGGAGGAGCTGAGAAATTTAATGTACACAGCCCAGCTTGAAAAAAATGCCGGTCCTTTTTCAATTCGTTATCCGCGTGGAAATGGCGTTCTTGTAGATTGGAAACGACCGCTGAAAGAAATCAAAATTGGGAAGGGTCGTAAACTGAAAGACGGAAATGATGTAGCCATACTGTCCATCGGCCATCCGGGCAATTTTGCGTTAAAAGCAGCGGCTGAACTGGAAACATCAGGAATATCTGCTGCCGTATATGACATGCGATTTGTGAAACCTCTGGACGAAGTTCTTTTGAAAGAAGTCTTCAGTAAATTTTCCAAAGTGATTACCATTGAAGACGGATGTATCCAGGGTGGATTTGGCAGTGCTATTTTAGAATTTATGGCCGATAATGGATTTAGCGCTGAGGTGAAAAGATTAGGGATTCCGGATGCGTTTATTGAACACGGTGAACCACAAGAGTTGTGGTCGGAATGCGGCTACGATACCGCTTCCATAATTAAATCGGCTAAAAAAATGATATCTGAAGCTTCAGTAAAAAAGTAATTTTTTTACATTTGGTTTATCAATTTAAAATCATGGACAAAGAAAGAATTAAAGCAGAAGTGGAGCGTTTAAAAAAACAGATCGTGCAAACAAAGGAAAATCATAAACGCGCAAACGATAACCACAAGTATCAGCTGGACAGTTTAAAGAAAAGTGTTGCCATTCAATCCACGCCATCGGCTAAGCAAAGTGCCAAAAGCCGGGTGCAAGCAAAAATGCAATCATGGGCAAGCGCCAAAGCCGCGCAAGCTCTCGAAATAAAAAGAATACAAGATCAAATTGCCAGGGTTAAAGCCGGATAATCATTCGCTGAACACAGAAGTTCCCTCGGAACAATTCCTGCAGATGTCAATGTTCTTTCGTGAAGAAAGAATCGACTTTCGAAAATTATTGTAAGCGGTTGACTTCCAAATTTCGAGAAAGGTTGATGTATTCAATTCTCCCATTTTATGTTGGGCATCCTTATCAAAACAACAAGGAACTATTTTTCCATCCCAGGTAATAACACACCCGCTCCACATACGCCAACATTGATTCAATAAACTATTCTTTATCGACCATTTGCCGTGTTCATTTTTTTTATATCTGGAATATTTTTCATTTAACGGAATTAATTCATTTCCGTTTTCGTAGTCATATACCTGTGCTGTTTTAATCTTTACTTCATCTACCCCCATTTTTTTTGCCAACATCCTCACTTCCTCAACTTGATGTTCGTTTGGTTTCACAACTAAAAACTGAAATATTACCTGCGGGTGATGCTTATTTAATTTCTTTCTCCAAAAAAGAATTTTTTTTGTTCCCTCAATCACTTTTTCAATGTCGCCTCCAACTCTGTATTTTGAGTACGTTTCCTGGGTGGTTCCGTCTATCGAAATGATAAGCCGGTTCAAGCCGGATTCAATTGTTTTCTTTGCTGAATCATCCGTAATAAAGTGAGCATTGGTGCTTGTAGCAGTAAAAATTTTTTTATCAGCTGCGTACTTTACCATCTCTAAAAATTTTGGATTCAGGTACGGCTCGCCCTGAAAATAAAACGTTAAATAAATTAATCGATCTGATAACTGATCGATTGTGGTTCTGAAAAAAAATTCATCGAGCATTCCTGTTGGGCGCGAAAAATTTCGCAAACCGCTTGGGCACTCCGGGCAACGAAGGTTACAAGAGGTTGTAGGTTCAATGGAAACACTTATCGGCAAGCCCCGGTGAAAATTTTTTTTAAATGTGCGCGAAAAAAAATAAGTACTATAAACTTGCAATGCGTTCCACATCTTTTTTACGGAAAGTGTTTTAAGCAAGTCTAATGAATCGTACAGCGCCATGAAACTTATCAATCCTGATAAAGTTACGCCAAACCAAATAACTATTCGTGAATTTCTTCGTGAAAAATTGCAGCGCTCACTTCATTTAATTCAATTGACCTTTCGGCACGGCAGCCGGTTTCTCTTAACTTCTCGTTTACATTTAACTCCTGCAATAACTTATCGATATTAGGAGGTGAGACAAAATGGCTTTTACCTTCATCTCCCTCAATAGAAATAATAATCACAGGAACCTCTACGGCATTGAATGCATCCCACATTTTAGTGTAAGTTTCTGCCTCTCGCATCGCAATTGAAATATCACATAATACCATATCAATCGCTTTTTTATTTGTATGAAGTAGGGCCTCTTGCGTGTTTACTGAATTCACAACAGAATGCCCGTCCTGAGTCAACAAAAAACCGATTGCTTCACGAACAATTTCATCATCTTCAATTAAAATTATATTCATCTTAAAAAGTTGAATATAAAACAAGGAGCATCAAACGAAATACTCTTTCGTTAAAGTCAGTCTTCAGTAAATTGAAACGGGATTTAAAAAGACTAAAATCGATAAAATCATCCGCTCACGCGATTCATCCGCATACTTTTCAGCATCCAGTCCGGTAAGGGGCGTGTCGCATCGCGCTTGCGCAAATCCAAATACCAGTTCCACTTTTTGAAAATGGGAATTTTGAATGTTTCTACGAATTCGATTAAAGTGCCATCAGGGTCCTCGGTGTAACAAAAATGCCCTGCTGCTTCTCCCATCTCAAAGTCTTTACCACCATCAATCGTAAACGGTTGTCCGAATTCCTTGCATTTTTCTTTTAATGCCGTCATGTTTTTCACGTCAAAACACAAATGAATAAAACCCAGATCGCCCCAGAAACGGCCTTCAAAAATTTTCTTTACGGGCGTATTTTTAACTTCAATCAGTTCAATTACACTTTTGCCGAGGAGTCGCGAAAAACTTCCTTCTCGTGCTTTACTGTGACCAAGCAACATTCGTCGGCATGCGCGCGCTCCTCCGGGTAGGTGTTTTAAATCTTCAAAAACTCCTTCAGCATCATAAAGAACTTTATCATACCCTAAAATTTCATGATAAAATTTCTTTGATTTTTCAATGTTACTTACGCCGATGACCGCACCGCAGGGTCCGCCGGTGTAATGCGTTCCCTTCGCGAACCAGTTATCAAATTCCACCACTTCAAAAATATTTCCCAAATGATCTCCGAGATAAAAATGTTCTCGGCCTGAAGGATCACGAAGGACATCGCTTAACAATTTTGCGCCGGCGCCTTTTAATGCGCGATAATTTTCACGCACATTGAGTGATTTCATTTTACAAATGAAAATTCCCAGATCGCCTAAAAGTGGTTGATGAATTGGCGGGACAGGCGTACGGCTGGTGTATTGCCAGATTTCAAATCCGCCTCCGCCAAGCAAATTAATCGCGAGTATTGCGTGGCGCTGATGCGGCATTCCACCCGTATAAGGTAACATCTGATTCGCTTCGGCCGCTTCCTCAAAAACAGGAATGTCCATCCCAAACATTTTTCTGTACCAATCAAACCCTTTGTGAACATCAGGCACACCGATGCCCATTTGCTGTATTCCTGAAATGAGATAATCCATGTTACATTTTTTACAAAGATAAAATTATGGTGCGATTCAAATATCATCCGAAATAATTCATCAATTATTTTTGTTTTCGTAATATTACGATTGAAAAATTAAACCGACATGAAGAAACTCATTACACTTTTTATTTTTAGTTTTTTACTGCATAACCTAAAAGCGCAATATAATCCAGGCGATACTATTGTTGTGCAAACGTTCACCTTCGGATCTCCTCAAGACGCATGGTTCATGTTTCCTTCCGACACGCTTCGCTTTGAAAAAGTGGTGATGAAATACAAACTCAAATGTAATCCCGCTCAAAATCCGGCATGCGGCGAGTGGGATTATCTTACCAACACCTACCTCTACAAACCTACCGGCTTACTCGATTCTAACGCTGTAATTCAACCTACAATCATCGTTAACTCAACAAGTCCTGACAGCGTGGCTTTTTCTTTTCAGCCTACCTACTCCACTTCCAATTCTTACCAGTATTTTACAGTAAATACTTCCACAGTTTCACTGACCACCGCAACTATCGGAACTGGAAATTACTCAACTGCACATCCGGTAGCCTCTTCCAACGCTGTTTCGCGCGCCCAATATTTATGGAAGGCGTCCGAGTTGATTTCAGCTGGATTATCAGCCGGTAACATCACAGGATTACAGTTTTTTGTTCAGGCAGCAGGAAGCAATTTACGTAACCTTCACATTCGTATGCGTCATACTGCACTTGATTCGTTGGATAATTCTACTTTTCTGAATTCAGGTTTTAATCCGGTTTATTTTAAAAACACATCCTTTGCTGCGGGAGGATGGAACAGTTTGCAGTTTACCTCTCCGTTTAACTGGGATGGTGTCTCTAATTTATTGATTGAAGTGATGTACGATAATGTTTCAGTCGGATCAGATAACATTCTCGCAGCGGACAGCACCATTTCATTTGTATCAGGTCTTGTAAACGCTAACAACAACCGCAGTATTGAAGCAATTCCGGGTGGTCACATTGATGTCCCACTCAATCCTGCAATCGCGTCGCTTGACTCGTTTATTACTGTTGCTTATTGGGCTTTCGGTGATACTGCTTTGCAACCCATGAACGGTACCTGTTTTGAAGCGGTTGATTCGGCAAACAACCGTGTGATAAATGCACACATGCCCTGGGGTGACGCCAATGTGTATTGGGATGCCGGAAATTCAGGATACGACCGGATCAACAAAGCAGCTACTGTGAGTGAATACGAGGGAAAATGGAATCACTGGGCCTTCACCAAAAACGTAGGAACCGGAGAAATGAAAATTTACCTGAACGGTACGCTGTGGCACAGCGGTACCGGTAAAACGAAGCGAATGAAGGGCATTAAGAAATTCCGTATTGGACAGGGAAACTGGAATGGATCTCAGTCGTACGCAGGACGAATGGACGAATTTACAGTACTCAATAAAACACTTTCGCCAATTGAAATTACAGCGTTGATGAACAAGCCTGTTTCGCCAACAGACTCGAATTATATGTACCTAATGATGCATTTAAAATGCAACGACGGCAATTTGATCAGCGTTGCAGATTCTGCAGCAGGTAATCATGCAAATTCATTGCTTTCCGGCGTAAAGAATGATTTGATTCCTTCCGTAGAAATTGAAAACTCCTTCGCCAAAACAAAACTTCGTCCGCAGATTACTTTAGAACAAGGCGTTTACACTTCCTATCTGGATTCGGTGATGGTAACGGATTCCGTTGCGAATGCTCCGATGGTAATTTTAGCTTTTAACGACTCAATTGTAAATCCTTCCATTCCCTCTGATACCCTTATTGCCTGGCCAATTACAGATATAGCAAGTGCTGATAGCGTCATTTATCTTTCGCATTACACATGGTACAATAAATTTCCGCAAGTGATCCGTTATGAATTAGGGCGCTACATAACACCGTACGGAATTGGCCTTTCATTAGGAAACGGATGGATATGGACATTTGACGTGAGTGATTACGTGACCCTATTACACGATTCGGTTCATTTGTCTGCCGGTAACTGGCAGGAATTATTGGATGTTCAGTTTTTGATGATCGTAGGAACGCCACCACGTGACGTTGTAGGTATCCGAAATTTATGGAACGGTAATTTTGATTATGGTTTTGCTTCGAATCCAATAGAAAATCACCTTGTGCCGCTGAGTGTTGAAATTCCTTCGAATGCCGCAAATGCACGATGGAAATCACGCGTAACCGGACACGGCATGGATACTCCTTCCAATTGCTCTGAATTTTGTCCGCGTTCTCATTACTACAAAGTGAATGGAGTACAACAATTCTCAAAACTAGCTTGGCGCGATAACTGCGACCTCAACCCCTTATATCCGCAGGGCGGCACCTGGGTGTACGACCGAAGCAACTGGTGCCCAGGCGCTGAGGTATGGACATACGACTTCGAACTAACGCCTTACGTAACTCCCGGCGATACAGCAATTCTCGATCATGATTTACAGCCTTATACCAACACCGGCAGCTGGGATTACTGGCAGATTGAAGATCAGGTTGTTTATTATTCAGCGCCGAATTTTACCCTTGATGCGGCCGTTGAAGATATTTTGTCACCAACAATCGATCAAATGTGGGGACGATATAATCCCATTTGTACAAATCCTGTTATCAAAATTAAAAACACAGGGACAACTCCTTTGACTTCGCTTACAATTCAATATGGGCTCGTAGGCACTTCTCCTTCGGTGTTTAACTGGACCGGTAATTTAGGTTTTCTCGAAACCGAAACAATAACCTTAGGAAATTTTAATTGGCTGGCAAGCGCAACTGAATTTAGTGTAACCATCAGTAATCCAAACGGAGGAACCGATCAATATTCTCCCAATAATACTCGTTACAGCAAATTTACTCCGCCGCTTGTACTTCCTTCAAAATTCGTTGTTGAATTGCGCACTAATAATTATGCTTGGGAAAACGAATACACTGTTAAAAACAGTGCAGGAACAATTGTACTCTACAAAAGCGGGTTGTCGCCAAATACAACCTACAAGGACACCCTTGATTTACCCAGCGATTGTTATGAGTTTGAATTAATTGACTCAGGTGAGGATGGTTTAAAGTGGTGGGCGAATCAAAACCAGGGAAATGGGTACGTGCGATTCAAAACATCATCAGGAAATTCGATTCTGAAGATATTTGATTCTGATTTCGGAGGAAAAATCTATCAGCAAATCAACATTGGTTTAAATGTAGGAACACAAGAATACATTTACAATGAGCGTGATGCCATGAATGTTTTTCCTAATCCGTCCAACGGCCACGTATTCATTGATATTAATCTTCAGCGCGCGGAAGATGGAACGGTAACGGTACACGACCTGATGGGCAAAGTGTTGTATACTCGTGAACTAAACAATACATCAACCATGAGTTTAGAAGCCGATTTATCCGCGTTAAGTAAAGGGATGTATACAGTTGTGCTGAGAACAAAGAACAAACGAATTACACGAAAGCTGATGTTGAATTAACGAATAAATGTATTCTCGTTGGTTTAATAATTCGAAACTTCAATGATCAATATTAGATGTTATTTTTCTACCCTAAATTAATGAGATAAGATGAAGTCTGTTTCAATAAAAAGAAACTAGAAACGAATCAGATTTTAACTCGTAAAATTTTTACTCAATTTGAATTTTAAGCGGGGCTAAAGATGTTACCACGCCGTCAGGTCCTCTAACTTTTGCATCAACGTAAATTTTGTCATCAGCCTCTAACGATTTAAACGCATTCTTGCATGCCTCTGCGATTTGATTTCCAGAACCCAAAAACGAAAGCGGACTCAGACCAGATGATGAAATGATTGTGACTTCGTAAGAAATTACGCTGAAGGGTACTGGATATAGAAAATTTTCAAGCGTAACATTAAGGGAGTTGACTGAACACAATTCAGTTTTGGTGATTTTTTCTCCGTTTTTTACTGCGCCTACCATAATTTGAGGGGACGGGATTCGTTTAACGGTGTAAACTTTTTTTGCAATTATCTCCCTGCCCGCTAAAACACTAAGTGTACACTTTCCGGGCAAAGTTGGACGCAAAATATATTCATTCGCATTACTTGTTAAACTAACCGATGCATTCTCTGCAATAACCGAGCTGAAGGGCGTTTGAGAACCTATAAGAATTGTGTTATCCAAACCTAAATATACAACCGCGATTTCTTTTTGTTCGAATGCCACACCGGCGGATTTGCTTTGGGCAGAAATAATATTAGATAAAGAAAACAGGCAAGCGGCAAAAAGTGTTTTATTATTTCTCTTTTTCATAGATTTTAATAGGAATTATTTTCCGTTTAAAGGTTCATCAGCGGTTCCAGACAAAATATTATCAAAAAATAATTTAGTAAATGATGGGTCAATATGCTGATAGAAATCAATAAGAATTTCTCTCTTTTTTCGGATGGCAGCATATTTTTCCAAAACATGGTTGAACCCTTCATGGGGATAAAATAAATTTTCAGAGAACTCATTAAAATCTTCTTCTAATTCGGCTGCACTGTATTGATTTAATAGGCCTATTTGGTTAAAATTTGAGTCAAATTCTGAGGAAGACTTACCCTCTGCAATAGCGTTTTTTCCTCCTGATCCGTATGTAAAATCCGAAGAATTACATTTTAACCATTCGCTTTCATTAAAATAATTTCTGTAATTTTTTAATAAAATACTTGAAAATTCATGATGAAAAGTTTGTTGCAACCATTCATCAGTATAACCATTTTCTACGCCCTTATTTCCGATAAAAACAGTAGATTTATAGTAGGTTCCGCCATAATTCAAACCATAAAAATTTAGTTTACCTAATACATAAACACCTGTAAGATTTTCAGTAATAATTTTTTTGGGATATTTTTTTAAGGCTTCTTGTAAACATTGGGTACTGCGTTTAACTTCTTGGTCGGGAAGCGCTGCTGTTTGTGCTTTTATTTCTTTATCATACCAGGAGGAAGGAAACATTTTTGGCGTTGGCTGAAAATACAACTGAGGCCCATCAGATTCTAAATTACCAAGTGACTGTGGCCTGCAAGTCAGAACGCTAAGCGTAACAAATAGAAGGTAAAAAAAATTAGTCTTAAGCATTTTAGTGGAAAATCTTTTGCTGAAACGTAAATTAAAATTAAAGGTTACATTTCAATGTTACAAACCGATGATGTCAATTGTAAATTAATTTTCATACGCTACTGGACTTTCCGAAAACAGGCCGTATGATAAATTGCCAGTTGTTGCCGTCAACCCATAAGAAAAAACAGTTGCAACTGTTTTTCATGAGCGATTCAAGAATTTTTAAAATATATACACGATTATAAACAGTAAAAAAGTTATTATGCACTAATTATGCATAGGAATATATTTTTTAATTTCATTGAATTATTAAACCAACCTAAATGAAAAAAATTTACTTCCTCACGTTTTTTTTGGCAGTTCAACTTTTTGCGAACTCCCAAAACTCAGTTTGCGATTCAACCGGAAATTTCATTGTTTACTCCAATTACGACGGCGGAACATTACGCTTGTCTGTTGATGTAAACATTCCTAACATTCAAATCGGGATTGTGAGCTATGAGGATGATTCCGTAATTATTAGTGGGCCCTTTGCTGCGAACGTAGCCAAAGTGGTTTATGCGGGATATTATAATTCTTCTAATGTTCATTGTTCGCCTAATATAGGTGTGAAAGGGGTTTATGGCGTTCCTTCCAATATTGTTTCAATTAATTTTGTACCGGCGGCAACACTTAGTAATGGGAATGGCAACGGAAGTATTATCTGTAATTATTCCTGTAACGCAAGCACAAACCAAGGTGGTTGTAACACGCCTGATCAAATTGTAGATTATTTCTACAATCAATTTCCCGGAAGTAAAATGTATTACCATCAGACGCAATACGGATGCTGGACCGGTAATTACCTTGTGAGCGGCGGCGGAAATTGCTGTATTGTTCCAATTACAACCGGAATCGAAGGGGCGACGCAGGTGGTCAATAATCTTTTCTTCCCTAATCCTGCTCAAAATGAATTGAGAATACAACTCGGTTCTAACGAAATCAGAAAAACAATTGAGCTTTATTCATTATCTGGTTACCTTTTGAAAGAAACCAATTTATTGGAAGGTTTGTCAATAGGAAAAATTTCGCTGGAGGGATTAGCGGCCGGGGTATATGTGGCTGTGCTAAAAGAAGGCACTACACGAAAAGTCCAGCGAATTGTGATTCAGTGACGTTTACTTTACTCTGATTTTATCAATCGGCTCATGTAAAATCCGTCGAAACCTGCGGAGGGCAGAATTGTTTTTTCTTCCTCCAGGATAAATGCCGGGTTTTCTTGAAGAAAACTTTTTACCTGATGTTGGTTTTCGGAAGGAAAAATACTGCAGGTTGCATAAATTAATTTTCCTCCGGGTTTTACCATCACAGAATAGTCAAGCAGAATTTTTGCCTGTGTTTTTTTTATTTCTTGGATGCGTTCAGGTGTTAATTTCCATTTTGCATCTGGATTTCGTTTTAAAACTCCTGTTCCTGAACAAGGAACATCCAACAATAGTCGGTCTGCTGAGTTTTTCTGACCTTGCACCGTGTTGCTGCCAATTAATCGCGTTTCAATATTTTGAACACCTGCACGTGCAGCACGCCTTTTTAATTCATTCAGCTTCCATTCTTCAACATCCATGGAAATAATTTTGCCCTTGTTTTGCATCAACGCGGCAAGATGCAATGACTTTCCTCCCCCGCCGGCACACGCATCAATTACGCGTTGCCCGGGTTTGATATCCGTAAATTGCGCCACATGTTGAGAAGCTATGTCCTGTATCTCAAAAAACCCGTTTTTGAACGCTTGAGAACTAAATACGGATTGACGTTTTTCCAATATCAAGGCTTCAGGCATTTCGTCTGATTCAAAAGTTGAGATCTCTTCTTTTAGGAGTGCCTCTTGTAACTTTTTTCGTGTAATTTTTAATGTATTCGTACGAAGAACGACATGCGCCTCTTTATTTAGCGCCGTCATTTCAGTTTCCCAGATTTCGGGAAGTTCGACTTTACCTAATTCACACATCCAGTCTGGCACCGACTCTTTTATTGCAAAGGTCAATTCAGTATCTTTTAATTTATTGACTATATAGGAAGGATTAATGCCATTTAGTTCTTTCCAATCCGGTAATTGAATGCCATTTTTTATCCAATGCGCGGCCAATAACATCCAGGGCTGCTTTGATCCTGCACATTCAGCCAAAAGGCGATAATTTCTAACAATGTCATATGTATTTTCAGCAATGAACCTTCTGTCACGTGCTCCCCACTTTTTGTTTTTTTTAAAGCAATGTTCAATGACACGATCTGCATATCTGCCTTCCTCAAAAATCAAATGTAAATTTGAAATTACAGCTTCAGCGAGCGGGAAATGAATTTTCACGTTAGAAAGTTAAACTAAAATTCATTAAGCTGGGGATAAAAGGCATCCTGAACATGTTCAATCTCAAAACTGAAGCCATCATCAAAGAGGTATAAAATGTCGAAACGAATATGTTTAACGGGCTCGTGAAATTGTTCAAGAAAATGATGTGCAGTGCGTATTATTGTGTTGCGTTGTTTAGGACTTACTGCGGCATCTCTGTTTTTAAACATCTTTGTACTTCTGGTTTTCACCTCAGCAAAAACCAGTAGATCATCTTTTTTAGCAACAATATCCAACTCCCCTTTTTTATGCCGCCAGTTTTTATTCAAAATGCCGAAGCCGGTTTTTTGCAGAAAGGAAGCGGCTATGCACTCACCTATAAAACCTTTTGTTTTTTTATCTAACATGTCCCAAATTTATCCTTCCCTGCTTAATTCTGCTCAAATTATCCTGTTGATATTTTTATTTAAATACCAGCTTTCCGAAATGTTTATCAGCGGAAAACTCAACCTTTCGACCAAGATAAAGCGCAAGGTTTCTATCGATATGCCCCGCAGGAAAATTAAAACAGACCGGAAAAGAATAATCTTTCACAGCATCTAAAATAATTTCGGTGGCTGTTTTTCCGTATGGAACAACGTTGTCTTTCATATCACTTAATCCCCCAATAACAAGGCCTTTCAGATTTTTTAATTTGCCTGCCATCCGTAAACTCATCATCATCCGGTCTAAATGATAAAGATATTCGTCAAGATCTTCAATAAATAAAATTTTTTCGTCAGTAGTTATGTCTGATGCTGTTCCTGTTAATGCGTATAGCAGTGATAAATTTCCTCCCACCAAAATTCCGTCCGTGCTACCGCTGCGATCAAATTCCGAACCTTCCCACACGTACCGCTGTACATTTCCCCGCAAAGCATTCACAAGTGACTCAAAGGCTTCTCTGTTTTTCCCGAAATTGATTGGCATAACACAATGTAAGGTTGTCAGATTCAAATGTGATTGCACATGAAGATGCAAGGCTGTTACATCACTAAATCCACAAATCCACTTCGGATTTTTTTTCAAGGGTGAAAAATCAACTAAATCAAGTACGCGCATGGTTCCGTATCCTCCCCGGGCAATCAGAATCGCTTTAATTTCGGGTTGGTTGATGGCCCATTGTAAATCCTCCGCGCGTTGCTTGTCACTTCCCGCAAATTGATTTTCCACCTCATAAAGATTTTTACCGCACAGAACACGAAACCCATTTTCCTTTAAAAATTCAATTGCGGGAAACATCTCTTCCGGAGTTACTTTTCTGGCGGTAGCAACAATTGCGATGACGTCGCCATCCTTTAATGAAGGAGGAGGATTAATACCATACATGATAAAGAAAAACTATTATTGTTCGTTATAAAACAAATTATTTTTTCGCTTCGTCCAGAATCTGTTTCAGCTCGTCACGGGTTGATGAAACCGATTTGAGTTCACTTTCGAGTTCTGAAGTAGATTTACCGGTTTTTTGATTTTCAGCAATGGCAACTTTAATTCCTGTCTCGCGCTCTTCAAAACGCTTTACCTGATCACGTAACACTTTTTGGGAGGCAAATGCAACATAACGATTTGGAGTACCACGTGTTTTTGCTAAAATAAATTCGGCTCCTTTAATGGTGTTTTCTGCGTTACATTTTTTTAAAAACATTCCGAAAATGTTGTAAAAACCGATAGCCTCAAAGCCTGAGAACTCCTTCGCTTTTTCCATAAAAAAATTAAGGTTGTCATCGTTTCCGTTCTGAGCATATACGTCCATCACAGCAAAAAGTACAGAGGCACTTGATTCATTTTCCAGCTGTTTTGCTTTTTGTTTCGCGAGTGTGGGGTCGGCTAAGGCAATGCCATCCAGCGAGTTTGCCATCACACGGTATGAACGGTCATTTAGTCCGTTTATTAAAACAGTTTTCACTTCCTCACTCATGAGTTTATCTGCAAGAATTTTTATCGCTGCTGCCCGAACAGGCGCTGATTTATCTTCTTTCGCCATTTGAATCAGCTTTGCCTTGATCTCAGCACTTATTGATCCCATTTTACCGGCCATTGATATTCCTTTTAAACGAAGCCCTTCGTAATTATCATTCAGTACCAATTGCACAAAATTATACTCCGGTGATTCTACTGCTTTACCGAGGTTTTCAATTGCTTCAAGCCTGTCGAGGTAAAGCGGTGCGTTTTTAAATTGAAAAATACGTTCTGCTGTGGTTTTGTTTTCTGTTTTTTCCCATAACATCACTTTATCTGCGTCCACGTTAATTAAATCTGGCACTGATGTTATGCCGTCAATTTTGAGTGTTTGTTCAGCTTCCTTAAACCATAAAATTTTCTGAACTTTTTTCCCGGAGAAATACACATCAACTTTAACGGGAAGCGTAAACAAAGGAATTCCTTTATCAAAATCCTGTTGCTGGGTAATTTTAATAGAAACACTGGATGATTCGGCATTGTAACTTGTTTCAATATTAACATCCGGATGCCCTTTTGATAAAAACCACTGATTGAAAAACCAGTTTAAGTCTTCACCGGTAACTTCTTCAAAACACAGCCGCAGATTATGAATTTCGGCGGAAGAAAAATGATTCCTTTCAAGATACATTTTTAGCGATGCAAAAAACGCATCATCCCCTACATATCTGCGCAACATGTTTAATACCTGCCCTCCTTTGTTGTAAGAGTGGCCGTCAAACATATCCTCACGTGATTTATATTCAAAACGAATGAGTTCTTTTTTCTTCTGGCGGCTTTCGGCCATGTAACCTGACCTGCTTTGATAGCCTTCCTCGTCTGCCTTGTCACGACCGTATTTATACTCATTCCACAAATATTCTCCGTATGTGGCAAACGATTCATTAAGCGGAAGATTGCTCCAGCTTTCGCAAGTAACCAAATCACCAAACCACTGATGAAACAATTCGTGGGCAATAACGGATTCCTGATCACCATCCAGTTTCTCCCGTTCAGTCTGATACAGAAATTCGCCATGAAGCGTTGCGGAGGTGTTTTCCATCGCCCCACTTACATAATCACGGCAAATAATCTGCGAATATTTCTGCCAGGGATATTGCACGCCAAGACGGGTAGAGAAAAACTCAAGCATTTCCGGCGTATTTCCGAATATAGATTTTGCATGCGGCTCAAATTCTTTTTCTACGTAATACCAAACATCTTTCCCTTTCCAGGAATCCTTCACAATTTTAAATTCACCGATACCCATCATCACCAGGTAAGGAGCATGCGGCAAATCCATCACCCAATGATCCGTGCGTGTACCGTCCGTATTTTTTTTCTGCGCTTTTAAAATTCCGTTTGATAAGGTAGTATACTTATCATCTACAGTTATTAAAATTTCTTCTGTCATTCGCTCATTCGGCGAATCAATTGTCGGAAACCAGGCACTGTTGCTTTGCGTTTCTCCCTGTGTCCATATCTGTGGCATTTTATCGGGATCTTCTCCTTTTGGATTGATGAAATACAAACCTTTATCGCTGGTGATTGCCGCACTTCCGCCCTCTTTCAATTCTTCAGGCTTGGATTTATAATCAATAAACACCGTATATTTTTCGTCGCGAGTATAGGTTTTATCCAGTTCTATTTTCAAGGAATCATTTTCGTATTTATACTTGAGATCTGTATTAACACCATTTTTCACTAATTGAACTTTGTAGATATCCATTCCGCGAGCATCTAAAAAAAGTAAGGAGGTAGGATAAAAATACGGCTTACATTCGATAGTCGCCTTTCCGTAGAGCCATGAATTCTGCCAATCGAAACGCACTTCCAGTTTGGTGTGCAACAAATCGGTGCTTCGGCTGTTGCTCGCGCGATAATTTTTAGACGTTGGTTTAGTTTTTTCAGGTATTTTTATTTCTGACGTTGAAGCAATCTCATTGGGCGGAGGAGTTTGAACGATGGTAGCCGTTGAGGTATTTTGCTTTGATTTACAGGCAAGCAAAATGATTAGTGTTGTTCCAAAAATCAGCGTGATATTTTTCAGCATATTTCGTTTTTGTTGATGAGGGCGAAATTAGGATTTTAATTGCTTCAATGAAATGGCTTCATTTTAATTGAGGTTAGGTTTCCGTGCTCACTACCCGAAAAATCATGGAAAAAATTCCAAAGTAATTGATTTGGAAACCGAATTCGGTTAAAATAATGTATTTTCGAAGAGAATGTCCTTGAAAAAAATTGAAATTATTCGTGCTGTTGTTGTAAAATCAACCGGATCCTGGTATTGGGTTCGAGCAAAAGACGGTAAGCGTTTGAAGTGTCGGCTCGCCGGAAAAATCCGACTTGATAAACGTAAAACAACAAATCCGATTGCGGTTGGCGACAATGTTGAAGTTGAAATGGAAGACAGCGAAACCGGCACCATAATTAATATAGATGCGCGGAAAAATTATATCATCAGAAAAAGTTTAAACCTATCCCATCAGGCTCACATTCTGGCGAGTAACGTTGACCAGGCACTTTTAGTGGTAACACTGGTGCTTCCGCGTACCTCAACAGGTTTCATTGATCGCTTTCTTGTCACGGCAGAAGCTTATCGGATTCCGGCGGTTTTACTTTTCAATAAAACCGATTTGCTGGATAATGATTTAAAAAAACTTCAGCAAGAACTCGTGAAGCTGTACTCCGAAATCGGTTATCCCTGCTACCAGATTTCTTCATTTGAAAAGGATTCGCTGGTATTGGTTAAAGAAATTTTAAAAGACAAAGTTTCGTTGGTAGCAGGACACTCGGGAGTTGGTAAATCAACCCTTATCAATTCAATACAACCGGGACTGGAATTAAAAACCGGAAACCTTTCGCAAGCTCATTTAAAGGGAATGCATACCACAACTTTTGCAGAATTGTTTGATCTCGAATTTGGCGGATTTATTATTGATACACCAGGAATAAAAGAGCTTGGATTGCTGGAAATGAAGCGCGAAGAAGTGAGTCATTACTTCCCTGAATTCAGGGCACTCATGCACGATTGCCGATTTAATAATTGCACGCACACCAACGAACCGGGTTGCGCGGTATTGTCTGCCTTGGAAGAAGGAAAAATCGACGGGGAGCGTTACCATAATTACCTTTCCATTCTATCGGGTGAGGAGATGGATTGGAAGAAGTGGGAGAATTTATAATTTCTTCATGCGAAAGTATCAGGTACTTATAATCGGACAAGGAATTGCGGGATCAGTACTTGCACACACTTTTCGAAAAAAAAATATCGCTTTTCAAGTTGTAGACACGCCTGAACTTTCCGCCTCGTCACGCGTGGCTGCGGGAATCTGGAATCCGATTGTATTTAAACGAATGACTAAAAGCTGGATGGCCGATGAAGCGATTCCGGCAATGCATGATTTTTTTGCAGAGGCAGAAAATTTTTTAGGAACAAGTTTACTTCGTCGAATAAAAATTTTAAAATTTTTCACTGAAAAACAGGAAGCTGATTTGTGGCAAAAAAAACAAGGTGACTTAAAAAATTATCTTGACAATCATATTTACCTCAAAGATCAATTTTCTTTGACCGGGCTGATTCCGCCTGATTATGGATTCGCATTTGTTGAAGAGAGCGGCAATGTAAACACCGAAAAATTTATTCAGAAAACCCGAGACTGGCTAATTGCGCAAAATAGTCTGTATGAAAAAAAATTTGCGTTTGATTCAACCTGTTTACATGAAGGGCTGTATTTTTTCGAAGGAAATATGTTTGAAAAAACAATATTCTGTGAGGGATGGCGCTTTTCTTTACCTTCACCGTTCGAGGCCGTTCAACTTAAGCCGGCAAAGGGAGAATTATTACATTTTCACGCGCCACAGCTTACATTGAATCACATTCTGAATAAAGGAATCTTTATTCTACCAAACGATCAGGAAAATTACATTTGTGGTGCCACCTACGACTGGAATGAGCTGGATGAAAATATAACTTCCGCCAAGCAGACGCAACTGGAATCACAATTGAAAAAATTGTTGAATGTTCCGTTTTCCGTTAAAAAACGAATTGCCGGAATTCGTCCATCCGTAATCGACCGACGCCCGGTAATAGGCATACACCACACACATCCTGAACTTGGTATTTTCAACGGCTTTGGAACCAAAGCAATTCTACTGTCTCCTTTTTTTTCTTTAGAAATGTATTCCCACCTCTTCGAAAATAAACCAATACATCCTGAAACAAACTGGAAAAGATTTCTTTGAGTGTCATTTTTGTTTTTACTTTTCACATTTCCCGACTGGTAAATTGAGTAAATTCGTATCACAAGTGTTATGCGTTTTTCTATTGTCGTTTTTTGTTTTCTATTGCTCTCGGTTTTTTCAAATCGCCTATACGCTTCACATAATCGTGCGGGAGAAATAACCTACAAATGGCTTTATGGATATACCTATGAAATTGTTATCACTACTTATACAAACACCTACAACACCAATGCAGACCGCTGCTATGATACTTTATATTTCGGCGACGGCAGTTCTGATGCTGTGCCTCGGGTCAACGGCATTACAGGAAATCTTTGCACACAAAACGTGGCTGATGGCGTAATGATTGACACCTGGATAAAACTTAATGTTTACAAAACCACACATACCTTTCCGGGTCCGAATTGCTACACGCTCACTATGTCAGACCCTAACCGAAATCAAGGCGTATTAAATATTCCCAACTCACTGAGTATTCCTTTTTATATAAAATCAGAATTATGTATCGGCTCATTCAGCGGGCCCAATTCCTCTCCCATATTAACGAATCCGCCCATCGATGACGCCTGCGTTGGTAATTGCTTTATACATAACGCGGGTGCATTTGATATCGATGGCGATAGTTTATCTTATGAATTAGACACCTGCTATGGTGACGGTGGTGTACATGTATTTGGTTATTCTATGCCATCAGGTGTTTCGATTGATCCTGTAACAGGGGATTTTACCTGGTGTTCTCCAAATTTACAAGGAGAATATAATTTTGCCTTTATCATTCGTGAATGGAGAAAAGATTTGGATGGAAATCCTTTTCAGGTGGGATACGTTTTGCGCGACATGCAGGTTACTGTAGGACCTTGCAACAATATTGCACCTTCAATTGCAGATGTAAATAATATTTGTGTCACCGCCGGCACGCCTGTTGCCGTCACAGTAACTGCTTCTGATCCTGATCCTACACAAATAATTACACTTACTTCATATGGTGGCCCTTACGTTCTTACCCACTCGCCCGCACAATTTTTTTCCACGCCTTCAACAACTCCTGCAACCGGAACATTCACCTGGAATACGGATTGTCAGCACGTACGGGCGCAACCGTACATGGTTACAGTAAAAGCAGAGGACAATGACAACATGATTCCATTAATTGATTTTGAAACTTTTTTTATTACCGTAGTTGCACCCGGGCCTAACAACCTCTCCGCCTCCCCTTCGGGAAGTTCAATGTTGCTAAGCTGGAACAACAGTCCATGCAGTCAGTCAAATGGAAATTATATTTACCGATATTTAATTTACCGGGCAGATTCGTGCATAAACTGGACTCCCGCTGCTTGTGAGACAGGTGTTCCTTCCTATGTCGGATTTACGCTGATTGGATATACAAACGGATTAGGAGATACTACTTTTATTGATGACAACAATGGACTAGGCTTAACGCATGGTACTGATTACAGTTATCTTGTAGTCGGATTATTCGGAGATGGCGCTCAAACCTATGCTTCGAGTCCAATCTGCAATCATTTATTACGTGATGTGCCAATCCTGACAAATGCTGATGTGCAATTCACTTCGGCAACAAACGGAAGCATCAACGTTAAATGGACCAAACCAATTGTCGATGCAAATAATCCTGACAAACTTGATACCCTTGCAAATCCAGGTCCTTACGAATTTCGTTTGCTGCAATCGGTTAGCATAAACGGAAATTTCAGTGCCATTCATTCCATCACTAAAAATTATTTTGCCCAGTTTTCGACTTTAGCAGATACATCGTATAGTTCAGGGGGTCTTAATACAAGCTCGATGCAATATGTTTACAAAGTAGAATTTTACTGCAATGGAATTTTAAAAGGCAGCACACAAAAAGCCTCATCGGTATTTTTATCGGCGCAGGGTTTCGACAATAAAATACTACTCAACTGGAACGCAACAACACCTTGGTCAAATTATAAGTATCATGTTTTTCGGGAAAGTGCACCCGGATCAGCGAATTGGATTTTAATTGACAGCACTACGCAAACAAATTATACGGATGCGGGTTTAATAAACGGACAAACCTATTGCTACAAAATAAAAAGTGTGGGACAATATTCCGATCCTGACATTTTTCATCCGCTGATTAATTTCAGTCAGGAAGTTTGTGCAATTCCGATGGACACGGAACCGCCTTGTCAACCTACGATGAATGCGCAGGGCAACTGCAACAGTGTTCTCGCCACACTTAATTGGACAAATCCAAACGGCAATTGCGCGGACGATGTTCTTTATTACAAAATTTATTACAAAAATCAACTCAACGGACAATTTGTATTGCTGGATTCAATTACATTGGTTACTGACACGATTTATATTTTTGATGGTAATACAAGTATTGCCGGCTGCTTTGCTGTTACTGCAATTGATTCTTTTGGAAATGAGAGTCCGATAGTTTCCCAGGTTTGTCTGGATAATTGTCCGGAATACGAATTGCCAAATATTATTACCATCAACGGAGACAGCATCAATGATTTTTTCGTTCCCGTAAAAAATAAATTCATCTCAAAAATTGATTTACAAATTTTTAATCGCTGGGGTCTTTTGGTATTTGAAACGCATGACCCTGCAATAAACTGGGACGGCAAAAACAAACAAAACAATCAAGTATGTGTGAATGGTATCTATTACTACACCTGTACAGTTTATGAAATTCGACTGGAAGGATTGACAAAACGTTTATTAAAAGGTTGGATTCAAGTAATCGGTCAATGAGGCTTTCTTTTAAAAAAATCAGATTGCGTTATTTCTTTTTTACATTTTATTTGCTGATTTTTTTTACGGCTATTTCCCAGCGAAAAAATGATTTGGTAGAAATAAAATTCCTTCCTGTTTTTGAAAATGAAATAGTAATGCCGGGAAAATATTATCCGTTGTCGCAAAATGACAGCATCACGATTGACGTCTTGCGGTTTTATATTTCTTCGCTGAAATTAATTGATCAGAACAACAACTGTTTTTTTGATAAGCCGACTTTTCATTTAATTGATATTCGTGATACGAATTCATTTTTTGTTCGAACCACAGCTACTTTCACTCATAATCTTGAAAAAATAGAATTCGTTTTAGGCATTGACAGTTTGACCAACACGAATGGAATTGGTACGGGAGATTTGGATCCTGCAAAAGGCATGTATTGGACATGGCAAAGCGGTTATATTAACATGAAGCTGGAAGCAAATTTAAAATCCATGGCAGGAGAAAATAGTTCCATAGTATTTCATCTGGGAGGTTTTCTGCCTCCTTTTCTTGCCTGTCAGAAATTAATTTTTGAATTTGAAAAAAACACAACGTCAAAAAATAATGTTATTGTATTTGACATCAAAAAATATTTGTCTGCAATTGATTTAAAAGATCAACATAAGGTTATGTCGCCGTCAGTTAAGGCCGTTGACTTATCAAAATTAGCAGCCAAATCATTTTCGGTAAAATGAAATGAAATCAAAACAGGTTTTACCTTTTCTGTTCATTTTTTTTATTCTCGGAACCGGTTTTGTTTTTTTAAAAAATGAGTTGTTCATCGTCCCGAAAGGGTGGCCGCGACCCTTTTACAATTTCAAAACCAATTCACTTACAAAAGAAAAAATTAAGCTGGGCCGATTTTTATTTTACGATCCCATTTTATCGCGCGACAGCACAATTTCATGTGCGTCCTGCCATTCCCCCTACAACGCCTTTGCGCACAGCGATCATGCCTTAAGCCATGGCATCGATGATAAAATCGGAACGCGGAATGCGCCGGCGCTCATGAATCTGGCCTGGCAAAAAAACTTTATGTGGGACGGCGCGGTTCACACGCTCGATGCGCAGCCGCTGGCTCCACTTCACAATCTCCTGGAAATGGATGAAAAAATTGAGAACGTTATTTTGAAACTTCGTCGCAATAAAAAATACCAACAGCAATTCCGCCGGGCCTTCGGCGATACAATTGTAAGCGGAGAACGATTTCTAAAATCCCTATCTCAATTTTTAATCACACTCAATTCTTCTAATTCGAAATACGACAGTGTAATGCGTAAAGAAGCAAAATTCACTGAACAGGAAAACACGGGCTATTCATTATTCCTCAAAAACTGCAACTCCTGCCATACAGCCCCACTCTTCACGAATAATTCATTTGAAAATAACGGATTGCTGCAGGACCCCGTCTTAAATGATATCGGCCGCGCAAAAATAACACTGCAGCTAAAAGATTCTTTTCTTTTTAAAGTCCCCACCTTGCGTAACATTGAATTTTCCGCTCCTTACATGCACGACGGACGTTTCAAAAATTTACTGGAGGTGCTTCGGCATTATACTTCTGGAATTCATCAAAGCCCTACACTTTCTGCATCACTGCAAGCAAAAATTAATTTGAGTGAAAAAGACCGAGTAGATTTAATCGCGTTTTTACTCACGTTAACCGATAAATCCTTTCTTTTTAATGCGAATAATTCATTCCCAAAAGAATTATTGGATAAAAATTAGTGCAATAAGGTTACCTTTACCAAAGTAAAACTTTAGAATGAAAAAAATATTTTCTTTTGCCCTGCTTTTATTCGGAGCTTCTGCGTATGCTCAGGTTTCTCCTGCAATTAGTGCATGGCTGCAAAACACAACGAATATACAAGGCCGTCATTATGTATCAGGCAATTCAAACCCAATTACCGATGCCGTGCAGGCTAACGTGCAAAACGTTCAATATTCTGCAAACTGGGTTTATGTGACAACAACAGGAGTGCCTGCCTACATTACAGGGCCCTTTCTGGATGGTAATCCTTCTTTAGCGACTAATCAAAATGCGATTTTTAAAATTCCGTTGACTCCGGTTCAAAACACCGGAACGCCAACAGCTACTACCGGAGGTAACATCGGTATTTTCATTAACGGAGTTGCACTTTTTGACTACCGCGATGGTGTTGCCTGGGATCCAAGTTCCAACGCTTTATGCGGAGGTCCGGGAAATCCTCCTTGTCCGGGCGGACCCGGCGCAACAATGGACTGGAATCGTGATGCAATAGTTGCAGAGCGTCCCGGTTTTGATTGCTCAAAAGGACATCCTGCCATGGGAAATTATCATCATCATCAAAATCCTTCGGCGTATAAACTTGATTTGAATGTGATTTCCACCATTTGCAATTTATACGACTCCGATGGCTTATACATGATTGATTCAACTCAACACTCGCCGTTGATCGGATATGCGTATGATGGTTTTCCAATATATGGTGCGTATGGATTTAAAAACACCAACGGAACGGGAGGCGTCACACGTATGAAATCCGGATATCAGTTACGCAACATCACAACGCGGACTACAAGTCCAACAGGACAAACAGTAAGTACGGGCCCGGTAGTGAGTACAACTTATCCCTTAGGTTATTTCAGAGAAGATTATGAATTTATTTCGCACCCGAGTGATCCTGACTATCTTGATGAGCACAACGGAAGATTTTGTGTAACGCCGGAATATCCTAACGGAACCTATGCATATTTCGCGACAGTTGATGCGAACTGGAATTCTGCATATCCTTATGCAGTTGGTCCAACTTTTTACGGCGTGAAAAGTGCGCAGAAAGTTACTTCTATCACGGAGGCAACAACGACTTATGTTTCATCAACCGGCATAGCAGATAACAACAAGGAACTTTTTCATGTTGCAGCTTTTCCAAATCCGGCAAGCGATATGATTGCAGTGCAGGTCGGCAGTTTAATTCATGAGAATTGCAATGTGTTCTTATATGATGTAGCCGGAAAGTTGATTGACAAGTCAATCATTTATCAGGGAAGCACCATTACTTATTTTGATGCACAGCGACTGTATTCAGGAGAGTACATTGTGGTTGTAAAAACTGCAAGCAATTCTGTTTCAAAAAAGATTATTTTGCAGAAATAATCTTTTTTGCCTTCGTATAATTAAATCCAATTGAAACGAAGGAATGCGTAGTTAAATTCCTAATTTCTGAAAATCCTTGATGCGTTTAATTAAAAGATTGCGCTGCGTTTCTTTTTCATTAAACTCATTCGTTTCCTCTTTCGTATAACCGTCTTTATTGTGATCGGGAGAAGCTTTTAATGCCCATTTTTTTGCTTCATCTAATTTATTTTCGGAAAGTGCATTGTCAACAGCCGCGGTCAGAAGTTCGAATTTCTGCTTAAGAAGTTCGGATTTATATAAATCCAACTTTTCTTTTTCAAGCGCAGTCCAGCCTTCCTCAAATTTTTTCTCGCGAATGAAACGATTGCTTTCGGCCTTGATAATTTCTAGTAAATCAAGATCACTTTTAATGTTGTCCTGAGAAAAGAGATATCTCGCTGCTTTAACACTATCTTTTTCAAGACAGTCTCTTATACTATTGCAGCCCAACTCCGATTCTTTTTGCGCAAGCTCTTCTTTATAGTCTGCATTGGTAATTCCTCTGTAAATCCAACGCATGATTATGAACCAAGCGAGAAAGGCAAATACACCAATGGAAGTTAAAAAAAGAACATTACGCCTTTTTTTAAATTTGTTAACTGACTTTGTCTTACCTAAAATAGGTGCTAAACTTTTACTGACAGTTGACCAAGACTCTTTTGCGCTCATGATTATAAATTATGTTCGGATTTGAAACTGCTAATTATAGCCATTTTTTCATCTGTAATTCCACGTATTTTATCTATTTCAACATTATCCTTTAGGTATAAGTCGCGAACGGATTCAATACCACCTTTTGAAAGTGGGCTTATAACATCAGCGAGCTCTGGAAATTCAGTTAATGAACGAGAAAGCAAATAAGACCTTTCTTGGTCAGCAACCCTATCTCTTTCTTTTTGCTTTTCCCATTCAACTTTTGCATTATCAATTTTTTGAATAATACGCGGAGATATTTTGCTGTCCGTGCTCTTTAACGCCCATTGATTTGCGTTGATATAGAGTTCTAAACCTTCTTCATATTTTCCCTTAGCAACCATTAAGTCCGCCTTTGACTCTAAATTTAGTGCATTGAATAGAATTTGGTCTACCTCAGCTTTTTTTATCTTTTCTTTTAATCGAATAGAATTTTGTTTGTCTGTACTTTTCAACGCCCATGAATTCGCTGAATTGAAAAACTCAATTCCCTTTTGAAAATTTTTATTCACAATCTCACTGTCTCCCTTAGATTCATGAATTGAAAGATTTAATAAAACAAACTCTTCTTTTGTTTTAATCTTTTTTTCTGTAATTCGAGATGCAGTTTTTTTATAATTACTTTCTTCCACCCATGTGTGCGCCTTTGCATAAAGATCTACCGCTTTCTCATGATTTTTGTTCGCATATTCAGTATCTGCTTTTTTTTCAAGAATTAATGCCTTTAATAACTCAAAATCCTCCTTTTCTGCAATGTCTCCGTAGAAATTTAAAAAAAGATCTGATAATTGCCATATGTTTTCTTTATCGCCTCCTTTATTATAGTACAATGACCTCAAAAAACAAGAGGCCACTTTGGAAGATAATGGTTTATTTTTCCAATCCAATTGCGATGTCAATTCAATTACTTCAATGTATTGTTCGTTTTCATAACAGGCTTCTATTTTTTTTTCTATTTCCACGCGATTTAAATGGGGATAAAAAAAACCTGCTGCTTTATTAAGGAATGAGGACATAATAAATTTTTATTGTCAAATTTAAAGAAATAATACACAAGACAATCAATCGATTAAATTATCGGATGAAGAATAACTTCCGTTCTAAACAGGAAAGTATTTAAATCCGCGATTTTGATGTGCCTGGCGCACGCGAAGTATTAAACCTGAAATTCACTTCTAAACCACCGAAAGTATTATTTGCAGTTTTTAGTCGTGAAGTCGTCATGTCGTAGGCAAATCCGATTGCGTAGCGATCGTATTCGAATAGTGATTGAAGCATTAACGCATCACCGGATCGATATGATCCTCCCACAGCGATGGCGCAGGCTTTTTTAATGTGCGTGAAATGCGATGCTTCCGTCACAATATATTTCACCAAACTACCAATCATCCACGCACGGCTCGGGCCTTGGAAATAAAAATAATAAGACGGCAAAAAACAAATATTTTTTCCATGAAGACCCACCGAATAATTTCCGTAAAACATCCATTTGGTAAACAAATTTTCATTTGTAAGGTCTTTGAATGACTGACGCGGAGAATTAAAATAGTGAATACTCAATCCCATATTCGCCTTTAACTCATCATTGGATGTCATGTAATGTTCTGTGCGGCTGTAATACCAATTTGCCCCGGCTGCCGTTGTAAAATATCCAAAACTCGGATTATTGTAATATTCCATTGTGGGCAAGGCAGCGTCGTACACAAAACCATTGAACTGACTGTCCCATGAAAAATCGCCCATATATACTGATTTCTGTGTGTATCCAAATTGCAATCCTCCCGAATAAACATTTTTACCGCTTGGAACGCAAGCAGCAAAGGAAAGGTCCGCGCGCAAAGTAGAAAGCTGACCTACGCCGGCCTTATCGTTGTAAACTGAAATACCTGAGCCCATCCAAAACGGACGACCTGCTTCTTTTAGCAAAGAAAAATCAGAGGATACGCCAATTGTTTTGAAACCATTCCCGCCAACACTGCTCCACTGATCACGATAATTCGCAACGCCGCGAAAATCATGATGAACACCTGCTTGCGCCGGATTTAGTACGAGTGGTGCCAAATCAAATTGAGAAAAATGCAAATCCTGTGCGCTTCCGAAAAAAACACCGGTGAATCCTATCAATATTTTTAAAAAGCCTCTTAGCATTTCTTAACGGATTAATGTCACGCTTCCTTTTAATTCATGTTGCTTGCCATCAGCTGTACTCGCCTTCAGCGAATAAAAAAACACCGCGGTATCCATTGGCTTGTCACGAAATGTTCCGTCCCATCCTTTCGAAGGATTTGTACTCTGAAAAACCAATTCACCCCACCTGTCAAATACCAAAAATTCAATGGTTACAAGACAATTTCCCCGAACGCGCAACACATCATTATTCAAATCACCATTCGGAGAAAATGCAGACGGAACAAAAATTTCACCGCATTGTAAATCTACTACCACGTACGCCGAATCTGTTGCGCTACAGCCGTAATCATTGGTTTGAGTACAGTAATACCAGGTATTTGCTGTAGGACTAACACTTACGAGTGAACATGTAGGACAAGAAACTGTTCCTGCAGGAGACCAGCTGTAAATTGAATCGCCGGGACTCGCTGTTAAAGTTGTGCTTGTTCCGTATATGACCGTATCGAGCGGTGGGAAAACATTCGCGATTGGATTCGGTGCAACAAAAATAGTTTGAGAGATGGAATTGCTTCCACCGGAATTGGAAACACTCAATTGAACTGTATACGTTCCGGGTGTAAAAAAACAAACCTCAACCGAACTTGCACTTGAAGTGGATGGTGAAGCAGATCCACCAATGAACTGCCAGTTGAAATTTGTTGGATTGCCTGTGGATGTACTGGTAAATACAATACAATCTCCCGAACACACAGTAGCCGTGCTGGCGGTATAATTTGCAACCGGCGGAACACAATTGTTCACGGTAATACCAACTGTAGCCAACGCGGGCAGACATGAGCCATTTGTAACCGTTACTGTATAAACTGTACTTGACGTAGGCGTTGCAATTGGGTTGGCGCAATTCGTACAACTTAATCCTGTCGCAGGAGACCAGGAATACGTTCCACCGCCCGTGGCGGTAAGCGACGTATTTTGTCCGTTGCAAATTGTGTAGGAGGCTGCGCTGGCTCCCGCAACGGTTGCAGGCGTAACGCTGATAGTAATTACAGCCGTTGAAGTTGGACAAGTGCCGTTGACTGTGCTGAGCGTGTAGGTTGTTGTTGCAGTTGGTGAAGCAACCGGGTTTGCACAATTCGTACAGCTTAATCCTGTTGCAGGAGCCCACGAATAGGTTCCGCCGCCTGTGCCTGTAAGATTAGTGGATGTACCGGAACAAATTACAGTTCCGGTTGAAGCAATGTTTGCAGGAACCGCAGAACTCACAGTGACCGTAACGACTGCTGTTGCCGTAGGGCATGATCCACTTGAAACAGTAACTGTATAGGAAGTTGTTACCGTAGGCGATGCAACCGGTGATTGACAGGAGGTACAACTTAAACTCGGATCCGGAATCCAAGCGAACGAAGATCCTCCCGTAGCCGTCAAGGTTGTACTTCCTCCCAAGCAAATTGAAGGTGAGCCCGCAGTTGCTGAGGCAGAAATAGAAGAGGAAACTGTAATGGGGACCGTAAGCGTGTCATCACAAACTCCGTTTGTACCAATAACAGTGTACGTAGTATTCACTGTAGGACTTGCAATTGGATTTGCACAGTTCGTACAACTTAATCCGGTTGCCGGTGACCAAGTAAACGATGTTGTTCCGCTCGCAGTCAGATTTTGAGAAGAACCCGAACAAAGTGAAACAGGATTGGGAGTAACATTGATAGTTGGTTCAGGACTTACAACGATTGTTTGTGAGACGCTGTTTGTCCCCGCTGAATTTGAAACTGTAAGCGTTACTGTATATGTATTTGCAACAGGAAAAACAATAGAGGTATTTTGTAAAGACGGATTCTGAATGATCGGGCCTGCAGGACTCACTGTCCATTGCCAGGATGTAGGTGAATTTGTTGCTGATCCATTCAACGCAACGGAGGTGCCTTCACAGGCGAGTCCTGAAAGTGGAAAGGATGGTACCGGTAAAAGCGCGCCGCCGGGAACGGTCAGCGTAATATCATCAACAGCAAAAGATGGATCTGTTCCAACACCATCATCATTATTCACCCAGCGAAAACCAATTTTTACATTCGGATTGTTATTGGCACTTGCAGGAAGCGGAACAGTAAACGCAGTCCACAATCCCTGAAGTGAACCGTTACAATTTCCGCCACAACAGGTTGTTTTTGCGAGATTGGTTAAGAGCGTCCATGCAGCGCCGTCAAAGTAATACAAGGAAGCATCATCGTTTGTTCCGTCACCGAATTCGAGATAATTAAAATTTAATGTGATGGTGGACTGTCCGCTACAATTAATAACGGGTGACTCCGCGCGCTTGTCAGTGGCAACACAAAAAAAAGTTGGACACAATCCGCCTGCATTGTATGCGGCGCCCTGATCGGCCGGCAGACCAAGAGACGGGACGGCAATATTACTTACGTGAAGCGACGCATCAGCGCCACACGAAGAACCACAGGCGCCGGCAGCATTTCCGTTCTCCATCGCAGAAACAAAAAACTCATTCGCGTCTGCATTGTTAGTTCCCGTTGAAGCAACTGTCCATGCGCCATTTATTCCACCGTATGCCGAAGCAAGATTTCCCTGATTACAGCCTGTTCCAAAATCCTCTGTCCAGATTACCGTTTGCGAAAACAAATTTCCTTCTGTCGATTGCAGCAATAAAAAAACAAATACAACATAACGAAGAAAATTGAATTTCATCAATGCAGATTATTTCAAATTAATGTTGAACGATAAACGGAAAATGCAATTTCCCACCACTATGATTCATCACCTGAAACAGATAAACTCCGTTTTCCAATGAGTTTACATTCAAAGAAATTTCATTTTCGGAAATCAAGTTGTAAGCGGGAGTTTTTTGCAGTTGTCCGGAATAATTAAACAATAAGATTTCTTTCACCTGCGTGTTTTTAATTCCTGAGAGGATGATCTCTTCCTTTGCAGGATTCGGATAAATTTTGAAGCCCGACAAATTTGTTTCACCAATTGATGTACAAGCATTTATTGTTACGGAGGTCGTCGCGGTTGATGTACAACCATTCAAAGTAACCGTTACAGAATAAGGACCGCTCATAATCGGAAGCGCATTGCTGATAGCAGGATTTTGTTGCGTTGAACTGAAAGACATTGGTCCGCTCCACGTATACGTTCCTCCGCCTGAGGAGAATAAATTGATGATATCTCCCGTGCAATACGGTCCGGCATTGCTCGCTGTTGCCTGCGGCGCGGTTGTTATAATCACCACCTGAGTCGCACTACCCGAACCTGCACCATTCGTTGCCGTTAAGGTAATTGTGTAAGTGCCGCCGGCAGAAAAAAGAACGGATGTGTTTTGTGATGTCGGACTCGTGAACACAGGCCCTGAGGGATTTGATTGCCATTGCCATGATGTTGGACCATTCGTAGCTGTTCCGTTTAAAGACAAGGTGTCGTTGGAGCAAGCTGTTGTTGCCACAGTAAAAGAAGGTTGAGGCGCATTTGGACTGGCCGTGGTTCCTGTGAGTTTAATTTCATCAACGGCAAACGAGGGATCTGTACCCACCCCATCGTCGTTATTCACCCACCGGAAACCAATCTTTACGTTTGAATTGTTGTTGGCCGATGAAGGCAAAGGCACGGAATATGCCGTCCATTGTCCCTGACCATTTCCACAGGTTGTAGATTTTATCGAATTCACCAAAGTTGTCCAGTTTGTACCATCGAAGTATAAAACCGATGCATTGTCTATTAGGGCCTGACCTAATGAAATAAAATTAAAGCTTAGTATGATGGATGAATAAGCGCTGCAGTTAATCGTGGCAGATTCTGCACGACGATCGGTTTGAGGGCAAAATAAGAAACCGCATAGCCCGCCTGCATCGTAACTGGCACCGCCTGAAGGATTAAAAACGGAGGTAACATGAAGCGTGTTATTACCATTGTTGGCAACACCACAGCCCGGCGGTAAAACGCCTCCTTCATTGGCTGATATTGTGAAAAAGTTGGGATCAGCACCTTCCGTGCCCATTGGAGTGTTGAGCGTCCAGTTATTTGTCCCTTGAAAGTTTTCGGAATAAAAAACGGTTTGCGCCGAATTTGAAAGCGCAAAAAAACCAAAAGCAATAATAAAAAAGTAGTTTTTATACATAGTAAGTTTTTAGTAAAGTTAAAAGAAAATTGCAGAATTATTTATTGCTTATTGTTTTTAACGATTAAAAGCAGTTATAATTCGTTGGGCAAGAATACGCGCAATTTTTTCGTTGCTTTCGTGCGTCCAGCCGGCGATGTGCGGCGATAAAACCACACGATCAGATGCAAACAAATAGCTTAATGGTGCTGCAATCTCTTTTGAATTTAAATTTTCGAAGGAAACCGCTTCGTATTCCAGCACATCAAGACATGCGCCGAGCACCTTTCCATTTTTCATCGCTTCAACCAACGCAGCAGTATCAAGGCATTTGCCACGCGCCGTATTTATCAGTACAATCGGTTTATGAAAACAATTCAGCCACTCCTTATTAACCAGATAATTTGTTTCCTCGGTTAAGGGCACATGCAGACTAACAATATCACATTCCCGGAATACATCATCCATTGTTGCTTCCTTAACGGAAGAGGTTCCGAAATTTTTCTTGTACTTGTCGTAAGCAAGGATTTTTACACCAAATCCTGCAAGTCGCTGTGCAAAGGCCGAACCCATGTTGCCGTACCCAATTATTCCTACGGTCTTTCCCATTAACTCTACGCCACGGTTCTCTTCCCGTCTCCAAATTCCTTTTCTTACCTCAGCATTGGCACGTCCTAAATTATTCAACAGCATAAGTAACATTCCTGCTGCGTGTTCAGCAACGGCATCCCGATTTCCTTCGGGCGCATGAACGCAGGAGATGCCGATGCTATTTGCAAAAGCAACATCTATGTTTTCCATTCCTGCACCGGCGCGACCAACACATTTCAAATTTTTACATTGCTGAAGAATCTCCTTCGTTAACTTAAACCGACTACGGATAACAGCGCCATCGGCAGTTTTCAATCGTTCTAAGGTTTCTGCATCCGTACGTGAGGAAAAATCAAGGCATTCAAAGCCTGCGCAACCTAACTCCTCCATGCAGGCCGTATGAACGGAATCAATAAAAAGAATTGTTTTTGACAAGCGTGAGAAAATTGTTTTTCGCGAAAACGAGAAGTTTTCCCGACGTTAAAACCGGGCTGGCATTAATACATCAAATGCTTTTTGGAGCTGTTTTTCCAGCCGGCATCCGATTTGTATTCGGCGAAATAAATAATCAGATCAGCATCTGATTTGTATTCCACAAAATAAATTTTCTTTTTTGCGTCTGACTTGTAATCCACAAAGTACCAGAGGCCATCGTTACCGCTTGCATCTGATTTGTATTGGCATTTATAGACAACCAGGTCAGCATCCGATTTATAATCTGCCACAAATACTTTCACGTCGGCATCCGATTTATACTCGA
This sequence comes from Bacteroidota bacterium, assembly GCA_900299295.1. GTDB lineage: Bacteria > Bacteroidota > Bacteroidia > B-17B0 > Aurantibacillaceae > AM-1111. Next base: position 53,702 of record OMJH01000095.1, read on the forward strand.
CAGAGTAAACACATTGCGCGTTTAGGTTGTTCAAGAAAAGGAAAGCGAAGAGGGTGATGAATATAGTTTTCATGATTGAGTTTTTGTATAACGAATGTATTAAAAAGATTTTGATCCGCCGCCTTCGACCCTGCTCAGGCGGCGGATGTATCAAATTATCAAATTGTCAAATGAATTATCCGACAAATTAATCCCTGAGGCAACGAACAGAAAAGCCGTCTCGCTCATAGCCGCTGCTCCTGCCTACATTGCCATTGAGGCCATTCAGGTTGCGGGTCCCGGCATCGCTCGTATCGCTCTCCGTAGAACTCCACCAGTTGCCGTGATCTCCAAAGTAGTTGAACGTACCAGAGTCACTACGGTAGCCGCCAGGAAGACCTGAAAAACCGCTATTGTTGTTGCCATTACCACTTTCAATCCATCCGTTAGTGCTTTTCATTTTTACTCCTGCACCATTAGCGCCACCTAAATAATCAATTAATAGTGTCCACTCTGCATCAGAAGGTATGTGATAGCCTTTTGGAGCCAAACCTCTGGCATCATTTACCGCATACCAATTATACAGTTTTCCATAATTTTTACCATTTGCAGCATCGTTGTTATAGTAACACCATGCGGGTTTCCCCTCGTTGCCCGCTCTCTCCCACTCTTCATTTGTTCTTGCCTCAGGAATGAGGTCTCCATTCCGGAAGCGATCTACATTCAAATTTTCTGTCATCCATACTTGTTTGCCTATGGTTACTTCGGTGTTGGTTGAACTTTCAGCATTCATTACCGAACTGCCTTCGGTTGATGAAGTGTTATTTTCAGCATTATTTATGGCATCTTTTTCGTCAGAGGTGGAGCCACAGTTCGTAAGCGTCAATAGTATTAGCAGTAGCACACTTAAAATTAAATTTGATTTTTTCATTATTTATTTTTTAACCGTTCAAATATATAACTTTTACCACATCGAATAAACACACGGGTTGCGCGCAAGTC
>OMJH01000096.1 GCA_900299295.1 Bacteroidota bacterium
AATCGACGGTGCAAAGGTGTGGCAAGTCAAAACGCGGACTCGGTAACTTGTCACTTACTTTCGTTTAAAATTCGTTTACTGTCGTTTGTTGTCGGAAAATTAATGCGCTTTTTTGGGCTTTCGATAACTAATTCATAAGGTAGGTTTTCAGGATAAACAAATTCCTTCCAACCGAGGGTTCCTGTTCCGACAATTAGAGGGGCTAAATCTTATTCTGTTTTTTTATTCCGGAAGTGTGAAAATAAATGAACCAACAGAATCAAAAGCCAGGGAAGTGAAATAAAAAGCGGCCATGGAATTCCATAATCTCCTTCTTTTCTGTCGGTGTAATACCAAGCAACCCAAACTAAAATGTTTACGGCATCGAAAATAAAGAGGTGAATCTTTAATTTTTTTGATAGTAGGCGGGTGTTTTGGTTTTTGCCGGATTCGCTTTCATTTTCATTTTTCATGGGAACAAGATTTAAAATAAAAAACCGCACCAAATCTGGCGCGGTTTGAGTAAAATTAGTTTTTCAATTAATGATGTTCAGCGGGTGCAGTTTGTTGCATCTCACATTTTTCGCCCTCTTTGCAACATTTATCTTGTTCACAAACGCCGCAAGGCTTCAGGCATAAAACGTTAATCAAAAAAATAATAAAGAACCATACTGAAGCACCTATTGCCAGCGGAACTTCAAAACTTCCGGCAGATAATTTTTCCTCTGTTTTCTTTTCGTCTTTGGTTGCAATTATAATTGCCCTGCCGATTCCGTAAACTAAGGCCACAGCAGCAAGAATTAAAAACATATAATTCATAAAATATTTTTTACAAAAATAAAAAAATCCTGATTTAAACGAGGCTTTTAGCGGATAATTGTTCGTCCGAGTAATTTGTTAACCCGTGCTTTCATTACATGTAGATGTTTTAATTCAAGCAAGGCGAACTCCATTTCCTGATGATCGGTTACTGTTTTTAGGGCTTCCTGTTTTGCAAGAATATGCTCTTGTAATCGTTTATCTTTTAATGAAAACAAAGCGTGATAGACGGATTTTTTCAAGGTAAATTTTTCATCTTCCACATAGATTCCGAATTTTGACCAGTTTTCGCTAATCGAGTAGTCTCCGGACACAATGTTCACCGCCGTTTGAGCTATTAATGGATTGGGATGATGGATAAAACTTTTCTGGTCGGGAATTTTCTTTTCCAACAAGGCATGCAAGTATTCATCAGCAAACAACTGAAAAACCGGACTCCTGAAAGAAATTCCGTCACGATTTAATTCAAAAAAAATGTACTCAGCTACCGTGATTTCAATTTCTGTGCTCTTTTTTTCTTCATCCTCTGCGTCTACTTCAATTACATGATCGCCATAAATTAATAAGAGCCGCAGTATATAGGCCTCCTGGCTTTCAGAAAATTGTACAACAAGCTGTTGATCATACTCCTCTTCGGTTGCCGTCTGATTTTCCGTTACCGGCACTTCTGCGTTAATTGCTGCGTTATCTTTTTCCTGCTGCGACTGTTTTTCGTTTTTACGTAATCGAATTTTGTTTACTTCAAGGCCCAACATCTGTTCATTCATCTCGAGTAAGCGGGCGCACTCTTGCACATAAACGCTTCGGTTGATGGCATCCGGAATCAGCGCGATGCTGCTTACAATTTCTTTTACAAGCCCGGCTTTTTTTATCGGATCATTTTTGGTTTCGCCGAAAAGCAGATTTGTTTTGAAACGTATGAAGTCGGTTGTGTTACCTTGAATGAATTCTTTCAATTCCTCCGGACTTACACGCCGCGAATAGGAATCGGGATCTTCGTTGTCCGGAAATAACAAAACGCGGACATTCATTCCTTGTTCAAGGATCAGATCAATTCCACGGAAGCTGGCCTTAATTCCTGCCCAGTCTCCGTCATATAAAATGGTTATGTTGTTGGTGAATCGGTGGACTAACCGAATCTGTTCAATGGTTAGGGCCGTGCCCGATGAGGCAACCACATTTTCAATTCCGGCCTGATGCATTGAAATCACATCGGTGTATCCTTCCACCAAAAAGCAATTGTCCTCTTGTGTGATACTTTTTTTGGCGAAATACAAACCGTAAAGGACTTTGCTTTTGTCGTAGATGTCGGTTTGTGGAGAGTTGATGTACTTCGCTTGTTTTTTATCGTTGATGAGTATTCTACCTCCGAAACCGATAACGCGGCCATTTACATGATGAATGGGAAAAATAACGCGGTTGGTATACCTGTCGAATAAATACTCAGGTTTAATTTCTCCTGTAGTGTTTGATGTATCTGCTTCTTTGCTACGCTCGGAAACAATGCTTAATCCGGTTTTTACGAGGTAATCTGGGAGATAGCCGGCGCGCAAGGCGGCTTCCGTAAAACTTTTTCTACCCTCGGGAGAATAACCTAATTGAAACTTTTCGATGATGTCGTCCCGGAATCCACGCTCACGAAAATATCCGAGTCCGATTGATTTTCCCTCATCGGTTTCGTTCATCTGCGAGGTGAAATACTTCTGCGCAAATCCAGCCACGATGTATAAGCTTTCACGTTCTGATTGATGGGCTTTTTCTTCGGGAGTAACTTCACGCTCCTCAATAGTTATCCCGTATTTTTTTGCCAGATAACGAAGTGCCTCCGGATAACTTAAGGATTCGAGTTGCATGATAAAATTCACGCTATTACCTGCGGCACTGCAGCCGAAACATTTGTAGATGCCCTTTGCCGGGGAAACCGTAAACGAAGGTGTTTTTTCATTATGAAAAGGACAAAGGCCAAGAAGGTTGGCGCCTCTTCTTTTCAGCGTAACAAAATCTCCCACCACATCTTCAATGCGCGCGGCTTCAACAATTCGGTCAACGGTGTCGCGGGGAATCATTTTGAAAAAAAGAAAATCAAAAATACAAAATCAAAAACAGTGGCGCTTGTTGAAAACACAGATAAATTCACGCATTTTTACTAATTTAGTAAAAATATTTATGAAAAAATTTTTACTCTTCTTCCCGTTAATTTTCTCAACGGCATTCGTAGCCCAACCTTCCTGGTCTCCTGAAATTTGTCTCGTTTCTGTCGACTCGGCTACTTCAAGTTTTATATCCGTTATCTGGAACAAGCCGCAGGCCACGGACATTGACAGTTTTTATATTTATCGCGCGGACTCCAACTCTACGGCATTTAGTAAAATCGCCGCCGTAGATTTTGCAGATTCCAGCGCCTACGATGACATTGCGGTAAACGTGAATACCACCTGGTATTCTTACTTGGTTAGTGCCATTGATTTTAATGGAATTGAAGGATTGAAAAGTGATACGGCAAATACCTGTTTGCTTGACGTTATTCCCAACATTGCGAGCGGGTATTATACCTGCAAATGGAACAAATACAACAACGGAATCAATCAACCTTTGTTCGTTCGCTGTATGTGGGATTCACTTGGAAACCCGGCAGGCTTGCAGCAAGTCGGAACGAATTGGTCGCCTACATGGACCTCATGGAATCACCTCGGCTATTCGCAAGCCAACACCAGCGTTTACCGGCTTGAAGTGGAAATGACGAATCCCTGCAACCCTTCTCGCGGATTAATCAACACTTCCCGTTCTAACGTGAAAGGGGTTGCCAATCCGCTTACGCTGGGACTAAGCGCGCCAGATATGGCAAAATTTGTCCGTGTATTTCCCAATCCAACGAGCGAAAGAGTGCAATTGGAATGGAATGGAACGCTGTGTGTTACACGAATTGATGTGATTGATGTTTGCGGAAAGACGGTAATTACAAATTTGCCTTCTGAAAATCAACTGAAAACCACAGTGGATTTGTCAGGAATTGAAAAAGGAATTTACCTGATTCGTTTTCAAGGACTGAAAGGAGCAATAATTCAGCGGGTGGTAAGACAATAACTTGTCTTATTTCATATCCTGAATATCGAGCATTCCGACGGGCTTGC
>OMJH01000097.1 GCA_900299295.1 Bacteroidota bacterium
AAAAATATTTGATCAAAAACTAATTATATTAAATTAATTATTTCAGTCATGAAAAAATGTTCATTTAATAAAATGAAATTAAAACTTATTTTATGTTGCTCGTTCATTACAGTTGCCTTTACTGCTGTTTCCCAACTTCAGCGTAAGGTTCAATTCGGAGCGCGTTTTCAATATGTTACCGAAAATGGGAATTCAGGTTGTAAAGTTCAGCAAGTTGCTCGAGGTACAAGTGTTGCCCTTAAATTGCAGGAAAAAGATTTAATTTTAAAAATTGGCAATTCCACGTTTTCTTCAACTGACGAGTTCATTCGCTTATTTACTGGATATACGCCCAATCAAGAAGTGCAATTAACTGTTTTGAGAGGCAAAAACAAACTTACATTAAAAGCAAAAGCTGTTGCGCGTCCGTATGAAAAAGATGACAATGCTACTGTTATTTATGACGAAGCAAACTACAAAGGCGGACTACTGCGCGTCATCATCAACAAACCATTCAAGAAGAATAAAATGCCAGCTATGCTCTTTATTCCGGGTTATACTTGCAGCAGTATTGATGAGTTAACCAATGATCATCCTTACAAACGAATCGTTGATGCGTATGTAGATGGCGGTTATGTTACCTTACGCATTGAGAAAAGCGGCTTGGGCGACAGTAAAAATACACCATCTTGTGAGTCCTGCGATTTACTGGATGAAGTAGAAAATTTTGAAGTAGGTTTGAAAAAGTTGAAATCATTACCCTATGTTGATACCAATCAAATCATTATTGTAGGACATTCCATGGGAGGCATAATCGCCCCTGCAATTTCGGCTAAAAATAAAGTTGCAGGGGTTGTGGTGTATGGTACAACTGCAAAATCTTGGTTTGAATATCAAATTGAAATGTACCGTATTCAAAATGCGCTGGCAGGAATGAATCCAATTGAAGTAGAAAAATCAGTTCTTGAACAATATGATTTGAATTATCGCTATTTCGTTAAGAAAGAAAAATTGGAAGATTTGGCAAAAGATCCCAAGGTAGACAGTGTTTTAAGAAATTCATGGGGTTATGATGGCAAGGGTAAAATCTATGAGCGAAATGCCGAATACTGGGCTCAAATCCAAGATTATCCGCACCTGGAAAACTGGAAAAACACCACAGCAAAAGTCTTAGTACAATTTGGTGAATCAGATTTTCAGGCCTTCTCAAAAGCAGATCATCAACAAATCGTAAATACCGTGAATCATTTTCATCCGGGAAATGCGACTTTGAAAACCTATCCTTCAACCGATCATTTCTTTGCAAAATCTGGAACGATGCAGGAAGCCTATAACAAATTTACCAATGGTCAGATTCAGCAACTCTTTGACGAATACAATCCTGAAGTTGGATTGTCTGCTGTTCTGTGGAGTAATGACGTTTTAAATAAAAAATCAGAAATTAAACCTGTTGAACAAGCCTGGCAAAAACTCAATACAGTGCGTTATCCAGGTAAACAAGACGACATCATTTTTATCAATGAAAACGAAGGTTGGTATGTAAATGGCTATGGAACGATTTATCAAACGAAAAACGGCGGTGAGAGTTGGGAAAAACAATTGGAAAAGAAAGGGACGTTTTTCAGATGCATTGCATTTGTGGATAGTCTGCGAGGTTTTGCTGGCACCGTTGGAACGGATTATTTCCCCAATGTAAGCGATACCATTCCGCTGTACGGAACGATTGATGGTGGTAAAACTTGGAAGCCTATTGACTATAAAGGCCCTTACGTGAAAGGACTTTGTGCCATAGACATAGTTAGAGAACAATTTATCAATCACGGAAAAACAGACTACAAAGTTCACATTTACGCAGTGGGTCGGGTGGGAACTCCAGCCAACATGATGGTCTCACACGATGGCGGTTTAACCTGGACCTCAAACAGCATGGACAAGGATTGCAAAATGCTTTTTGACATCAAAATGTTTGACAAGAATACCGGTTTTGCATGCGCTGCTACTGATGAAGATGTAGAAAAATCGAATGCCTTGGTTTTGAAAACAAGCGATGGAGGAAAAACATGGAAAAAGGTGTATCAATCCAATCGTCCGTTTGAAACCACATGGAAGATTTCATTCCCTAATGAAAAAGTAGGTTATGTAACCATTCAATCCTACAATCCGGATCCAAATGTAAAACAACAGCATGTTGCCAAAACCACCGATGGTGGCGAAACATGGAAAGAAATTAATTTGGTGGAAGATGCCGGAGCAAGGCAGTTTGGGATTGGTTTTATCGATGAACAACATGGATTTGTAGGCACCATGAATTCCGGGTACGAAACCAAAGACGGTGGATTGATCTGGACACCTGTCAATTTAGGCATGGCTTGTAATAAAATCAGGATTTACAAGAACGCTGATGGAAAAGTTTACGGCTATGCAATTGGGGTTGATGTGATGAAATTTTAAAATTCATAAAAAATCTAATTTTGCATTTATTACTAGAATTAAAGTATTATGAAAAATCACTTTTTTACTTTTTTACTGTTCTTCGGAACGTACTCGGTATCGGCTCAGGATCTGTATGAGATTGATCTCAACGCAGTTGACATAGATATTTTAGGTGTCAAACTCACATTAGATAAATCACCTGATAAGGATCAGGTAACCTATTCGTTTCCTGCTACCGTTCTC
>OMJH01000098.1 GCA_900299295.1 Bacteroidota bacterium
GAACGTCCAAATTTACACCACCGCCATAAAATCCGCCCAGCTTATTATTTATACGAAACATACCCATGATCTCCGTGTTTTTATTTGGGAAAATATGTACACCTAAATCAATTAAGGCATATCCACCTAGTTTTTTTCTTGCTGTCACGGTATCTTCAACCTCGCCTTTTACGCCAATTTCAGTGTTACTGATTTCAGATCGCGCTGCTCCCGTAAATTGAATTTTTTTCTTTTCCTGAGACTTCAAAAAAAACGGGACAAGAAAAAGAAAAAGCATTGCATTAAACGAGACAATAATTTTTCTAAGCGTTAAAAACTTTATCATTAAAAAATAATTTTTAATTCAACTGTTGATTCATACCCTTTGTATCTGTTCAGATAAAAACTTTTGTCCTTGTAATTAATCCAGCGTTGACGAAAATAAAGTCCGGCGTTTTTTCCAAGTGAAAGATCGAAACCTGTTGCCCAGCTTAGTCCTTCCTGATTTCTGGGTCTTCGGCTGGTTAAATCTAAATCGGTATTGTAATTCGCGATGATTCTTTCCCATCCAACATAGTTAGTAAGAATAAAAATCGAAGAAAGTTTCAAGTAGCATTCCAATTGGTGATAATAAGTGCGCACATAGGCTTGTTCCGTAAAAACGGTAAAAGGTGAAAAGTTACGTTGAATAGAACTGAAGGCACCAAAATAATTCAAATAGGTTTCACGATTAAAAATTTTAAAATTTGATTTAGCATAAATTTCAATAGAATTAAAATTTTTCTTCTTTAGCATACTGTCGGTAACATTTACAGTTTCATATACTCCTCTGTAAACTTTAGTAAGATTCCCATATGGTCCTAATCCGGGCGTTGGATAAACACTCCACCTCCAAAATCGAGATAAAGCCAAATTATTTACGGGATGTGAATAGGTAATCTGCGAGCTGATATTTTGAATTTCCTGAGCAATGCTGTTACCGAAACTGACACGAAGATGTTTTGTGTTGTACTCAGAATTCAGATTAAATCCTTGTCTGTTGTTGGTCATCTGACCAATTTGAACCATTGAACTTGCAAAAGGCGCAAGAACAGCATTTCCCGAAGAAGCAGAAGTACTCGATTGAGCCTCCACAACAGATGAATTCCAGAAAGATGAATTATTATTGATTACTCGTGGGCTTATCCTAAAATAATTTACTTCAATCGGTAATTTGATTATTTTTTTTGGAAAAAGAACTTTAAAATTAATTGCTTCTCCGTATTTCCCAACACGTAGAATATTTTCTAATAACGCATCATAATAAGGACTCAAATATCTTCCGGTACCCATTTCGCCCGAAAAAAATATTTCTTTCCAGGTCAATTCGTATTCGATCGTGTGAATATCAAAACCAATAGTTTCGCGATTAAGACTATCCAAATATTGTTTACTGCTGAAAGTATTATAACTAACGAAATTCTTACCGAATGATTTTTTTATTTTCCCTCCAAAAGAAGAGTTAGGTGTAAATACAGTTCCGCCATTCAACACACTTTTGCCATACATAAGTACTGCTGCAAAATTTTTAGGTAGGGCACCTGCTTCAACAATAATACCCTGAAAGGCTTGTTTTCCCCATCGAATATCCTGTTGGATTCCACCGTTACGGTAATAACCTGAGTAACGATCTTCCGGATTTTTAGTAACCGGATCCCAAGGATTCCGCTCGAATACACTGTAACGATTATATCCAATATTTGTATAAAAGGTAAATGGAGATAATGAATACCAATGTATTCCTCCGGTCATAATGTTGAAATTACCCAGCTTGGTAGCAAATGAGCCGTAAAGATTGACACCTAAATTTAGTCCTTTGATATAATTAGTTGAGTCAAAACCAACCAATCTGTTCCATACAAAAAGATCGGTCCCAAAACTTGTTGTTTCAGAGGGTTTACCGGAAATGTTCAGCATCAATTCAGGTAGTTGACTGTCATCACCAATAAATACTTTGTTAGGTGTTTTGGCAAAGCTTATAGTATCCGAAGGAGAATTGTAATATGCCTTATCCATGTGCAAGTAGTTTCCAACAAATCTATAGTATCCGCCAATACTTAAATTTTTCATAGTTTCCTCCAATTTTTTTGGAAAAACACCATACAATTTAGCATTGAGTTCAGTTATTGGTCGATCCGAATATTTTTTCAGAGCTAAACTATCCTGAGCAAAAGTTGAGTTTAGTGAAAAAGCAATTATCAAAAAAAATAAATATTTTTTTTGAAGTAAAATCGTTTCTAAATTTCTATTTTCCTTCAACTTCTCCATAGAAAGAGTCCAACGTCTGTGTTTTAAATTTTACAAATTGCTTCTGCTTTTCAGAAGGATTTCGAGGCAGCACATAAAACGGGAAATTTGCATATGCCACCTTATCATTTCCTTTCACTGAAACAAACAAACGGTATGCACCTTCACTCTCGGGTGCTTTTAACCTCACTGCGTACTGATTTCTTTTTTTAATTATACCTATCAACTCATCAGGTTCACTTTCAACATCACCACCTGTTTTAAGGTCAGAACTTTCCTGTCGCACCGACCAGTCATATTTTATTTTGTCGCAAGAATTACAAAATGCCTTGATTGAGGCTTCATACATTTCACCGGGTTTTAAATAAACACTCTGGCTTACGTTTTTTCCATCGATCAAAAGTGAATCGACTGATGGTGCTTTCATGAATGGAATTTCTCTTTTCCAACAATAATGCAAGGCATCAAGTGTTTCAGTGGGCTCACCTTTAGCCGTAAACAAACCATACCACGAGTTGGTATACTCTTGTTTTTGTCCCCATAAAAACGCATAAGAGCCAAGGCATTTTTCCTGATCTGAATAAATAAATTTATCAAAACGCTCTTGATAAATTTTTAATTTTTGAGAACTTGTGGCTTCAATAGAAAACCCCCACTCAGTTGTCGGTGATTCCCAATGACCGGTTGGTCCCCATTCAGTTATCATATAGGGGCCATTCCATCCAAATTTTCTGATATTATCTTTTACGTAATTAATATCGGCATAGGTATTTATTCCGTAAATATCAATGTGAGGTGCTTTTTTATTAATGAGTGCAACTTCCACTGAATCTAATCCTGCTGTAACAGTTGAAGTAGGGTGATTGGGATCCAATTCATGAATCATTTTGGCGATATCATTGATGGCATCCCAAACTTTTGTATTGGCGTAATTTAAATCAACTTCATTTCCTACGCCCCAAAGCAATAGCGCAGGATGATCTTTGTACTTCAAAACAATTTCCCTGAAATCATTTAATTGTTTCTGAACTTTGTTTTTATTATCGTAATCAAAACCATGACGTTCGTGCTGAACCCATAAACCTAGCATCACAGTTAAACCATGCTTTTGCGCTTCATCTAAAATTTCACCTGCTCTTTCAGCCCCCCACGTTCTTAACGAATTGGCGCCGTAAGCCACCATTTGATCCATGTAAACAGAACCACCTGCGCCTTTAATATAATAAGGCTTTCCCTCGCGAATCAATTGCCACTTTTCACCTTCATTCATGATTTCAACTTTTACAGGTCCTTGCGCAAAATAAATTGCAGAAAAAAACACCTGAAGAAAAATTAAAATATGTGGGAAGAAAAATTTCATGGAATATTTATATCTCGAATGAAAATCCTTTTTTGAGCAAAGCCCGATACCTCTTGTTATCGAAGCGATATAATTTAGCAGGCCGGTGAGCTACAGCATGCTGAGATTTTTCACAATCGACCAGCAAATCCATGGAGTTTAATTTCTTTCTGAAATTTCTCTTATCAAGATTGATTTCCAGAATGGATTCATAGAGATGCTGTATTTCTGTTAATGTAAAATGCGGAGGAAGTAACTCAAAACCTATTGGCTGATTTCTTACCCTTTCTTTTAGTTTAGTTTTTGCGAAGGATAAAATTTCACTGTGATCAAACGGAAGATCAGGTAATTTACTGACTGAGTGCCATTGCGCTTCTTTGGCCCATGAAGAAGGATTGATTTTATAATCACTGATTCTAACGATTGATAAATAAGCGACTGTTATAACACGACCAAGCGGATGCCTGTCTACTCTGCCAAACGTACGAATTTGCTCCATGTACAAATTCGATAAACTTGTAAGATCTTTTAAAACTCTTTTTGCTGATTCATCAAGTTCTTCATCCATTCGAACTAAATCTCCGGGTAAGGCCCAAGTGCCTTTGTAGGGATCTGCACCACGGTAAATTAAAAGAACTTTTAAATCCCCTTCATCAAAACCAAAAACAACCGGATCAACTGAAAACGCTGATCTAAAAAAATTTTCAAACAAATCCATGCACCTTTTATTTGTATTAATCTAACCCTATCTGTTGTATTGTGGATTTTTTATTTATGCAAAAAAAATCTCACAAATAAGTTTACTTTTCGATTATTATTTGCTTACTGAATATGAAATTATCACCAATTGTTCTTAGCAAATAAAATCCACTCTCAAAGTTGACTAAATTTACTGATGCATTGGTATCATTATTGTTTATCATTCTCTCATAAATTACATCCCCGAGTAAATTAATTAATTGAATTTTTTTTGTTCCAATATTTAAATTCACATATAAACTGTTTTTTGCAGGATTTGGATAAGCCTTTATGTTTTTTTCATTTTTTTCTTCGATTCCACTTACACAGGAGGTGCAATGATTGTAAATAATATAAACTGAATCTGGATCTCCAGGGGTCCAAACACGATTTGCAAATGAAAAGTAATCAGTGATAGGTGCACAAGTACCTCCATTTTGCATCTCAGCTATTAAATTTTCCTGCACACTGTCAGAAACAATAAGGTATTCCATAGCTGCAGCAGGAGGTGGATTTAAGGTGAATGTCCATGTTCCATTTCCATTACTTGCTGCAACCGGCCCGGCATTCCATGTCCAATTCCAAAATGCTCCGGTCAATCTGATATTTTGAGAATTTTGTCCACATAAGTCAACTGTAATTTTAAGCGCGTTGCCACTCACGCAAGCACTGCACGAACCCCAACAAACAATAGGTAAGATCATTGCAGAACTACCAACAGTCAAAGTTCTATTTGTAAAACCTGATGTCGTATTTGTACATGGACTTCCCGGCAATAATGACTCCTGCGTCAACCAATTATCTGCAGCAAACTTGTATTCGTAATTTCCCGGTGCAAGAGCTATTGTTGTTTCCCAAATCCCATCACCGTTTGCATCAGATAGCGGATTACAGGAAGATCCACACCAATTATTAAATGTACCGTTAACCTCTGGTGTAGTAAAACCGGTTTGCTGATTCATGTCAACTTGAAAAGTTACATTCGTCTGAGCTTCTATTAAATTTAATCGAAGTAAAAAGGCACAAGATAAAAAGTATATTTTTTTCATATGTTTTGTTTTTTCAAATTTAGTTCTTTATTGTAAAAATTACATTAAGCATTACTTCACAAGCATAAGATAACCTCGTTTTTCATATTTTGAATCATCATATCCGGTTGCTTTTAAAATATAGTAATAAGTTCCTTCAGAATTTCCAGCCCCATCCCAGAAACCGTTAACGCCATTAATTTCACCTACTTTAAGACCCCAGCGATCATAGATATCAACATTAAGTTCTTTAAGTCCGGCTGATGTGATGAAAAACAATTCATTTACACCATCTCCGTTCGGCGAAAAAATGTTTGGTACGGATATATTTGCCTCGGGCAAAACGGTAATTATTCCAAAGGCAGTATCATTACCAGTATTGTTGGGAGTTTAGGCCGCGTAACTTAATGGCAGAGTAAACATTAAGAAAAAGCAACGGAAGGAGCAAACAGTTGGCGAGGATGGATTGTTGAAAGCGCAGCACTGAATGCATTTAAAGTTAAAAGCAAACCGAGTAGTCTTTCC
>OMJH01000099.1 GCA_900299295.1 Bacteroidota bacterium
CACATTATCTGTTGCGAGCCAAGAAAAAGAAGACGCCACATTGGAGGTGAGTGCAATACTCACAGCATTCCCGCTACACACGGTAGCCGAAGAAGCGCTGGTCATGGCAGGTGTTGGATTTACAGTTACGGTTACAGTTTGGGCAGTTCCTGCACATCCGTTTGCGCTTGGTGTAACGGAATATGTCGCGGTTCCCTGCGAATTTCCTGTGGTTGTTAAACTTTGGGCAATTGAAGATCCGCTGGATGCCGAGCCTCCTGTCACACCACTTTGATTGACAGTCCATGAAAAAGTGGTTCCGGCTGTACTCGAAGAAAGTGAAATGGAACTTGAATTACCAGAGCAAATTGTTTGTGAACTTGGAGTGGTCGTTATTGAAGGGCTTGGGTTAACTGTAATAGTTACTGCAATTGGAGTTCCGCTGCAACCGTTTGCTGTTGGTGTAACGGAATAAGTAACAGTTCCTGGGCTTGAACCCGTCGCGGTTAATGTTTGTGTGATGGAACTTCCACTTCCTGCGGCAGCACCGCTAACGCCTGATTGTGTTGCAGTCCAAGCAAAAGTTGTTCCCGGAGTTGTACTTGAAAGTGTTATTGCAGAAGCTTGTCCGGAACAAACCGAAGAGGATGCAACACTTGCGGTGGCGGTAGGTGTTGTGACTGAACTGACAGTAAATGTTTGTGAAGTGGCACTGCAACCGGCCACTGCGTCATTCACTGAAACAGTATATGTTCCCGCTGCTGAATAAGATTGAGTCGATGATGTTCCTCCACTGGTCCACGAATAGGTGTAGGGAGGATTACCTCCAGCCGGAGTTGCAGTCATGGTTACACTTCCACTTCCACCGGAACAAAGGATTGGGGAGGAGGGACTTAAACTTAGAGTGAGTGCGGGAAAGGTGTTCACGCGAACGGTATCGCAAACGGTACCTCCGGAGGCGCAACCGGTGGTGGTTCCGCAAACACGATAGTCTATTGTTGTTGGTGCGCCCGATAGGGGAGTAACGTTTGTAGTGTCACAGGCAGAGGTGCAGGACAAGTAAGAGTTGTATTGACCTGCCGTTCCGGGAGAAATGGAATTCCAGGTGATGGAGGATTCACTTAATCCGCTTACGGTTAATTTTCCTGCGCAACCATTTCGAACGGTTACATCTGAGCCTCCTGAGAAACCTGAACTTGTTGTAATCGTGTATGTGTCGGAGGATCCTCCAGGGTTACAGTAGGTAATACAAAAGGTAGTCAAACCGTTAAGGCAAGGTTTAGAATTTGGAGTATATAAGTTGGCGGTGTTACAGTTTAATGTCCAGGTTCCATTATTGCCAGTACTAACCAAAAATTGAATTTGTGTAGCGTTTGGGTGCACGGTGACCTCAAATCGAATACAACGATCTGATCCGGACCCTTGACAGCATTGTCCTGATCTACCACTGGTAACGGTGTAGGTAGAGTTGGGGTTTGCACTTAAATTTGCCGTAAAAGTTGTAACGGTGCTGCAGGTGGCACAAGCCGATTGGGCAATGAGTGTATTACATACAGTGCCGATGCAGATACCGATTAAAAAGACGAATATTTTTAGAGGTAATTTTAAATTCATTAACTATAAATTATTTAAAAAACCGGAAAAAGATTTATGTTTTAAAGGTGAATCACTTCATCATAAGCAGCGGCAGCAGCTTCCATCACGGCTTCGCTCATAGTTGGATGCGGGTGGACAGCCTTTAAAATTTCATGTCCTGTTGTTTCCAGTTTTCTAGCGGTAACAAGTTCAGCAATCATTTCTGTAACGTTAGCACCAATCAGGTGCGCGCCTAACAACTCTCCGTATTTTGCGTCAAAAATAACTTTGACAAATCCATCACTGGCTCCGGCTGCCTTTGCCTTTCCGCTGGCACTGAAGGGAAATTTTCCAACTTTGATTTCATACCCTGCATCCCGCGCTTTTTTCTCTGTAAAACCAACGGATGCAATTTCCGGTTGACAATAAGTACAACCCGGAATGTTATTATAATCGATGGGATCCACATGCATCCCTTTGATGTGCTCAACGCATAAAATTCCCTCGGCGCTTGCAACGTGTGCCAGAGCCTGTCCGGGCGTTACATCTCCGATTGCATAGTAACCGGGAACATTTGTTGCACAAAACTTATCGGTTTTAATTTTTCCTTTGTCCACTATAATTCCAACATCTTCGAGGCCAATGCCTTCAATGTTGGGTGATATTCCAACAGCAGACAATACAATGTCTGCTTCAAGAATTTTCTCCCCAGATTTTGTTTTGACACGTGCTTTACAACCTGGTCCTGAAACATCAACACTTTCAACACTCGATTCAGTTAAAATTTCAATTCCGATTTTTTTGAATGATTTTTCCAATTGCTTTGACACTTCCTCGTCTTCAACTGGAACAATGTTGGGTAAAAATTCCACAATTGTAACTTTGGTTCCCATTGTTGCATAAAAGTATGCGAATTCAACTCCAATTGCTCCTGAGCCAACTACCAATAAAGATTTAGGTTGCGTAGGTAAGGACATCGCTTCGCGATAGCCAATTATTTTTTTTCCGTCTTGTGGTAAGTTGGGCAACTGTCGGCTTCGGGCTCCCGTAGCTATTATTATGTGTTTGCCTTCAATAAGTGATATTTTACCATCATTGGATTTAACTTCAACTTTTTTTCCGGGCTTTAATTTTCCAAAACCTTGAATAACATCTATTTTGTTTTTCTTCATTAAAAACTGAACTCCTTTACTCATTCCTTCCGCCACATCTCGACTTCGCTTAATAACTCCCGCAAAGTCAGCCTTTACGTTTTCTGCGTTGATACCGTAATCTTTGGCGTGATTCAGGTATTCAAACACCTGCGCACTTTTCAACAATGCCTTTGTGGGAATACATCCCCAATTTAAACAAACTCCACCTAGTGATTCTTTTTCAACTACCGCAGTTTTAAATCCCAGCTGAGAAGCACGTATGGCAGTAACATAACCTCCAGGACCACTGCCTAACACAATCACATCGTAATTCATAATGAAAAATTTGAATAGCGAAGTTAATCTTTTTTACCGATAAATTAAGCTGAAATATTGCTCAATTTGTAATTTAATTCGCATCATTTTTAGATTTAGGTTTTTTCGCTGATTTTTAATAAATATCTTTATCGCTTCATGAATAAAATTCAAAGGCAAATAGAAATAAAAAATCGCAGAGCCTCTTTTGAATATATTTTTCGGGAAAAATTTATAGCAGGAATTGTTTTAATGGGCTCGGAAATTAAGTCCATTCGACTAGGAAAGGTTGCTTTATCGGATAGCTATTGTGTGATTCAGAATGGCGAGGTCTGGATTCGTAATCTTCAGATTCAGGAATACGAAAAAGCAAAGCATTATGGACATGAACCCATTAGAGATCGAAAATTATTACTCACTTCCCATGAAATTTCGAAACTTGAAAAAAAATTAAAAGATCAAGGATTGACGCTGATTCCTTTGTGCCTTTTTACTTCAGAAAAAGGTTGGGCAAAACTTGAAATTGCGCTCGCAAAAGGTAAAAAGACAGTTGATAAACGCGAGGACATTCGTTCGCGCGATATTGCTCGTGAAATTGGCAGAAAACTCAAAAAATAGTTTTGATCAATTTTTAGCAACTGCAACCGAAACGGTAATTTGATTTAACTTTGCGAGCGAAAACATAATCTATATGAAACACTCATCCATTTTTTTTACCCTTTTGTTTTTTACCAGTTTCAATTTTGTTTTTGGTCAGACTTGTAATCTCTCAGTGTCTTCTAATGTCACAAATTCTACCTGCGCGTCTAAACCCATAGGTGCAATAGATATTACAGTTTCAGGTGCAACAGGGCCGGTTACCTATTCATGGTCCGGTCAGTTCGGTTTCACTTCAGCAAGTGAAGATATTAATAGTTTATACTTCGGGACCTATTATTTGTCTGTTCTTGATAGCCTGGGTTGCACTTTTTCAGATTCTTTTGTTGTAACAGCTCCGCCTTACCTCAATGTTACATTTGGAACTACGAACGTTTTATGTGCCGGAGGTGCAACCGGCTCGGCCACCGTTACTGCAACGGGCGGTGTACCGCCCTATAATTATGATTGGCATCCTTACGGTGGAACTGATTCCGTCGCCACCGGATTAAAGGCGGATTATTACAACATTACGGTAGGTGATTTTAACGGGTGTACCATCACTTTTTCTGTTGGAATTTTTGAGCCTTTTCCCCTCACGGCAACTTTTTCTACGAATGTCTTACCACAATGCGGGCAGTCCGATGGTTCACTCTCCGTGTCGTGCGACGGAGGAACTTTTCCTTTCAGTTATATGTGGAACAACATTGATACTTCTTCGACTGCCGATTCATTACCTGCAGGCAATCATGGCGTAACAATTTTTGATGGAAATGGATGTAGTTATTTTCGCGTAGGTATTTTAAACAATGCAAACGGACCCGCATTTTCTCTTGATTCCCTGATTTCTCCGACATGTCACGGCGACGAAGACGGAAGAATTTATACCACAATCAGTGGAAATTCTCCTCCTTTCACGGTTGAATGGTCCAATGGAAGTTTAACAGAAGATTTACAGAATCTTGCCGGAGGAACTTACGACGTTCACGTTGCTGATGCTTCCGGTTGCATTTACAATGACGTTATTTCTCTTCCGGCACCTGACGAATTAACCATTCCATTTCCCGGAGTTGGATACGCTTCGTGCGGAGCCGCTGATGGAATGTTAAGTATAGATCCTTATGGAGGAACCTCTCCTTATACTATTCAATGGGATCAAAATGCC
>OMJH01000100.1 GCA_900299295.1 Bacteroidota bacterium
CAGCGCGTGCCAGCTGTGCAATTCTTGCAATCGGCATCTCCACCTCTTTCCCCGCGGTCATAATCAAATCCGCGAACTCATCAATAACGACAACAATGTACGGAAGGTATTTATGACCTAATTCCGGGTTGAGCTTACGCGCGATGAATTTCGGGTTGTATTCTTTTATGTTTTTTACCTGAGCATCCTTTAGTAATTCATACCGGTTATCCATTTCAATACAGAGAGAATTCAAGGTATGAACAACTTTTGTTGTATCGGTAATAATAGCTTCTTCTGCATTTGGAAGTTTAGCTAAAAAATGTCTTTCAATTTTATTGAATAGTGTTAACTCCACTTTTTTTGGATCGACAAGGACGAATTTAATTTGTGCAGGATGCTTTTTATACAAGAGTGAAACAAGTACAGCATTTAATCCTACAGATTTTCCCTGCCCGGTTGCTCCTGCCATTAATAAGTGTGGCATCTTTGCAAGATCAGCAATAAAAGTTTCGTTAGAAATGGTTTTTCCCAATGCAACAGGTAAATCAAAATTTGAATTTTGAAATTTCTCTGAAGCGAGGATATTTTTCATTGGCACCATTTCAGGATGTAAATTCGGCACTTCAATACCTATGGTGCCTTTACCTGGGATAGGAGCAATAATGCGAATACCAAGTGCTGATAAGCTTAAGGCAATATCGTCTTCCAGATTTTTAATTTTGGAAATACGAACACCTGCAGCAGGAACAATTTCGTATAGCGTAACGGTTGGACCGGGTGTTACTTTTATTTTCTCAATTTCAATTCCGTAATTCTTTAACGTTGAAACGATTTTATCGTTGTTAGCCGTAAATTCTTCCTGAGAAACTTTTACTTCTGATTTTCCGTAATCATTCAGCAAATCAATTGTGGGAAACTGATAGGTTCCTAACTCAAGTGTGGGGTCAAATTCACCGAACTCCTCTACGAGTCGTTTTGATTTTGATTCGATGTCTTCATCGCGCAGCAAAATCTCCTTCTCCTGGGTTTGTTCAACAGTTACTTGAACTTCGGCGGGATGAATTACTACTTCTGGCACTTTTTCTTCGGACGGAGCTGCCGGCGAAAATTCAATCACATTATCTTTCACTTCAACTTCTTGTTGAACTACTTCATTTCGCTTTACCTCAAAATTTAAAAGTTCGAGCTTCTCTTCTTCTGTCAACTCCGGCTCTTCAATTGTTTCCTCTTTTTTAACCAAAGGAACCACCTTATTGGTTGAAGTTTCAACCTCAGTTACTGATTCTTCAGTTATTACATCAGTCGAATTTGTGAAAATAGGATCTTCAGTTTTTTTGAAGTTAAACGAGAAGTTAAAAGAAAGTACCAGAAAAATCAGTAGTGCAGCCGATAAAATGGCGATGGTTCCTGCAAAACCGGTAATGCCAATCAACTCCTGATTCAAAACATATCCAAATCCGCCCCCCATCCAAACATATTTCTGACTGAAGAAAAACCCAAGTGAAAGCGATGTCCAAACTAGAAAAAACACCATTCTTCTTTTCAATTGCCGCAGGAATGGAATTTCACGTGTCATAATTTTCCGGAATCCTTCCCCAAACAATAAGGGAACAATAAAAAAGGATGAAACACCAAACCATTTATGCATAAACAAATGAGCCGTCAAGGCACCGAATTTTCCAAACCAATTTTCAACGTTCACAGCAGGACTGAAAAATTCATTCATCGGTCCCATCACTTTATCCTGATCAATTTCCCATGTAAAGAAGAAGGAGGCTAACGAAAGAAAAAAACAAAAACCTACCAATAAATAACAAACACCAATAATACGTTGCGACTTTTCCGATTTTAAGATCGTCACCGCACTTTTTATAAATGCAACGATGCGCTGAGCCAACGAAAGTTCGGAATTTTCAGAAACTTCCTCTTTTCTGGATTCTTTTTTTGGTCGCTTCATTTTACGAACATCCGGCTCAGATGAGTTTTCTTCCTGTTCAGGATGTTCAACTTTTAAAATCGGTTCGGATGAACTTTCTGTCACTTTAAATTTGTTTTTTCTTGCTTCTGCCATTTTTATTTATTTCAATCGGTAAAAAACTCGTATCTGCTATTGAAACAAAAATATCCCGATTCTGAAGGGGAGAATTCCACCAGTCAAATAGTTATAAACCCGTAAATGTTAGCAGGATTCAGTTAAAGCGTGATTTTAAGTCCGTCGAAGGCGATTTCTACACCCTGCGGCAGTTCAGCGCTCACTTCGGCATGCGTTCCCATTTGGTGTGAAAGATGTGTCAGATAGGCTTTTTCCGGCGCGAGGGACTTTAATAATTTCAAGGCCTGCTGCAATGTAAAATGGGAGATGTGCGGCTCACGACGAAGGGCATTAATCACAATGATTTTTGACCCTTTGATTTTCTCCAGTTCCTGCGTATCGATTCGGTTGGCATCGGTAATGTAAGTGAAGTCGCCAAAACGGAAGGCGGTAACCGGCATCCGATGATGCCAGACCTGAATTGGCAAAACTGATAAAGAACCTACATCAAAATGTGACTTGGGTATTTCCTGTAAATCAAGATCGGGTACACCTGGATATTTTTCCTCTGTAAAAACATAATGAAAATCACGTCGAATTGCGTACTGCACCTCCATACTGGAATAAACAGTGAGTGCTTGTTTACTTAGGTAATTAAATGCCCGAACATCATCCAAACCTCCAAGATGGTCTTTATGTTCATGTGTTAAAAAAACTGCATCCAAACGGTTTACCTTTTCTTTCAGCATTTGCTGGCGGAAATCAGGACCTGTATCAATAACAAATACCTGACCGTCGAATTCAATCATTAATGAGGTACGCAATCGTTTATCACGAGCATCCTCTGACATGCACACCTTACACGTGCAGCCGATCACCGGAACACCTTGCGATGTCCCTGTTCCCAAAAACGTGATTTTCAATGCTGGCATTTCGTTTACGAAGATATCCGATTCCTGCAAATCAGCATTTGGCGCAAAGCGATTTAATTCTTGAATTCGATCAAATTAAATAATCGGGCAAATTTTCTTTGAAAAGGCTTAAGTTCCATCAAAAAACACTATATTTGCCGCCTTATTTAAAACAAGCGGTCATGCCAAAAATGAAAACCAACTCCAGTGCAAAGAAACGTTTTTCTTTCACCGGGACCGGGAAGATCAAAAGAAAGCATGCTTTCAAAAACCACATCCTGACCAAGAAGGAAAAAAAGCGTAAGCGCGGTCTTGAAAAGGGTGCATTGGTGAGCAAGGAAGATTTGGGTAACATCAAATTTTTACTTGCTGTAGGAAAGTAAACTAACTTTTATCCATCCATGGTAATTCAATTATTGTTTAACCCGATTTCCGGCGTTAAGATTCCGAAAAAAGGAACCCCGGACATCAAAAAAACATCACAACATGCCTAGGTCAGTCAACCACGTAGCCAGCAGGGCTCGCAGAAAAAAAATCCTCAAGTTAACCAAAGGATATTGGGGCGCACGTAAAAACGTGTGGACAATCGCAAAGAACACCCTCGAAAAAGGGTTAACGTATGCCTACCGCGACAGAAAAGACAAAAAGCGTTCTTTCCGCGGATTATGGATTCAACGTATTAACGCCGGTGTGCGTGAGCACGGAATGAGCTACAGCGAATTCATGGGCAAATTGCACCAGAAAAACATTCAGTTAAACCGTAAAGCTTTAGCTGATTTGGCGATGAACCATCCTGAGGCGTTCAAAGCCGTTGTGGATTCAGTAAAATAGAAATGCAACAATTTTACGAAAACGCCCTTCCTAAACCGGAGGGCATTTTTGTTTTACCTGGACATATTTTTTCGTAAAATTTCATTGATTTCGCTGACGTTATTTTCTGACGGCAAACCTGACAACTTCATTTTATCCTTTCCTCCGGAAAACAAAAAGGCTGCCTTTTTCAGCTTTGATGAAACTTCAAAATATCTTTTTATTGTTAAGTTCATTTTAACAAAATCACTATTGAAGTTTTGTTTGTCAACTTCGTATCCAAGCAAACGGTTAAATTCAAGTGCGCGCTTATTGTCGCGTTTTACCGTAATGACTGATGCATCACCCGTCTGAAAAACTTCAAAAACCGCTTCCAGCATACTCAAGGAAGCAAATACAGGTATTGGAGTGCCCCAATAAGTATTATCCCAGATAAAAATCCCGCCTTCCGCAATTCTTGAATTCGGTTCTGTATCCTTGCAATTGATCAGACCAATTTTTTTTCCTTCATACTCAATCAAAAAATAATAGTTGTATGGGTTATTGATAGAATCAAACCAGCTGAGCTGCATCGAAGGAGTGATATACTTGTTAAATTGCATTTGTGAACGTATGAACGACTGGTTCCTCCAATAGCGAATCAATTCAATATCCTTAACGGTAATTCTGTCGTACGTAATTCCGTATTGTTCAACACGCATTGCTCAATAAAAATTAGATTTTTTCGCTGATATAAAAAGGAGGTTTCTTGTTTTGCATCAATACCAGATTGGCAAGGTATTCACCGATGATTCCGATGCAAAACAAAATCAAACCGGTACTGAAAAGAATGCTGAGAATAAGCGAGGTGTATCCTTTTTCTGTCGGAAAAAAAAGTTTGTGCAAAAAATGATATAATCCCAAAGAAAAACTGATTAATGAAACAGAAAACCCAAGTAGTTTTACCATGGTGAGCGGAAGCGTTGTACTGATGATGAAGACATCTTTTGAAAGCGAAAATAATTTAGGATAATTGTATCCTGAGTTATCTTTTCGTGGTTTTTCAAATTCATAAAAACCCGTAGCAATATTACCGGTGTACCACAACAAAATTTCATCGATGAAAAACAAATGATGCGGATGTTCTTTTAATTTTTCAACCAACGTACTTCGAATTACGCGCCAGCTGCTTCCTTTCCCCGCATCTGCATTCTCTACCCTTGAAATACGCTTGTATATTGAAGAGACAAGGGTGCGCAAAAAACTTTTCGGACGATTGGATGGTATTGCATAATAAATATCTGCATCTGTTTTTTTTGCTTCTGTAAGTAAATCCAAAAGTTTTGCAGGTGAATGTTCGAAATCATCATCAATCGTAACAATCCAGTCGCCGGAACAATGCATCAGTCCGCATAGTGTTGCCTTATGCTGACCGAAATTTTTACCAAGGCGAAAAGCTTTCAGCGAATTGATTTGCTGCTTCGCTTTTTTTATCGCCTCCCAGGTTTGATCCTTACTTCCATCGTCCACGACAATTATTTCGTGTTGAATTTCCGCAGCTTGCAAATGCGAATGTACGTCCATCAACAAGTGTTCAATACACGCAGCTGAATGAAAGGCAGGTATGACAACCGATATTTCAGGATTTCCGTTCAAGGTAATAACTAATGATGCATAAAGTTAGGAAAAGAATTTTATGCCGGGGTTTCGCTTCACTTCGGCATGCTCAGTGACCGCTCAACCACCGGCTAATTGAAACGCGGACACTTAGCGTTCCCTGAGCGCGTCGAAGGGACGCGAAGTCGAAAGGCCGGTTTGATGGGAGCAAAGTGGCCGGGGTTTCGACTCGCTCAACCACCATCTATGGCGTAATCAACCGCCGGTTGCTTTTCTAATCAGGAAAATGATCCCTAAAATTTTGCAAGTACACATCATCACGCATCCTTTAAAATACCCAAACCTTCACGGACAATCTTAACCTCATCTCCACTGCAATCAACGATTGTTGAAGGAACCAGATTTCCGTAACCACCGTCAATCATCACATCCACTAAATGCTTGTTTTGTTCATACAGCACTTCAGGTTCGGTGTAATATTCCAAAACCTCATCTTCATTGGTGTGTACGGAGGCAGAAATTAATGGCAATCCCAACCTTTCCACCAAATACCTTGCAATTGCATTATCAGGAACCCGAATTCCGATTGTTTTTTTCTTTTCACGAAATGTTTTGGGTAATTTATTTCCAGCCGGTAAAATAAACGTAAAAGGTCCGGGCAGATTTTTTTTCATCAATCGAAAAAGAGAATTGGAAATCGGTTTTGTAAAATCAGCCAGCAAGGAAAGATCGTTGCATACCATTGAAAAATTTGATTTTTCGGGAGGTACTTTTTTAATTCGCGAGATGCGCTCAATACCTTTCATGTTTTCAATATGGCAACCGAATGCGTAAACCGTATCAGTCGGATAAATAATCACTCCCCCATCTCGTAAACAGGAAACGGCAGTGTCCAAAAGACGTTCATCAATTTTTTCGGGATCTATTCGGAGATACATTTAACAGCGAAAATACAAAAAGGTGGTGCAGAAAATCTTACAAAAATCCTAACTTTACTTCAAATGCAACTTCGTCTTCCCCTCGTAAAATCTTCCGCTCCGGCCTGGATCGAGGCGGTAATGAAAGATTTTAATAGCTTTTTACAAGACCACGCGGATTGCGAACGAAAGGCCTCTGCCTTCGCAATGAGTATGGTTGCAAAATATCCGGACCGTACAGAAATTCTGCCCGAACTCATCGACACTGCGCTCGAAGAGATGGAACACTTTAAACAAGTGTATTCCATCATGGAGCAAAAAAAAATTCAGCTCAAGCATGAAATCACGGAAGATGTCTATGTGAAAAAATTACTTGGACTCCTTCGCCACGGAAGAGACGAGCGCTTTTTAGATCGGTTGTTGCTGGGCTCTGTGATTGAAAGCAGAGGCGCGGAACGTTTTAAACTGGTATATGAAGCACTTGAAGATACAGAACTAAAAAAATTTTATCATCATTTATGGGCTTCGGAAGCGAAACACGGAGAAGTTTTCGTGAGGATGGCATTGAATTATTTTCCGGAGAATAAAGTTTTTCAACGCCTCAATGAATTAAATGAGGAGGAAGGAAAAATAATATCATCTCTCCCCTACACTGCCGCGCTTCATTAATCGCGTCGGTTCAGAAAAACGCTCACAAGATAAATCAGGGTCGCAATCGCAGCAAGTGCACTTACAAAATAGGTATAGGCCGCCCAGGTCAAAGCATCTTTTGCATGTTCGTGTTCTGTCCTACTGGTCATATGTGAACTATCCAGCCAGACCAATGCGCGTTTGCTGGCATCTACCTCAACCGGCAGCGTAACAACCGCAAACAAAGTCACAATCGACTGACAAATGATGTAAATAAGCAGCATCGTGTTGCCCATCTGCGGCGCAAAATAAGCGCCGAACATAAAAGCGAATACCATCATGTTCATGATATAAGAACTTAATTGCACAACCGGAACCATGGCAGAACGAAAGCCCAGCCAGGGATAAGATGAGGCATGCTGAACCGCATGTCCGCATTCGTGCGCGGCAACCGCAGCCGCCGCAACATGATTTCCGTTGTAAACATCATCACTCAAATTGACGGTTTTTGTCAGCGGATTGTAATGATCAGAGAGAAAGCCGGAATGCGTCACCACTTTCACATCATAAATCCCATTTTCACGAAGCATTTTTTCAGCAACTTGTTTTCCTGTGAGCCGGCTCACTAATGGCTCCTGACTATATTGCTTGAATTTATTTTTTAAACGCTGACTCACAATCAAACCAATGACCATGAAAACAATTCCTATCAGCATCAACATCGGATCAAACATAATTTTTAAATTTTTAGTGATTCGACAATTTTTATTCCTTTGATAAATTGCAGACAAAGTTTCTCTTTTTAAGAATACAACGGAAGAAATGTCACCTTTTAACATTTTTTTGTTCATACAATTCTATTTAAAAAAAAACGCTCCGCAGTAGCTTTCCTACATTTACACATCATGTCAAAACCTCTCATTCTTGTATGCAACGACGACGGCATTACGGCACCGGGCATCACCCACCTTATTAAACTGATAAAACATCTGGGTGATGTTGCAGTCGTTGCCCCGGATAAACCGCAAAGCGGCATGGGCCATGCCATCACCATCAATTCTATGCTTCGCGTCCACGCTACAAAATTTCACGATGTATTTCTTGAATACAGTTGCACCGGAACACCTGTTGATTGCATAAAAATGGCCATTAATAATTTGCTTCCGCGCAAACCTGATTTATGTCTTTCGGGAATCAATCACGGAAGCAACAGCAGCATTAACGTTATTTATTCCGGAACAATGTCTGCAGCGATTGAAGGTTCATTGGAAGAGATTGATTCTATTGGTTTTTCACTTTGTGATTATTCGCATGAAGCAGATTTTGAACAATCAAATTCCTTCGTATTGAAAATTGTGGAAGATGTTTTAAAAAATAAACTACCCAAGGGTGTTTGTTTAAACGTAAATATCCCAAAACTAAAATCAGAGGATATAAATGGAATAAAAATTTGTCGACAAGCAATGGCTAACTGGGTTGAAGAATTTGATGAACGTACCGATCCAAACGGGAGAAAATATTACTGGCTGACAGGGAAGTTCGTAAACTTTGAACAGGAAAAAACGGATACGGATGAGTGGGCGTTGCTAAACGGATATGTTTCTGTTGTTCCCGTTAAAACAGATCTGACAGCACACGAAACATTAAATCAACTAAATAAACGTTATTCATGAATCCAAACACTAAGCAACTTCTTATCGGTTTAGCAGCCGGACTTGTAACCCCTTTTGCGGGTCTTTTTGTGTATTGGCTGTTTAACTGGACACACATGAGTTTCATTCCGGGTTTTTTCAATTTCCTTCATGACCGCAGAATGATTGCAGCGCATTTATCTTTAGCTTGTATTCTAAACTTACCACTTTTTTATCTGTTGATTAATAAGGACCGATACAAAATGGCACAAGGAATTATTTTAGGTACACTTTTATATGCGTTTTACATTTTTTACTACAAATTAGTTTTAGCAGGCGGATGAAATATTACGTAATAGCAGGTGAAGCGTCTGGGGATCTGCATGCCTCCAACCTTATACGTGAACTGAAAAAGGAAGACACTACGGCACAGATAAGAGGATGGGGTGGCGATCTGATGCAAGCGCAAGGCGCGGATGTTGTACGACATTTTCGTGATCTTGCCTTCATGGGCTACACCGATGTGTTGTTGAACATTTGTACCATTCTCAGAAATTTTAAATTTTGCAAAAAAGACATAATGGATTTTAAGCCCGATGCACTAATTTTAGTCGATTACCCTGGTTTTAATCTCCGTATTGCGCGCTGGGCAAAAGAGAAAAAGTTAAAAGTAATTTATTACATATCTCCGACGGTTTGGGCATGGAAGGAAAAGCGAGTTGAAAATATTCGCAGAGACACCGATCGACTTTTCACTATACTGCCTTTTGAAAAACCGTTTTACGCCAAACACAACATTGAGGTGGAATACGAGGGTCATCCGCTATTGGACGCATTCGAAAACAACAAGGGTAGTTATGGATCGCGTGAAGATTTTATATCCGAGAATAAACTTGACAATCGAGAAATCATTGCTGTTTTACCGGGAAGCAGAAAGGCAGAAATAAATTACATGCTGCCCGAATTTTTGAAAACAGCCGCTAGATTTCCAAATTATCAATTTGTTATTGCAGGAGCACCGTCGCTTGATTATTCGCTTTATGCAAAACACATGAAAGACTTACAACTAAAGGTGATATTCGGAAAAACATATGCACTCTTAAACTTTTCCAAGGCAGGAATCATAACCTCAGGAACTGCCACATTAGAAACTGCACTTTTTAATGTTCCTCAGGTAGTGTGTTACAAAGGTAATCCCATCTCATTTGCTATTGTAAAAAGTATGGTGATGAAAAACCTGAAATACATTTCACTTGTTAATCTGATTCTCGACAAACCAATACTTACCGAATTGATTCAGGAAAAAATGAATGTCGACAATATTGAAAAAGAACTCTCAGCATTGTTGGACGAAGGAAAAGAACGAACACGATTATTGAATGGCTATCAAGATGTGCGCACTGTGCTGGGGGGTGGTGGCGTATCTTCACGCATAGTCCGAAAAATCGTGAATTTACTCCAAAGAAAAAATTGAAAATGAAAAAAATTATACCCTTCTTTTTTATTTTCTTTTTTTACAATTCAAAAGCTAATGATTTTATCAAAGTAAGAATTCTTAGCAACCTTAAACTCAAATCTTTTTTTTTTAGTCCGGATAAAGGCAGTTCCTACTCTATCTTCGGAAACGGAAAAATCATTTACACTCTTCACGACAGCGAAACCGTTCAGCTAAAGTATGAAAAAGACAGCATTGAAGTTTGGATTTACGGTAAAAGACTGGGATACTTCAGTCTTGTGAAAATAAACAGTAATGCTTCAATTAATACTTTTCGAATCAAATGTACAGATCCGGAACGAAAAACAAAATATTATCAGGACAACCTTATCATTGCCCGCGAAATTAATTCATCTAGTTTTAAGTTGATAAACGTGGTTGATCTTGAAGGTTATATTGCAGGAGTGGTTGAAGCCGAAGCTGGAAGAAAAAGTCATTCGGAATTTTATAAAGCACAAGCCATACTTGCGAGAACCTACGCGCTGAGTATAATTGGTAAACATGTTATTGAAGGACATGATTTATGCGATCAGGTTCATTGTCAGGCATTTTTTGGAAGGACATTCAATACACCTATTCAAAATGCTGTAAAAAACACAAAGGGCATTGTAGTAGTTGATGAGGATATGAATTTAATTGATGCTGTTTTTCACAGTAACAGTGGTGGCCAGACAGCCAACGCAGAGGATGTTTGGGGAAAACCGAAAGTATATTTAAAATCAGTCAATGATTCTTTCAGCATAAATATGCCAAATTATTCATGGGAAAGGAAAATGGCAACAGAAGACTGGCTTACCTATCTGAAAATAAAACACAACTTCCCAATCGAGGACAGCGTGGCTAGAATTATCGCATTAAATTTTTCCCAAGAAAACAGAAAAAATTATATTGAACATCAATCAATAAAAGTTCCATTAAAAAATATCCGAAACGACCTCTCATTGAAAAGTACATTTTTTTCGATAACTGCGGATAATGATACAATCATTTTCAGGGGTAAAGGATACGGACATGGGATAGGAATGTGTCAGGAAGGAGCGATGAAAATGGCAGAGAAAGGTTATTCCTATGTTGATGTGATACACTTTTATTACAAGGGAGTACGATTAATTGAACGTACTCAATTGGCCTTTTTCAGAGAGGAAGGATAGCGTCAGATTACGTCCGCGAATTCTTTTTCCATTTTCCGGAATGTGTGAATTCCTAACGAGAGAAAAAAGAAACTGATTACAATAGAAATCAGGAAAGAAGAAATTTCAATTTCCATTCGTTGTCCGAAAAAACACCAACGAAAACCATCGATAACCGCCACCATGGGATTGAATGAGTAAATTGTTTTAAGTGCAGGATGCAATGCTGAATCATAAATCTGACGACTACTGAACATCACCGGTGAAATGAACATTCCGAATTGAACAATGAATGGAATGATATACCTGAAGTCTCTGTATTTCACGGTAAGCGCCGCAAAATAAACTCCGATTCCAAGAGATGTAAGGATTGCTAAAAAAAGGAATATGGGAAGTAAAAGCAATTGCCATCCAAAAAATTCAGGATAAAAACACAAAACGGCAAGGACCAGCAAAAAACTAATCAGGAAATCCAATAGACAAACGATGATGGTGCTTGCAGGAACGATAAGGCGAGGG
>OMJH01000101.1 GCA_900299295.1 Bacteroidota bacterium
CAACCCTATTTGATGCCCTGGTACTATATCACCGGACAAGATAAAAAATACCATAAGATAAGGGAAGAGGGTGATCAGATAATTCTCAACTACATTGAACAAAGAAGAAAATCAAAAGATAAAGGAAGTGATATTCTCGAACTAATTCTCACAACGCCGTTCAGAGGAACTGAAGAATACATGTCGGATGAAAAAGTAAAAGTTGAAATTCTGCAATTACTGGTAGCGGGAAATGAAACGTCCACTACCGCAGCAACATGGATTTTCTATCTGCTTTCGAAATATCCCGAATGCGTTGAAAAAATCAGGAATGAAGTTGAAACCACCTTTGGCGATTCCGAAGTTGATTATAATCGCCTGCATAGCTTATCCTATACAATGGCTGTTTTAGATGAGATAACTCGAATTTATCCTCCCTTTTGGATGATAGACCGAGAAGCACAGGAAGATGATGAATTCAACGGAATTAAAATTGCAAAAGGTACAACCGTGATTCCCTACATTTATGGCGTGCACCATAATGCAGAAGTGTGGAAGGATCCGGAAAAATTCAATCCTTCACGATTCGACGAGAACAACATCAAGCAGATTCATCCATTTGCTCATATTCCATTTGGCGGTGGACCGAGAGTATGTATCGGACAAAACATGGCAAAAATGCAAATACTACTTGTTATGAGTGCGATTATACGTAATTACAACTTTGAATTGGCCGAAAAAAAAGAAATCGGTCTTCACGCGATGATGCTGCTTAAACCGGATGGACCGATGAATATGCGATTTACACGAATTACGAAAAATAAATGAAGAATATCAATTGGGCTACTGAATGGAACGTTTTGCCTTTAAATGTTCAACAACCTTCATTATTTTTTTTACCGGGACTTCACCAAAACCGAAAACAGAATAAATTCTTTCCATCACTTTAATCGGTTCCTGAATTAATTCTTCACAGCTAATTTCAACCAATTGATCTTTTATTAAATTTTTCTGTTCCTTGTAAGCAGAAAACATCAGTTTATAAGAATCGTGAATAATTTTTTCAACTTTGTCATCACTGATAATTTGAAGACTGAATTCTTTCCGGATTACATCCCATAAATAACGTGTAGAACGAAAGACTTCATTTTTATCTCGCTCAATATAAACAAACTTTGCATTGGGGAAACGATTCAACAAATCCCGGATTCTTGCCGTGTCTCCAGGCGATTTGACAATCATTCGCTTTCCACCGGAAGCATATGAAAACTTTTTAATAAGATATTCATAATCATCCAGCCAGTTTTTCGCATCAACTGAATTTTTAATCGAGATAAATCGATCTCGCCAAAAAGAAAATTTTGTAGGGAAAAAATGTCCCCACGTATAACTGGTGGAACTCCCCATCGCCCACATGGCAGGCTCCAGCTCGCCCGGAAGATCAAGATCCATTGGAACGCGCTGAAAAGAATAAGGAATCTTTAACCAACGGCAAAACAGGTTAAGTGGCGGCTTCAACCACTTTTGAGTAGTAATGAATACATCAGCAAAAACAAACTGATAAACACTGCTTGTGGTGTGATTTTTATTTACAGAAAGCAAATGCTGAAGATATGTGGTGCCGGATCGCCAATGACCTAATATAAAAACGGGACCCAATTCCATTTCAAATTTTCTGATTTTTCTTTCGAAAAAAAACAACTCCAAACAACGAAAAGGCTCAAGAAATAAACATTTTACAAAAAAAATAAAAACGAGATGGGATTTTTTAAAATTGATTCCGCCGTTTCTGCTCAGCTGAAAAATGAAAATAATGAGCGGATAAAAAGGAACAAACTTTAATGCCATTTTTCTTTTCACACTCTCAACAATAATTACGAAATTTAACTGAAATATTTTAATTCACAGATTACAACCACTGCTAAAGCGTAAATATGGTTGAGGTACGATACATTAATGATAAAGATACCGCATTTGTAAAAACATTGCATTCGAGAGTTGATGCGTTTTTCGTTGAGGAAAATACTGACCGACGTGGCAATTCAAAAATGTATCGAAAGACTATTTTTTCGCTGTTATATTTTATTGGAATATATTTTCTGATACTGTTTGGAGGAATTGAAAACCTTATTGTGTTAGCAATTTTGTGGGGGATGATGGGGCTTGGCCAGGCATTCTTAGGAATGAACATCATGCACGACAAGGTTCACGGCGCATACTCATCAAATTTTTTTGTAAACCTGCTTCTTGAATTACCCATTGTTGCCATCGGCGTAGACTCTTTTATTTGGAGTGTTGAACATAATTTCTACCATCATAACTATCCTAACATGGAAGGAATTGATCAGGACATTCACCCACGATTTCTTTTTCGGTTTTCCAGTCATCAGCCAAAAAAATGGTTCCACCGCTTTCAGCACATTTACGCAGGTTTCATTTATTCACTTTTAATTATAGAATGGGTAACCCTTAAAGACTTTATTAAAATCCGGAAGTACTATAAAGAAAAATTTGTGAAAAGTAAAAGTGAATTATGGTTTCGCGTAATTTCAATCTTATTAAAAAAATGTATTTTTTTCACGCTATACTTTTGGATACCCATGATCGTTCTTCATCAGAACTGGCACCTTGCGTTATTGATGTTAAGTATTAAGGTGCTTGTTTCAGGATTTGTAATGACGGTTATTTTTCAGACGGCACATGTTGTTCCAAATTGTGATTTCATCGACCCGAAAAATTCGGCCGTTACCGATTCTTGGCATAAACACCAACTGAAAACGACAGCAAATTTTGCCCGAAATAACAAAATCGTAACCTTTCTTTTAGGAGGTTTAAATTTCCAAATTGAGCATCACCTGTTTCCGGACATTTGTCACATTCATTATCCTAAACTATCACAGATTGTAAAAAAAACCGCTGAAGAATTTAAACTGCCTTACCATGAAAACGGTTCCATTTGGAGTACAATAAAATGCCATTTCTTACTGCTTAAAAACCACGGAAAAGTATAAGTATAATAGGCGAAATAAATATATTTAACCCTTACTTAACCCCGGCTCTGCTTCGAAGAAATCATGCAATAATCGATTTGTAATGATTTTAATCATATAAAAACAGGAATAGCTAACCGCTTGTACTGTAATCATCCAAAAAATAATTACATTTAAGCAACTAAACTGTGAGGTGTTTTTCAAACTCAATGATTCGTTTCACCATATTAAAGCAATCGCGTAACGTAGTAAGGCCATACCTTTTCTTAATGAATTTGACTTAACGCCTATGTTGCCAAACACAAAAATTGGTTTCTTATTCTTTGCTTTAATTTATTTTTCTTTTATTATAGCTGAAGCGTGGTATTCGAAAAAGAAAAATCTGAACTTGTACAATTACAAAGATTCCGCCTTAAATCTTTTTCTCGGTTTACTCGTCGTCGTCACGCGAATCTTTTTCGATGTTATACTTTTCAGTATTTGGGCAACCTTTTTCCATTTCTCATTTTTTAAGATTGATAATTCTTTAATAAACTGGATGATACTCTTTATTTGTAATGAATTTATTTATTACTGGTATCACCGATTCAGCCACCATAACCGGTTGTTGTGGGCAATACACGTTAACCATCATTCATCAACAAAATTAAATCTGCTAACTGCCGCCAGGGTTCCTGTATTCAGTATAATTATTCAAGGATTATTTTGGAGTCCTTTACTCCTCATTGGATTTCAACCTTACATGGTTTTTATCATACTGCAAATTGGATTTGGATTAACAGCTTTCCAACACATTCGTATTATGGGAAATTTACCACTATTCGAATACGTTTTTAATTCTCCGGCGCTCCACGAAGTTCATCATGCAAACAATCCCGAGTATATTAATCACAATTTCGGACTTGTATTAAGCATTTTCGATCGTATGTTCGGAACATTGAAATCAAAAAACGAAAACATTCCCATTACATACGGAATAACAAACAACATAAACACACACAACCCTGTTCTGGTTATTTTTCATGAATGGATAGCTATTGTTAAAGACCTTGGAAAAAAATATCTTAGAAATAATTAAAACGAAAAAACAGAATTAAAGAGCATGTATAATTTCATGTTTTATAAAAATTATAATTATTTTCTTCCCTTAGTATAGAAATCAATAATAGAAAAGAGAAATGGTGGTGGTGAAAAACCAGGACATACGGATTTTTTTCGACCCTATGTAGGTAGGATTTAGATAAAATTCGTTTACTTTAAAATCTTATAAAAGACAAGAAAATTATTCGGGCATGCGAAAGCAAAGAAAACGCAGATTGACAACTATGTCAGCTCGCATGCGTTGAGAAAGATTGGGGGACCGCTGGATAGTTTTGCGGAGAATTTGCGGAAAGGGCACGAGGGAAATGGGGTTTGGTAAAACCGGAAATATGGTTAATTTTAGGTTATTGATTCGCGGAACAGCCGGAAGTACAAGGTTCGCATTTTGGTATGATTTGGAATACAGCACGAAACTTGGTGAGTAAAAGGTGCGGCTATAAGGGAGTTA
>OMJH01000102.1 GCA_900299295.1 Bacteroidota bacterium
CAAACATATCGAAAGGGCGGATCGCTTACGTCCTCCATCGGAGCAAGGAGCAGTGGAAAATCCCCCAATTCAATATTTCTGATCTTAACCATTTTTATGGCTTAACAACCAATGCAAAATGCAATTGGATTATCTTTGCAAAGATACTTAATTTCCCGGCGCATGTCTGATGTTTCACTCTCCAAAAAACCTGTTTCAATTGCTGCTCAACTAATTTTTATTTTTGGTTGGCTACTCACCATTGTTTTTATTTCTGCGTTCGGATCTGATAGCGGCGAACAAGATGTGGCGAGTTTAGGTTTATCACCTGCAATCATACGTGCGGTGATTGTGTTCCAAGGAGTGCTGGTTTTTATTTTACCGGTGGTTTTTTTTCTTTTTATACTTCGGCGTACCACTTTTAATTTTTTGACGATTACGACTGGATTCAATCCGATGCTTTTAATTTTCGGCATACTGGCTATACTTTTTTCTTATCCCCTTATTGAGTGGGTAGGAAATCTTAATGCTGCTCTTCAACTTCCTTCCGGTTTACAGGAAGTGGAGCAGTGGATGAAAGGCAAAGAAAAAGAATCAGCATTTGCTGCTGAATCGTTGTTAAAGGACAAGTCCGTCACCGGCTTAATTGGAAATTTACTCACGATTGCTTTTACTGCTGCCTTTTCGGAAGAACTATTTTTTCGCGGCATGATGCAGAAAACGCTTTTAAAAACCAGGTTGAATGCTCATTTTGCAATTTGGTTGACGGCTTTTATTTTTAGCGCCATTCATCTTCAATTTTACGGATTTTTACCACGTCTGTTTTTAGGAGCAATTCTTGGTTACTTGTTCTATTTCAGTGGAAATTTATGGGTCAGCATTACGGCTCATTTTGTAAATAATGCATTAGTGGTACTGGTTGGATATTTTTCCTCCGATGTAGCGTTGAATCCTTTGGAAAATTCGAATGAAACAACAATGTTTGGTACTCACCCGGTATTTGCTGCTGTTAGTCTGATTATGGTTTTTGGCGTTTTATTTTTCATAAAGCGAAACTATCAACAGAAAGCCCTTGAAATCGATGCATAAGTTCAAAAGTCAAATTTGATTTTCGCAATTATTTTTTTTTACTTTTAACTTTAAATTTAGAATACATGTGTGGAATTGTTGGTTATGTAGGCTTTCGCGATGCCTATCCGATTGTGGTAAAGGGCCTTCACCGGCTTGAATACAGAGGATATGACAGCGCAGGAATTGCTTTGCTGAATGAAAAAAATTTAAATGTATACAAATGCAAGGGAAAGGTTTCTGATCTCGAAAAATTCTCTGAGAGTAAGGACCGGAGCGGAACCGTTGGAATTGGTCATACGCGATGGGCAACACACGGTGAACCAAACGATGTAAATGCGCATCCGCACGAGAGTCAGAGCGGACTTCTGGTGATGATTCACAACGGAATTATTGAAAATTATGCGACAATAAAGGAAAATTTATTGAAACGCGGACATCAGTTCAAAAGTCAAACCGATACCGAAGTTCTTATTCACTTAATAGAAGACATACGTGAAAAAGAACAATTGAAATTAGGACGTGCGGTTATGGCTGCCTTAAAGCAGGTTGTGGGGGCATATGCAATTGTGATCATGGATAAAAATAATCCCGATGAATTGATTGCAGCGAAGAAGGGGAGTCCCATGGTGATTGGTATTGGTGAAGGAGAGTTTTTTATTGCCTCAGATGCATCGCCAATCATCGAGTACACTAAGAACGTTGTTTATCTGGAGGACGAGGAGGTTGCGTTTTTGAATCGCAACAGTGATTTAAAAATAAAAACCATAAAGAATAAAGAAATTACGCCTTATGTTCAGGCCTTAGAGTTGGAGTTGGAAGCCATTGAGAAGGGTGGGTACGATCATTTCATGCTGAAGGAAATTTACGAGCAGCCACGAAGTATTAAGGACAGTATGCGGGGAAGGGTAAATTCTGATAAAGGAATTGTGCAGCTTGGAGGAATTTTAGATCATGAAGCGAAATTCAGGCAGGCCAAACGCATCATTTTTGTTGCCTGCGGAACAAGTTGGCATGCCGGATTAGTTGGTGAATATCTTTTTGAAGATCTGGCGCGTATTCCTGTGGAGGTGGAATACGCTTCCGAGTTTAGGTACCGTAATCCGATTATCTATGAAGATGATATTGTGATTGCCATTTCCCAATCCGGTGAAACTGCGGATACGCTTGAGGCTATTAAACTGGCAAACTCCAAAGGTGCGCCCATCATCGGAATTTGCAATGTGGTTGGCTCCTCCATTCCACGAAATACGCATGGCGGATCGTATACACATGCGGGTCCTGAAATCGGTGTGGCCTCCACTAAGGCATTTACCGCGCAGGTGACCGTGCTTACCTTAATGGCGCTCCATATTGCTTACAAAAAAGGAACGCTTCCGCAAAGTCGTTATCGTCAACTCTTGTACGAGTTGGAATCAATTCCTTCCAAAGCGGAAGAAGTGTTGAAGTTGAATGAAATGATAAAGGGAATTTCAATGACGTTTAAGGATGCACGGAATTTTCTTTATCTCGGTCGTGGATATACTTTTCCGGTTGCCCTGGAAGGCGCATTGAAATTAAAAGAGATTTCCTATATCCATGCTGAAGGGTATCCCGCTGCAGAAATGAAACATGGACCGATTGCGCTGATCGATGAAGAGATGCCTGTGGTTTTTATTGCTACTAAGGGTGCGAATTATGAAAAGGTAGTGAGTAATATGCAGGAAGTAAAAGCGCGAAAAGGTA
>OMJH01000103.1 GCA_900299295.1 Bacteroidota bacterium
AAAAGGTCCTGTGGCCGAGTGGCTAGGCTGAGCTCTGCAAAAGCTCCTACAGCGGTTCGAATCCGCTCGGGACCTCAAAACAATGATTAAACCCCTGTAAAATCAGGGGTTTTTATTTTCTAATTACCTTTTTAGGACGCTTATTTGAGCATAGTCAGAAGTAGGATTGCAAGTTTGCAATAATCATTTTTCTCCTTGGATTTCAGACTGTCTTTAGAAATAGGGTTGATTTCCATCTTCCAAACGAAAAATTTAAATCCCCGCCAACCAGTTAATGCGGATTCAATATTAAATATATAGTGCTTTACAAATCCTCAAAGTTTAACCCTGAAGAATGAGGCGTGTGCGATGTGCCCGAATTGTCCTGTTCGGGAGAATTTGCCTTTATGTAGGCAATGGCCTCGGCAAGCCCTTCGCTGAATTTTTCAAAATCTTCTTTGTAAAGAAAAATTTTATGTTTTTCATAGAAAAACTTTCCGTCTTGACCCATCCGCTTTTTACTTTCGGTAATGGTAAGGTACTGATCATTACCGCGCGTAGCCTTTACATCGAAGAAATAAGTTCTTTTGCCTGCGCGAACCGGTTTAGAAAAAAATTCATTTTGATTTCCGTATCCGGACTCTTCCTGTGTTGCGTGTTCTTCTGCCATAAGTGGTTAAAGAAAAAACTTTGTTAACAAATTTAAAAAAACAATCCATAATAACAATAAATCAACTCATTAATTCATTTTGGGCTGTTCTGCTCCAGGGTTTGTAAACGGTATAAACTTGCGTATTCTCCGTTTTTTTTCAAAAGAGCTGCGTGGG
This sequence comes from Bacteroidota bacterium, assembly GCA_900299295.1. GTDB lineage: Bacteria > Bacteroidota > Bacteroidia > B-17B0 > Aurantibacillaceae > AM-1111. Next base: position 807 of record OMJH01000103.1, read on the forward strand.
TACCTTCTTCTTCAATTTTTCCTTCTTTGAGAAAAATGATGTGGTCACAATTCCGCACTCCCGAAACGCGATGACTAATAAAAATTGAGGTTCTCCCTTTGATTTCATTTTTTAGGTTGGCGAGGATTCTATCTTCTGTTTCGGTGTCTACTGCACTGAGGCAGTCATCAAAAATTAGAATTTTAGGTTCCTTCAACAGGGCTCTTGCAATTGAAATGCGTTGCTTTTGTCCGCCGGATAAGGTAACGCCCCGTTCTCCCACAATTGTTTCATACTCCTGTGGTAGAAGCAGAATGTTTTCATGTATCATAGCATTTTTTGCGCTCTCAATAATTTTTTCATTAAGCGAATTACCTTCTAATTTATCATCTGCGCCGAATGCAATGTTATTTTTCACAGTTTCAGAAAAAAGAAATACATCCTGAGGAACATAACCGATATTTTTTCTGAGATTACCAAGTTCATGCTCACGAATATCCACATTGTCGACTAAAATTTTTCCATTGTTTACATCGTACATCCTTGTTAATAATGATCCAATTGTACTTTTTCCGGATCCTGTAGGACCGATAATTCCAAGTGATTTTCCACCTACAATATCAAATGAAATATTTTGTATGGCCTGCCTTCCGGTTTCAGGATACACGTAGGAAACATTTTGAAATTCTACACGTCCGCTTATTTTAACAGGGATGGATTTAGAATTAGTAATTGCAGGCCCCTTCAAAAGAAATTCATTAATGCGTTGTTGCGAGGCCGAAGCCCTTTGAATGAGGGATGTTACCCAGCCCAAAGCGGCAAATGGCCAGGTCAGACGAAATATATAAAAAACGTAAGCGGAAATGTCACCCGCGCGAATATCTCCTTTTGAAACCAGCCACCCACCAACATAAATTGATAGCAATAAACTTAATCCTACCATAAATACCATGAAGGGTTGAAAAAGGGCTTCCGTGGCCACTAACGATAATGCTCGTTTACGGTATTCGCCGGATTCGATGAATAATTTTTCGGTAAAATAATTTTCCTTACTGTATGATTTGATAGTTCTGATACCTGAAAATGCTTCCTGAGTGATGGCGGTTATTTCCGAAAGATGTTCCTGTACTTGTGAACTTTTCCGGTTGATTTTTGCACTTACTTTATAAATGATGAAGGATAAAATCGGAAGCGGAGTTAATACGGCAAGTGCCATTCGTCCGTCCACATTCACCATAAAAATAATTGAAGTTACAACTGTTGCCAGTGTGTTTGCAAGATACATGATGGCGGGTCCTGTGTACATGCGCACCCGGCTGACATCCTCGCTGATACGATTCATTAAATCGCCGGTGAAGTTTTGTTTGTAAAAATCTTGATCGAGCTGCTGGTAATGCGCATAGATTTCATTTTTCTGATCAAATTCGATTAAGCGAGACATCACAATCAATGTCTGCCTCATTAAAAACATAAAGAACGCACCGGAAAGCGAAAACACAATGATCATCAATGTGCAATGAAGAAATGCTGATTTGTCTGTGCTGCCTGTGCGAAAAAGTTCGGTCGCTCGTCCGATATAAATTCCCGGAAAGGTTAATAGAATGGAGTTCAGTGTTACAAAAAGGAAACCCAATAATAATCTTCCGCGATAACGATAAAAATATTTATTGATGGAATAGAGTGAATTCACTAAACTGCTATTAATTTTTTTCGGATGATTTTTGTATTACTGAAGTGGTGAGTGACAGAATGATACTGAAGATAAATGCAGGCCAGAAGCCGGTGATATCAAAACCATCAATCAGATAATCGGCGGTAAGCACAATAAATGTATTGATGACAAGCAGGAATAATCCAAGCGTTAAAAAGGTAATCGGTATGGTGAGAATCACGAGCAAAGGTTTTAATACTGCATTCAGAAAGGCGATTGCTATGGCTGCAAGTAGCGCAGAGGATGGACTGTTAACACTTACTCCTGGGATAATTGCGCCTGATGCAATTATGATTAAGGTTGAAGTTATTAAGCGTAATATAAATTTCATTCCACTTTTTTTCAAAGATACTCAAAGGTTAAGCATATCAGAGGTTTTTTGCAGTATGAATTTTTGAAATTAATTGAATTGTAAAACATTTCCCATTCCGGTTTCTTTGCGTAAAAAGATGCTCAAATGGTGTTTATTTTTCCTTTTTCTCATTGGCATGAATTTCAATGTATCCACCATAAATAAAAAATAAAGCGACATGAGTTTACTGAAAAAAAGAAAGGAATCATTATTTCCTTCAAGTTTAACTGACCTCTTCGAAGACCGTTTTTTCCGTCCTTATTTCCCCTCAATGCGAGAGTTTTGGAATGAAGGTTTTAATGTTCCGCCTGCAAATTTAATTGAAAGCAAATCCGATTTCCGCATTGATCTTTCAGTTCCGGGATTTTCCCGTGAAGATTTTAACGTGGAAATGCAGGACGGAGCTTTGGTTATCAGTGCAGAAAAACAGGAAGAAAGCGAAACCGGAGAAGAAAACTACAAACGCCGGGAATTTTCTTACGACACTTTTACCAGGTCATTTGTTTTGCCTGAGAACGTGAAAGAAGATCAAATAAACGCCAAATACGACAACGGAATGCTTAGCGTAGTTATTCCTAAAAAAGAAGTTCAGCAAGTTCGTCCAAAAAAAGAAATTCTTGTTTCCTAATTTTTAATTCAATTTTATGCGAAAAGTTAAAGAAATTATGGCCACCGATTTGAAAACAGTTGGTAAAAACGAATCGTTGAAAACGGTTGCAGCGCAAATGGCAAAAGCCAATATCGGATCTTTACCTGTGGTAGATGAGAATCAACAGGTAATTGGAATGATTACAGATCGTGATTTAAGTATTGCATTCAGTAAAATTGACAAGACTGCCAATGAAATTAAAGTGCAGGAAGTAATGACTAAAAATGTTTTCACCTGTAAGGAAGAAGATGACCCCGTAACAGCATTAGGGATCATGCGTACTAAAAAAGTAGGTCGCCTTCCGGTGGTTGATACGCAAAATAAATTAAAAGGGATTATAACACTAGATAGCATTTTGCGAAAAGCTCAGCACACAAGTGATGAAGAGGAAATTCTTTTTCGCGGAAAAGAAAATGTTTTAAATACGCTTAATTCCATTGCTGAACGCAACGAACTGGAAGTACATTAAAAAATAAATTCGATTTTATTTGGTTTAAATGCGTCCTTGCGGCGCATTTATTTTTTTACCATTTGCCACCAGCGCCACCTCCGTTAAAACCTCCGCCACCTCCGAAACCGCCAAATCCACCACCTCCCCACGAAGTTCTTCCACCACCACCACTCATACCCCAAAAACTTCGTCTCGGATAATAACCCCCACCCATTGTATATCCACTTCTACCTTTGTAAAAAAAATACAAACCGCCGAAAATTATAATAAGTAATAAAATGGTTTTCCAAAGTTCATCTTTTTTCTTTAGGCGTTTATCTGCTTTGTTGATTTCTCCTTTTGCCAACAGCATCAACACATCAGTGGCTTCATCCAATCCTTTTAAGTTCTCGCTTTTTTTAAATGACGGCAAAATGATGTTGTCAATAATTTGTTTTGCCCGCATGTCCGGAATCGCGCCCTGCAAACGGTTGGCCGGTGAAATAAAAATGTCACGCGAGGAAGGACAAATCAGTAATATGATTCCATTGTTCGTTCCTTCCATTCCGATTCCCCATTTGTTGCCTAAAAGGGCAGCAAACTGAGAAGGATCCAAACCATTTAGTGAGTCAACGATAACAATGCAGATCTGATTACTGGTGCTTCTGCTGAATTCATCCAGTTTTTTTTCCAGTAGGTTTATTTCTTCGGATGATAAAAAATTACGTGTTGCCTCTTTATTTCCGATTACATTAACGAGCTGTTCGGTGGATGGAGGTTCAGGGATGCGATCATCAGCGGGTTGTGAGAATAGAAATAGGGTTCCTGAAAGAAATATAAAACTGAGCAGAAATTTTACAAGATGATTTTTTTTCATACTCAATCAATGGAGATCTCGTTGCTCAGTTCGTTGGGGTTTACTTTATCATCAGCCGGAAAATATTTATTTAGTTCGATTCCGCATTTGTGTATTCCTGCAACTAGTCCTTCAGTAAATTCTCCTTTCTTAAAATATGCAATCACTTCATCACGCACAAGGTTCCAGAAATCCTGTCCTACTTTTTGATGAATTCCAATATCGCCAACCAGGGCAAAGGCCTGGCTATTTATGGCAACGTAAAATAGGACACCGTTGCGTTCCTCGGTTTTGTGCATCTCAAGCCGCTGAAAGATTTTGCCTGCATGTTTCACAGGATCTTCGATACATATTCTCTGAATGTGAACTCGGATTTCTCCGGTAGTTTTTTTTTCCTCTTCCAGAATGGCATTTTGAATTTTTCCTTTTTCAGTTTCAGACAATTCAAATTTGAAATTTGCCATAATGGGAAAATAAAAATATTAGAAACTAATGTCAGGACGTTTTTCTGCGCCCGTTTCAGCTTCAAACGAAGGATAATCTTTCATTCCCCAGGCGAAAAATGTTCCCGGAATTTGTTTGATAGCTACATTGAAATCCCGAACGGATTGATTATAATCATTTCGGGCAAATTGAATTCTATTCTCTGTTCCTGAAATCTCAGCGCGTAAATCTCCAAAAGCCTGACTTGATTTTAATTCAGGATAGTTTTCAGATATGCTTAAGAAGCGACCTAGAGCTTGAGATAATTCTCCTTGGGCTGCCTGGAATTTTTTCAATTGATCAGGGTCAAGTGTTTCAACGTTTATCTGCATTCTTGTCGCATTTGCTCTTGCGTTCACAACATCAGTGAGGGTTTTCTGTTCAAATGCCACCTGGCCTTTTACGGTTTTCACCAGCTGATCAATCAAATCCATCCGACGCTGATATTGCACTTGCATATCACTGGCTTTTTGTTTTACTGTTCCTTCCATTCCAATGAAGGCATTACGACGATTACAGCCGTAAAATCCGGTGAAAAGAATTACGCCGAGGACACTGAGGAGGATGATGGTGCTTTTATTCATAAGGTGGGATTTATTAATGAATTTAATTAATCAATTCTACAGACCGCTTCACGAAGTTAGTCAAATCCTGACCTTTCAACAATCCTTGCGCCAGTAAGGCAAGGTCAGCCGCCTGTTTGGTCAGACTTTTCTGTTTTTCTGCGTCTTTTTCATTCATGATTTTGCCAATCAGCGGATTGTTAACGTTCACTACCAGGTTGTAAAACTCCGGCATCATTCCAAATTGTCCGCCGGGCGAAAGTGCCTGCATGTCTTTCATTCGTCGCATAAATTCAGGCTTGATGATCAACATGGGCGGATCGGTTTCGCTCAAATCTTCGAACATAACCATGAATTTGTCTTTCTCAACGCTTTGCTCTACCACCGGACGAAGTGCATTTTTTTCATCTTCGGTTAATTTAGAAACTTTATTTTCTTCTTTCTTCACCAACTGATCGGCAGTTTCACCGTCAACACGGACAAAACTTACATCCTCAAATTTGCGTTCCAGTGTATTGATGAGATGTGAATCAATTGGTGTGTCGAAAATCAATACGTCCAAGCCTCTTTCTTTAGCCGCTGCGATATAAGAATGCTGCTCATCTTTATTCGTCGCATAAATGTGAACGATTTTTTTATCATTGTTGGTTTGAGTTGCCTTAATTTTTTCCTTGTATTCTTCCAATGTAAAGAATGAACCTTCCGTGTTTTTCAATAAGGCAAATTTTTGTGCTCGCTCAAGGAATTTTTCGTCACTCACCATTCCGAAATGCACAAACAATTTGATGTCTTCCCATTTCTTTTCGAATTCGGCTCTATCTTTTTTAAACAATTCTTCCAGTTTGTCTGCTACCTTTTTGGTGATGTGTGCTGAAATTTTCTTTACGTTACCATCCGCCTGTAAATAACTGCGGCTAACGTTTAATGGAATATCGGGTGAATCAATCACACCGCGCAGCAACATCAGAAAGTCCGGAACAATGTTCTCCACTGCTTCGGTCACAAAAACCTGACGGCAGTATAATTGAATTTTTTCTTTATTCGGCTCAAATGTTCTGCCGATTTTTGGAAAGAATAATATCCCTGTTAGATTAAACGGAAAATCAACGTTGATGTGAATGTGGAAAAGCGGTTTATCAAAACTTCCGGGATATAACTCACTGTAAAATTTATCGTAGTCTTCGTCCTTTAATTCGGAAGGTTTTTTTATCCAGGCCGGATGTGGATTGTTGATGATATTATCTTCTTCAATCATCTCCGGTTTCTTGCCTTCTTTTTCAATGGCCTGTTTTTCTTCCCAGGTTTTGTCGAGATATTCTTTAGGGTAATTTTTAGTTGTTCCCGATTTTATTTCAATTGGCAGAAAACGGCAGTATTTTTTTAGTAGATCGTCGATTCTGGATTTTTCAAGGAATTCCTCGGAATCTTCCGCAACGTGAAGCACTATTTCGGTTCCTCTTTCGCTACGTTCTACTTCTTCCATGATGTATTCGGGGTTCCCGTCGCATTCCCAGCGAACTCCTTTGGATCCTTCCTTGTGCGAAAGCGAAAAGATCTCCACCTTTTTTGAAACCATGAATGCAGAGAAAAAACCAAGTCCGAACTTTCCAATAATTTGACTATCCGCTTTTTCTTTGTACTTCGAAACAAATTCTTCTGCACCAGAAATAGCAATCTGGGCAATGTATTTAATCACTTCGTCGGAAGTCATCCCGATTCCGCGGTCTTTTATGGTTATTGTTTTTTTGTCCTTATTTACATCAACTTCAATCAATAATCTTCCAATGTCTCCATTAAATTCTCCTACTGCAGCTAGTGTTTTTAATTTCTGAGATGCATCAACAGCGTTAGCAACTAATTCACGAAGAAAAATTTCGTGGTCGCTGTAAAGAAATTTTTTAATAATTGGAAAAATGTTTTCCGTCTGAACATGAATTTTCCCTTTTGCAATTGTATTTTCCATAATGCGCGGCGTGTTCAAGTCGTGTGCCACCCTCTAAATTTATGACATTTTGACAAGTAAAACGCTTCGGAAGGGTTTTTTCAGGGGTAAAAAAATCCCCGTCCTGCCCATTTTTCAGTGCACTCGGGCTCGTGGAATTGCAATTTCAGGAAATAAAATTTTAATAACCGGACAATTCGGAAAAACAGCATGGTTTGGGCCTTATTTAAAAACAGCGGCAGATTTATCCGACATTTTTATGGCGGGTTTGGATCTGAATGGAAATTTTTTGTGGTTGAGCTCAGTTGGAGGCTCAGCGGATGCGTATGAGGACTTGGGATATGAATCGGGAAATGCGATTTGTGGTCAATCCGGTGGTTTAGTTTATGCAACCGGAAGTACATTAAGCGGTGCGCAATTTGGTTCAACCTATTTACCTGCTTGGTCGCGAACAGATATGTTCGTTGCAAAGTTGATTGTACCACCAGCACAAGAGCCAGGTACTCTGTCAGGCTTTTCCGCTCTTATTGTAGAAGATTCAGCATCAGTTGCTCAATCCGAAAAAAAACCTTTCCTGCAAATGAAAATAATTTGCCGCTGATTTATCCAAATCCGAATCAGGGAATTTTTTCAATTCGAATTGACGGATTCGCGGAGGAAGCAACAGAGGTAATCGTAATGAGTTTAACTGGAATACAAATCTCAAAAACGATTTTGTACGATTCAAACATTCTCATTGATTTGGGTGAGGTACCCAAAGGCTGGTATTACGTTCTCATACGGAGAGGCGAAGCAACTTTCCGTAGAAAAGTTGTTGTTGAATAAGAATTCAAAAGAAATTGCGAACAGAGGGCAAGTCGTGCAAACGGCTTGCTTTTCTTTTTTATTTTTAGGATTCAATTTTGTAGTGTGTCTGTTATAACCCTGTTCGCTGATGTAATTGTCCCATTATCTGTACCGAATTTATTTACGTACAGGATTCCTGCGGAGTGGAATGAATTTGCAATTCCCGGAAAACGGGTGATAGTTCAGTTTGGTAAAACAAAATTTTATACAGGTATTATACGAAGCGTTCATGAACATCCGCCAAAGTCGTACGAGGCAAAATATGTTGAATCGATTTTTGATGATGAGCCGGTTGTAAATGAGTTGCAATTGAAAATGTGGGATTGGATTTGTTATTATTACATGGCCTATCCCGGTGATGTACTTACTGCCGCCCTGCCTTCCGGTCTCCGTCTCAACAGCGAAACAAAAATCGTATTAAGCGATTCTTTTGAAGAAGAGCATGCCCCTTCACTGACTGAAAAGGAAAATCTTATCGTCGATAGTTTGCGAGATCAAGGTCCGGTTAGCATAGAACAGTTATCCGGAATTCTTCAAATAAAAAACGTACAACCGCTTTTAAAGAAACTGGTGAAAAAGAGTTTCATTCAGGTGTATGAAGAGGTTCGTCAAAAATTTAAACCAAAGCGTGTGCACTTTATTCGCTTACGACCTGAGCTGATAAAAAACGAAGAGCAATTGAAAGATGTGATTTCTGCTTTGGAAAAAAAGGCATTTCGTCAACTGGAAGCTGTACTTGCTTATCTCTCGGAAAATATAAGAAAACAAAACAATGCGTTTGAAGGAGTTAATGCTGCAGAATGGATTGAAAAATCAGAATTGTTAAAGAAAACTGAAAGTACTGCAGTAAACGCATTAATTAAGAAAGGAATTTTTGAAGAACTCGAAGCCGAGGCTTCACGATTGGAACAAGTCGCTGCTTCAGGTCGATTGAAAGAGTTGAATACTGAACAACAAAGCGCTTTACTTCAATTAAAAAATAGCTTTCAGGAAAAAAATGTTTGTTTGCTGCACGGTGTAACCGGAAGCGGTAAAACGGAAGTTTATTTTCATTTGATTGAAGAGGTATTGAACCAAGGAAAGCAGGTACTGTATCTGGTTCCTGAAATCGCACTTACCACACAACTTATAAAGCGAATAAGCAACTGTTTTGGTAAACGTGCAGGAATTTATCATTCCAAATTTTCTGAAAACGAGCGCGTAGAAATCTGGAACGGTGTCTTGAAAAATTATAGTGAAAATAATTCAGCAACTCATCCGAAATATGATTTGGTGATTGGCGCACGTTCATCGGTTTTTTTACCCTTCCAGCAACTGGGTTTGATTATTGTGGATGAGGAGCATGATGGATCATTTAAGCAACACGATCCATCTCCGCGTTACAATGCGCGTGACCTTGCTATATATCTCGGTGAATTGCACAAAGCAAAAGTAGTTTTAGGCACCGCCACACCTTCTGTTGAATCGTATTATCTTGCCGGTGAAGGCAAATTCGGTTTGGTGAACATGCATAAACGGTTTGGCGATGCGCAACTTCCGCAAAGTATACTGTGCAACATGCAGCTCGAGCGGGACAAGGGTAAATCACCTTCTGTTTTTTCACGCGTTCTAACCGAAGAAATTGAAAAATGTCTTGAT
>OMJH01000104.1 GCA_900299295.1 Bacteroidota bacterium
ATGATACCATGCGGGTAAGAAATAATATCAATCCGATTCATACAGGAGCTCTTCCGTTAAATTTGCCACTGAAAGGGCAAGGAGTAATAATTGGAATGATGGATTCAGGGCATGATTATCACCATCCTGATTTCAAACATCCGCAAACTGGAAAATCACGTATTCTTTATCTTTGGGATCAAACCGATACTTCTTCTTTTGGAATAAATCCTTCTCCTTTCAATTATGGAAATGAGTGGGACAGTGCCTCTTTCAATAATAATTCCTGTACGCATACTGATGTCGCGTTTTGGGGACACGGAACGCATACTGCAGGCATTGCCGGAGCCAATGGTGGAGTCTCCGGAAAATTTGCCGGTGTTGCGCCTGAATCTGAATTCATTTCCGTTGCACTCGATTTTTATTCATCCGGTCCGGTTCTAAGTGATGCTGTGCAGTACATTTTTTCGCGCGCGACAGCATTGGGTAAGCCTTGTGTGATTAACGCCAGCGTTGGTGATTATTATGGTTCTCATGACGGAAAAGATTTGCAATCTCAGATAATTAATACGATGTTACAAAGTCCGGGTAGGTTAATGGTTGGTGCATCGGGAAATTCTGCTGAGTATAAATACCATGTTGGATATAATGTGAATGCTGACACTAATTTTACCTGGATTTATAATGGTAATTCTGCAATTAATTTTCAGGTTTATGCTGATGTAAATAATTTCAATCAAGTAAAATATTCTGTTGGTGCCAACTCACCATCATTCATAGATGCCGGTAGAATTGCTTACAAAAATTTTTCTTCCGCAATCGGAACGATTCAGCTTGATACCTTGAAGCACAATGGTAATCGAATAGGAGTAGTACAAACTGCAGCTGATACTTCCGCCGGACTTTATACTTTGGATATTACTATCTTCATCGATTCAGTAAATCATAAATGGCGTTTTGAAACAAACGGCTCCGGTAAAATCGACAGCTGGAATTTTGATTATGTAGGAAGTAATCTGCCTTCGGTTGGTACATTTCCTGCGATGCAATTTTATAAAGCGCCTGATTCGCTCATGACCATGGTAAGCGGGTTTCAATGCCTTGACAATGTAATAACCGTTGGAAATTATATCAACATGACTTCGTGGTACGATGTGAATCAAAATTTACAATCTATACCTTACACTACGGGACAGATTTCCGCAACAAGCAGTCATGGCCCAACACGCGACGGACGATTAAAACCGGATATTACAGCCAGCGGCGATCAAATACTTTCCACGGGCGTGTTATCACTTCTTCCATCCATAATCGCCAATAATCCTTCGAATGTTTCTTTAGATAGTTTGCATGTGATGGGTGGAGGAACAAGCTCATCAAGTCCTGTCGTGGCTGGTTTAGGAGCGTTGTTTTTGGAAATGAATCCGACTACAACAGTTGCCTCGTTTAAACAGGCGATTACTCAGTGTCCTCGCACTGATAGTTTCACGGGAAGCAATTTGCCAAACGTAGTATGGGGTTATGGTAAATTGGATGGTTTTGCTGCAATTACTTGTATCATGTTAAACAGTGATGAGCAAAATTTCAGAGATACAATTTTATTTTACCCCAATCCGGCTTCGGATTTTATTTCTTTTACCCCGTTCAATTCAATTGAAAAATATGAAATTGAAATTTTTGATCTTCAGGGTAAGGCTATGATGAAGAAATCATACAGCAGCGATAAAATTGACATTCAGTTTTTAAGTCCGGGAGTTTATTTCATTCGTCTTTATTCAGCTTCCTCAGGTAAATTTTATTACGATATCTTTTCAAAAGAGTAATTTTTTCGTTTCTCAAAAAATTTTCGCTGGCACCATTTTTTCTCTGTATAAATCGTGCAACTTAGAAATAAAACAGCGATTATAACAGGCGCCGCTTCCGGTATTGGAAAATCAATTTCGCTTCGGTTTTTGGAAGAAGGTGCCCGTGTTTTATTAGTGGATGTAAATGAAAAAAAACTTGAGGAGCTTAAAAAAGAATTTATAGAAAAAAATTTGAATCAACTATTTTTCTTGCCGATGTGTCGGATCAGAATTCTGTTAATGAATTGACAAATCAAGCAAAAAAGTTTTTAGGCGTTGTTGATTTACTTATAAATAATGCCGGAATTATGGATGATTTTATCCCGGCGCATGCAGTTACCAACGAGGAATGGAATAAAGTTTTGGGCGTAAACCTGAACGGACCGTTCTATCTCACAAGGTCAATCCTTCCGCTGATGGTTGAAAGAAAAAAAGGTTCAATCATTAATGTCAGTTCGGTTGCAGGTTTAGATGGAGGAAAAGCTGGATTAAGTTACACAGTTAGTAAACATGCGCTGATTGGACTCACAAGACAAGTTGCATATTGTTATGCTGAAAAGGGAATACGCTGCAATGCAATTGCGCCGGGCCCTGTTTCTGCCGGTATTGGTGCAACAATGAAACCGGATGCATTTGGTTATGGCCGTTTTGAAAAAGGTAGCGGAACCATCATTCGTTCTGCAGAACCATCAGAAATTGCCTGGGTGGCCACTTTTCTGGCATCTGACGATGCTTCATTCGTAAACGGTGCAGTAATTGTTGCTGATGGAGGCTGGACGGTTTATTAAATTCAATACATTTGAATTAATGAACGATGTTCACAAAGTTAAACTCAGTTTTCAATGTCCTCAATCCTGGAAAAAAATGCAGCATGTGAGTGGTGGACGATTTTGCTCAGATTGTAAAAAAGTTGTTCATGATTTTTCACATCGGAAAAATATATCAGTTTCAGCGCTCATCAACAAAAAAAATGAAAGTAAGCTTTGCGGTAATTTCAAGTCAACGCAATTGCATCAGCCATTTGGAGACCACAGAGATTCAAGGATTGCCTTTCACCAATCGTTTCTGAAAAAAGAAAGAGGATTGAAAAAATCTTTAGTTCTACTGATAAGTTTTTTGAGTTTGGTTGTTACAGGATGTTATAAAACTATTCGCGGCGAAGTCAGTGTTGAAAACGTAAAAGTTCCTGATAGTTTAACAACTAAGGTTGAAAAGGATTCAGTGAAAACTAAGTGAGGAAATTTGAATCAAGTTATTCAACAAATAACTCTCCTTTATTGTAGTTCTCTGATTTTATCAAATTGCCTTTCTCATCGTAGTAGTTCCACTTTCCGTCTTTTAAAAAATCGTAAGTTTCCATATTAAGTTTCATTTCGCCGGAGCACTTGATTATTCCACCGGAGTAAAATTCTTGTTGGAGGTACTTTTTTCTTTTTTTATCTATTACTTCAAGCGAATTTTCGCTGCTTCCGTCAGGACGAAATGAAACTTTTCTCCACAATATCAAACCACTTTTATCAAACTCTTCCTCGTATTCTTTTATTCCATTTTCATAAAAATCTTCCTGGTGAGTTATTGTTTCTCCGAAATAGAGCATTTTCGATTTTATTTTTTCGTTAGAATAAAATATTATCATCTCTGATCGTTTGGCGTCATTTAGTTTGAATGAGCGCTCTAATTTTCCATCAGGATAAAAGTTTTTAAAGACACGGATTTTCCCATCAATGTAATATCCTTTATGCAACGTAGTTCCTGAAGTATATTGATCTTCAATCCAGCCTTGCACCTTGTGTCCGTTAGCGTCATAACGAACAGAGTCACCGGCAATCGCGCTCACCAAATTGTTGTAGCAAACAATGCCGTAAGTGGAATCATATACGGAGATGAATTCAATTTTCTTCGGACTTACTATTACATCATTGAAAGATATTTGTGCATTTTGTGAGCCGAACAGGAAAATAAAAATTGAGAAAAAAGAAAATCGCATCAGTTTTTTTGTAAAGAATTAGTGAAGTCCTTTGGTGCTCAAATACCGTTCCGCTTCCAGCGCAGCCATGCAACCTGTTCCTGCCGCGGTTACCGCTTGCCGGTACATTTTATCTTGTAAATCACCTGATGCAAAAACACCTTCCACATTGGTTTGTGTTGAATCAGCTTTTGTAATTACGTATCCCTGTTCATCCACGTTGACGAAATCTTTGAAAACCGCAGAGTTCGGCTGATGACCAATGGCGACAAAAAATCCATAAATTGGAATATCATTCGTGTCACCTGTTTTACTGTTTTTTATGCGTACGCCTTCTACAGCATCTGTTCCCAATAATTCATCTGTTTGTGAATTCCAGTAAACTTTAATGTTGGGCTGATCCAAAACCCGTTGTTGCATTATTTTTGAAGCACGCATTTTATCACTTCTCACCAGCATGTGCACCGTTGTACATAGCTTTGATAAATAAATTGCTTCTTCGCATGCGGTGTCTCCGGCACCTACAATCGCTACTTCCTTTCCTCGGTAAAAAAAACCATCGCAAACAGCGCAGGCACTCACACCGGCCCCGTTTTGAAGGAATTTTTGCTCGGATGCAAGTCCCAGATATTTTGCAGTAGCACCGGTAGAAAGAATTACAGTATGTGCTTTTAAAGTTTGGTTGTCATCCACCCAAACCTGATGCACAGCTCCGCTGAAATCTACTTTGGTAACCTGCCCGGTAATAATTTTTGTCCCAAAGCGTTCAGCTTGCGCTTTGAAATCATCCATCATGACCGTTCCGTTAACACCTTTCGGATAGCCCGGGTAATTTTCTACATCTGTTGTAGTGGTAAGCTGACCGCCGGGTTGCATGCCCGTAACCATTACGGGACTTAAATTTGCGCGGGCAGCGTATATGGCGGCGGTGTAGCCAGCAGGTCCTGAACCGATAATCAGGCAATTCAAAATATCGTTGGTATTAATCATAATTTTCTTTGATGCAAAGGTATTTTATTGAATGGTTTTTTTACAGTCCGTTAATGTTTTGTTGATTACTTCGATTTATTGCAGTCGAACCCCCTTAAAAAATGTTCCGTATCCGCACCACAGACCAATTGCTCCGTTATCGATGTTTGATTCCAGTGTAGACGGCGCAGAGAATGGATTTCCGTTACTGGATAAATTTTGATAATAGGATCGGAAATAGCGGTATTCTTTTTCGCCAATGGTGCAAAATTTCACCATTACCGAATCTCCTTTTTTAAAATAACCGCGTTCATCATTTTTATCGTCCGGTTTTTCGCTGTTGGGCTCCATTCCTCTTGCATTAGGAAAATCGAATTCTTTACCGTTAAAAAACTTATCATCGGTAGCGCTTGCGAAGGGCGCCAAAAATCGATCATCTTTGTTGATACGTTTCGCAAACCAGCGGTAAAAATCACCGGGCGCTTCCGGATCTTTGAAGTGCGCCCACAAATAACCTAACGTATCGTTTAAATCAGGCTTAAAATATAAACTGTCTACGGGAATAGCAGGAAGAATTGAAGTAACGGAAGTATAGGTTTTGTTATTTACCGTGATTGTCAGCGTATACGTTTTTCCTGCTTGTCCGATTAAGTTGTTTGAGGTGTAGGCAGGAAATACTCCCGGTAGAGGCTGATAGAGTGTATCGCTTACTGTGCCATCACTGACAATAACTTCAGCATTCTCCACAAAATATTGCTGAAAGTTGGAATAATTCTGATTGCCAAAATAGGGAGCTGTCCATGTCAGAATCACAAGCGGTTTTACTCCCGGCTCAATACTTCCGTCGACAACAAGTCGCTGCTCGTAATCCGGAATTTTTACATCAATTTCTTTTTGACATGAGAATAAAAAAAGCAAACCGAAGATTGAGAAAATAAATTGTACTGAAGTGTAATATTTTAAATTCATAGGTTAAAATTTAAAGTTCCAGGTTACGGAAGGAAGAACGGGAAATAATGAAACTTGTTTGGCGCGCACTTTAAAGGTTCCTTGGGTGAAGTCTCCTTCGGAGTCGAAATAGATGAAATAAGGATTCATCCGATTGTACACATTAAAAACTGAAAACGACCAACTGCTTTCGTAATTGCGAGCCCATTTTTTTGGTAATTCAATTTTGGAAATATCTTTTCCTGATTGAGAATATTTTTTTTCAAGATGTGTTTTGCGTTTCTGCAATTGTTTATTTCTGTCAGGCGTGTAGGTTGCAGATAAATCCATCCGGTGGTAAGCCTGAAAGCGATAGCTGTTACGCAAACCGTAAATTGTCATGATGTCTCCTTCAAAAAATGCAAGCGAGTTGGGTAGCGTACCTGCGTTGCCGGTCCCGTAAACCCAGATTCCGGAAAAAGTCCATCGTTTATTTCGCTGGTAATTTATGACAAGGGAGGCATCGTGTCGGCGGTCGTATTTGGCGAAAAATTCTTTTCCAAGATTGATGGCATCGAACTGACGTGTTGTCCAGGATAAGGTGTACCCAATCCACCCGGTTAATTTTCCTGAATTTTTTTTCACAAAAAATTCAACACCGTAGGCACGTCCTTTTCCGAAGGTAAAACTGTTGTCCGGGTTGTCAAGCACATTGTCCTGCGGTTGCGCTCCTTCTTTGTACTCAATCAGATTTTTCATTTCCTTGTAATAGGCTTCAACAGAAGTTTCAAATTCATCGTTTTTGAAATTTTTGAAATAACCGAGCGCGTATTGATTTCCAATCTGCGGTTTTATGTATTCAGTCGAGGGCATCCAAACATCTGTTGGTAATGAAACAGACGATATGGACGCAAGATGTATGTATTGAAAGTTTCTTGTGTAACTGGCCTTGATAGAGGATGATTTATTGAGTGTCCAGCGAATTGCTGCGCGCGGTTCAACACCATTGTAATCTTTGACTTTCTTATTTTTTTCATAGCGAATGGAATCAGTAATAACTCCCGCCTGGTTCTTAAGGTAACGCGTGAATGGACCTACTTGCGCGAAATAGCTGAAGCGTACTCCGGCATTTATTTTTAAAAAATCAGTAACATCCCAGTCATCGGTGATGTAGGCGTGAGCATCGTGTGCGTAAAGTTTTACAACATCACCAAGATCGAAGGTGGTTTCTCCTTGCCGCGCAGATACGTTGGTAGGTATGAAGGTGTGATACGTATAATTCCAGCCCCATTTTACATCGTGTCGTGTATTGGGAAACCATGAAAAATCCTGTTTGATGTTCCAGTCACGAATTCCTGAGAACAATTTAAACTCAAAACCTTCCTGCAGGGCACCAAAAGAAAAATCATAGTAGGAATAAATCAACGATATGTTGGAGAAAAGTTTTTTATTGAAGATGTGATTCCACCGAAAACAACCGGTACTGTTTCCCCACGGAATATTTACATTAAAGCCACTTTGATTATCCTTAAATAAAAATTTATCGCGACCAAAATAACCACTGAAAAAAATCTTGTTTTTGTCACTGAATAAATAATTGAATTTTGCATTCAGGTCATAAAAGAAATAACTTGTTCCGGCGAATGGTGAACCGGGTTTAAAAAATGGTCGGGCGAGCACATCCACATAGGTTCTGCGTGCGGAAATAATAAAGGATGAAGTGTCTTTTTTTAAAGGACCCTGAACGGTTAGGCGAGAGGCAATTAATCCAATACCACCGTTTACTTCAAAACGCTGATTGTTTCCTTCTTTCATTTGGATATCGAGAACGGATGATAATCTGTTACCATATTGCGCGGGCATCCCACCTTTCACCAGAGAAACGTTTTTAATGGCATCACCGTTGAAGACCGAAAAAAATCCCATTAAGTGTGATGCGTTATATACCACGGCTTCGTCTAATAAAATCAGATTTTGATCAGGCCCGCCGCCGCGAACATAAAATCCGGTTTGCCCGTCGCCAGCAGATTTTACGCCGGGAATCAGCTGAATGGTTTTCATCACATCAACTTCTCCCATAAATTGTGGGAGTGTTTTGATTTGTTCAATATCCATAGTAACAGTTCCCATTTGACTTCCGGAAATATTGATGTCTGATTTCTGGCCTTTCACCACCACTTCTTCCATTTGTATTTCTTCTTGTTGCAATTGCAGGTTGATTTGCATGTCCTTGCTCAATGAAATGTTTTTAGTGATGGTTGTGTAACCGGTGAAATGGTAAAGCAAAGAATAATTACCTGAGGGAAGTGTAATCGAGTAGAAACCGTAATTGTTGGCAGCGAATGCCTTATTGATTTCCTTCACAAAAATTGCGGCACCTGACATGCTTTCGCCGTTGGATTTGTCGGTAATCTTTCCTGAAACGGTGAAGTTTTGCGCATAAGAAAATTCAATCAAAAAAATCAGCAATAGAAATTTCAGCACAGAAATTTTTATGTTAAAAGTTAAATTCAAAAGGTGCGCAAAAATCGGGTTTTTAAATCTGAGCGGAAAGTTTTTTATGACGAACGGCTGAATTATTTATCATTTTCTAACGATTTGCGTATTTTTGCACCGCGTTTTTCGGGCTGTAGCACAGTTGGTAGTGTACCAGTATGGGGTGCTGGGGGTCGCGTGTTCGAGTCACGTCAGCCCGACGTAAAATCCGGTTCGTCCGGATTTTTTTATTGTTTTGGTTTTTTGTGTTTCCACCGTCTATGGCTCCACAACCAAATTTCAGGAACTTCCCGAATGTCCTTCTCCAGGCGCCGTGTATGCAATTCTGAAATTTCTCCTTCTTTGGTTTCCGCAGAATTTTCAATTAAGGTTTCAGCAAACACCTCATAATAACCACGCTTCACACGTTTGATGCTGATGTAGACAACGGGGTAATTTAGTTTGCGTGCAATTTTTTCAGGGCCAAAAAAAATTGGTGTTTCCTGATGTAAAAACGTTGTCCAGTAAGCACCTGAAGGCGGTGGCGTCTGATCCGCGGCAAAAGCGGTTACCGA
>OMJH01000105.1 GCA_900299295.1 Bacteroidota bacterium
ATTAACTCCGCCTTTTTCAAAAACTTTTCCATTTTCGATAATACAAGACCTTCCACCACCGCCTTCATCTCTCGACCAGTCATCCATTTTAAAAATTGCACTCCCGTCAAATTCCTCCAAACCTCTACAAATATTAACTTGCAGTTCCTTCAACCAAGCGACCAATTCATTTTCGATTTGCATTAATTATCTGATCCTTTTTAAATTAAATTCCTGAAGTTGTAGGATTTTACCACATCGGTTATCGAATCCGGTTTCGAAATCCGGAGAATAAAAATTAAAATCAATAGAAACACCTTTAACATTCACCGTTTGAAGTTTATTTTGGAAATCAGGGCCATAAACTGTTAACATGGATAAATAATAAAACGACAAATCATAAGAAAGAAAAAAAATATCATCAGGATCGGAATTAAAAACAGTTTGGTATTTTTTCCAAATTTTTTCAGTAACCTTATCTTCTTTCTCAACATAATACGAAGCAGCATAAAAGTAATTCATCTGATTTAAGTATCGCTTATCGAGTCCGTTCATTGAAAGCGGAGTACTGCTTCCCATAAGTGTCATCTCCTTTTTATCTTTCAGGAACAACGACAATTGAGTGTAAAAATCTGTTAGATAAACTGTATTTTCTGACAACAGAATTGCAACATTTTTTTTCTTTTCACTGTAAACGGATTTTAGTCCATTTAATCCTTTCACTTCATGCAAGGTATCTGCTGATGGATATTTAGACTTGGTATAGGTGTTGTAGGAATTACAAAAATACCGGTTGAGATTTTGCTCTTTTACCTTTTCTGTATTGACCAAAACAAGGTTACAAGTTCGGAATGAATCGGCGGCAAACTGAGCCAGACAATCGAGTAAATGATTTTTGGAAGGTAAAACTTTTGAAATATTGAATTGCTGAAATAAAATTTTATTCTGGCTAAGTGTAGGAGATACACATGGAATTTTATAATCTGAAGCGGCAGCTGCAATCATCCGGAAATTAGATGCGTAAAAGGGTCCAATAATTAAATCCAATTGCTTAAAAGATGCTGATTTTGTTATTGCAATAACTGAAATTGAGTCCCGCTCATTCACATCAAAAATTTCGGTTTCAATTTTAAATCCTTGCTGAAGCAATGAATCCAATGCCAACTTATATCCTTCATAAAAATCATTAACTTGTGCAGCAATAATTGGAAATTTTTTTCTGTTTTGAATAGCTGAAGAAATTTCTGCCCCTTGATTCTCTATTGAAGAAATGGGTAAACACAATCCTACCCGGTAAACGTTCTTCAATGAGCGCATAGCCAAACCTAAACTGTCACCCAGACGAATTGAGTTGCCGACTTGCTTTTCAAACGCGTCTATCAGTTTTACGGTTTGCGTGTTTACTTTTTCACGTATGCGAATCCTGTTACCCACTTTAAAAAAAACAGATTCACTTCCGTTTAACGCAATTATTTTTTGAGGGGAAGTGGAATAACTTTTTGCTACTTGTTCAATATTTTCACCCAGTTTGATTCGATGCCAATCATAAACACTATCCGGTTTGTAAACTATATTGGTAACCTCTGATGCAGATTCAAAATTTTTCTTTCCAATCCTGATTCGCTGCCCCTCTTTCAATCCATTACCAATATCCGGATTCAAAGCAATTAACTGCTTTTCAGTTAATCCGTATTTTTTTGTGATGCCATAAATTGTTTCTAACTTTTCAACCTTATGCCATATAAATGAGTCGGATGCAGCGACATTGATATCTCCCGCGTTTAATTCAGTTTTAAACGGAATACGAAGTTCATCACCTGTTTTAATTCCTTCTATTGCATCCGGATTCTCTTGAAAAAATGTTTGCTGATCAATTCCGTATATTTTACAAATAGCATAAATACTTTGGTTTTTCTTAGCGGTGTGTATGTAATATTTCTTATCTGCGACTGTACGTATTACAGATGATTTTTCAGTTGTAGTTTGCGCTTTTAAAAAAAATGATGCGCCGAAACCAAAATAAATAAAAAGAAAAAGAATACGTGCGTTTTTGTTCACGCTGTCTACTAAACAATTGTTATTCCAATTTATTACTCCCATTCAATGGTTGCAGGGGGTTTAGAACTAATGTCGTAAACCACACGATTAATTCCTTTCACTTTATTGATGATTTCATTTGAAACCTTTGATAAAAACTCATGAGGCAAATGACACCAGTCGGCTGTCATACCATCTGTAGAACTAACGGCACGCAAGGCAACCGCGTTTTCGTATGTACGTTCATCACCCATAACACCAACAGATTGAACCGGTAAAAAAATTGCCCCCGCCTGCCATACCTGATTGTACAAGTCTGCTTTTTTCAAGGCATCAATAAAAATCGAATCTACCTCCTGTAATGTTCTGACTTTTTCAATGGTTATATCCCCTAAAATACGAATGGCCAGACCCGGCCCCGGAAAGGGATGCCGATTCAGGATTGCATCGTCCAACTGAAGTGTTTTACCTACCCGGCGTACCTCATCCTTAAATAAAGTTTTAAGCGGTTCCACCACTTTTAATTTCATGAAGTCGGGTAAACCCCCAACATTGTGATGAGATTTTATAGTAGCACTCGGACCCTTTACCGAAACACTTTCAATAACATCGGGATATATTGTTCCCTGCGCCAGCCATTTCACATAGGATATCCGGTGTGATTCCTCATCAAAAACATCAATAAAAACCGTTCCAATTGTTTTGCGTTTTAATTCCGGATCGCTTATTCCTTTTAGTGCGTCATAAAACCGGCGAGAAGCATCAACACCTTTTACGTTAAGTCCCATGTGTTGGTATGAATTCAATACTTGTTCAAATTCATTTTTACGCAACAAACCGTTATCAACAAAAATGCAATATAAATTTTTCCCTACAGCTTTGTGTAACAACATTGCTGCAACACTACTATCTACGCCTCCTGATAATCCAAGTACAACTTTGTCGGAACCCAATTGATTCTTTAATTCGGAAATACTGGATTCCACAAATGAAGCAGGTGTCCAATTACCCTTACAATTGCAAATTCCATAAACGAAATTCTTTAAAAGAGTCAAACCATCGTTTGAGTGGTAAACTTCTGGGTGAAACTGGATTCCATAGGTTGGTTCGCCCTTCACTTGATAACCTGCTGCCTTAACATCGTGTGTAGAGGCCACAATTTCATATTGTTCCGGAAGGCGGACAATTGTATCTGAATGACTCATCCAAACCTGACTGTTTAACGGAATTTCATTAAATAATTTGCAAGCTGTATTTACAAAATTGAGATTTGCTCTTCCGTATTCGCGATGATCAGATTTTGAGACTTCACCTCCAAAAAAATGCGCGAGGTATTGCGCACCGTAACAAACACCCAACAAGGGAATTTTTCCTTTAATACGGGTAAGTTCAGGTTTCGGAGGATCGGATTCTCGAACGCTGTGTGGACTTCCCGAAAGAATAACACCTTTAATTGAAGAATTCAGCTCAGGTATTTTATTGAAAGGATGTATTTCACAATATACATTCAATTCACGAACACGTCGCGCAATTAATTGGGTGTATTGAGATCCAAAATCAAGAATTAAAATTGACTCCTTCATCAAATGAAATTAAAAATGTAAAATTACGTCTTTCCCTTGTACGGAGATGCGTTGAGAGATGTAAATCCTCACAATTTTTACACAAGAAATGCCTGAAATTACTTCAGTAATTCACGTGCAATAACCAACTTCTGAATTTCGCTGGTACCTTCTCCAATTGTACACAATTTAGAGTCGCGATAAAATTTTTCTACAGGAAAATCTTTGGTATATCCATATCCACCAAAAATCTGAACGGCCTCAGTAGCTGCTTTAACACAGACTTCGGATGCGTAGTATTTTGCAAAAGCCCCCTCGAGGGTTACTTTTTTACCCCTATTTTTTAAATCTGCTGCTTTAAAGGTGAGTAACTCCGCTGCTTCAATTTCGGTGGCCATATCGGCCAGCTTGAAAGCTATTGCCTGAAAATTGAATATCGGTTGCCCAAATTGTTCTCGCTCTTTTGAGTATTTCAAAGAGGCATCCAGTGCGCCCTTTGCGATTCCCAATGAAAGTGCTGCAATTGAAATTCGTCCTCCATCGAGAACCTTCATTGCTTGCACAAAACCGTCACCTACTTTTCCCAATATCTGAGATTCATGAACGCGACAATTGTCAAAAATTAATTCAGCAGTTTCGGAAGCACGCATTCCTAATTTATTTTCCTTTTTGCCGCCTTTAAAACCCGGGGTTCCGCGCTCAATAATGAATGCAGTAATTCCATGCGAATCCAGCAATTCGCCGGTACGAACAAGTACAACAGCAACATTCCCCGTAATGCCGTGGGTAATCCAGTTTTTAGTTCCGTTAATAATCCAGTATTCTCCTTCTTTTTTTGCGGTACATTTCATACGCATGGCATCAGAGCCGGTGTTGGCTTCGGTTAAACCCCATGCACCAATCCATTCACCCGTGGCTAACTTTGGAAGATATTTTTTCTTTTGCTCGTCGTTGCCGTATTGCAAAATATGACCGGTACAAAGCGAATTATGTGCCGCAACCGATAGGCCAATAGAACCACAAATCCTCCCAATTTCAGAAACAACGGTAACATATTCCGTGTACGACATTCCAGAACCACCAAATTCCTCAGGAACTAAAACTCCCATTAATCCTAATTCACCCAGCTTATGAAATACTTCTTTGGGAAATTCCTGCGATTCATCCCAATCCATCAGTTTAGGACGAATATGTTCAGTACCGAATTTCCGAATCATATCCGCAATCAGTGATTGATTTTCATTCATAAGAAAATCCATTCCATGTTCCATTTGATTTAATAATTCACCAGACATTGTATATTGTTTGAATGATTTTTAATTCGTTCTCTTCCCTCTAAAAACTCAAGTTCCACCACAAATGAAAACCCGGCAACTTTTGCTTTCATCTTTTTGATAAGATGTGCTGTTGCATCGGCAGTTCCTCCGGTAGCAAGCAAATCGTCATGAATCAGTACGTTCCATCCTTCCTTCAGCGAATCCGTATGCATCTCAATTTTTGATGTGCCATATTCAAGAAAATACTCGTGGCTTACCGTAAGGTAAGGAAGCTTTCCGGCTTTTCGAACAAGAACAAACGGAACATCAAGCTTATTGGCCAGTAAAAAACCAAATAAAAAACCTCGGCTTTCAATTCCAACTATTGCATCAATAGATGTACCCTTCAGCTTTCTGATAAAACCCTCAACAATTTCATTACACAAGGCCTGATTATAAAATAAAGGAGTAATGTCTTTGAACAAGACACCTGCTTTTGGGAAATCAGGAATTGTTCGAATAACAGCGCGTAATTTTTCTTCTAAATTCATAGGGATTACAAAAATAGAACTTGAAACGCATAAAGCAAATAAGCTTTCAAGAAATTAGCGTTTTTGAGAAATTTTACAAAAATATTATCAGGATTCCGATCAGTGCCGAAAATAAAAATAAAAATACATCAGCTGAAAGATTTCTAATTGACCTTAAGCCAATTGGGCGTAAATATATTTTGCGATAAAAAATTAATAAGAAAACAAATAAGGAAATAAATAAAAAAATGAAAATTCCTGGGTAAAACTGAACCGTTTTTGTTTCAATGAAAAAACTCAGAGTAAAACCATATAGCAAAGGCGATATTGCCTTTAACAAATCAAAAAAGGTTACCTGTGTTGATCTGATGAAATCACTAGTTTTTTTTCTTTGCGGTAGATTTTCTGGATCTTGAGGGGCCTCTGATAAGTTTTGCGGACGATTTGCGTATTTCAGAAAGTCGGTGGGCTGAATAAAACAAGAATATTTTCCGTCAGAATATACCCTAAATTCCTCGTTACCAATATAACAAACATTGTAAATATATTCTGCACCCGGATTATTTTTATAGAATCCTTTAAAGCCAAACGGGTTTGACGCAAAACTAAAAACGACAGACCGTCCTTTACGATCCGTTAATAATGAGGTACCTATTGTACATAAATAATATGGAAATCGCTTATTATAAGTAACCTCCCGACGGCAAATCGGACAACACTGCCACATAAAGAGCTAATCTAAAAAACAACCGCTAGAAAATAAAGGAGAGGAATCAGTAAATTAAAAACCAAGCAAGTGCTTCATTGTAAAAACGCCTATTTTACCAACTAGAAACTCTGCTGCCAGTACAGCGCCTAAGGCAAACCCATCGCGGTTAAAGGCCTGATGGCTTAGCTGAATCTGATCAACCGAAGAAGTATACCTTACAATATGGGTGCCCGGTATTTCATCCTCACGCACAACACGAATTGATAACTCGTCAGGTTGACTAAAATCATGTATAGAATACTTTGTTTTAGACAAAGAGTGCCTCAGGATTCCATCTGCGAGGGTAATAGCTGTGCCGCTGGGAGCATCTTTTTTATGAATGTGATGTTGTTCTTCTAAAGTTACCTCATATCCCGGAACCTTCTTCATCATTTCAGCCAAAACCTCATTTAACCGAAACATCACATTAACACCAAAACTAAAATTGCTAGAATGAAAAACGGCGGCATTTTTTTGAATGCAAATTTCACTTATGAAATCAATTTTATCATTCCATCCGGTAGTTCCTGTTACAACAGGGACACCCTCTTCGAAACACCTCAACAGGTTTGAAACCACAGCATTTGGTGCAGTAAATTCAATCGCAACATCACATTGTTTCAATTCCTTCAAATTTGACGAGTCAATTCCGGAAGAACCGATTACTAATCCAATTTCATGGCCTCGTAATTTCGCCATACGTTCAACAGCCACACCCATCTTACCGAATCCAATCAATGCTATCTTCATTAAAATCTAATTAAAATGGTTAAACCAATTTTTTTTTCAGCAAGGATTCCGAATTCAGGACGAAACGAAAGGGAGATTGAATCCACATCAAATTCGTATAAATGTGCATCAACATTTGCATCCACAATTTGTAAGGCATAAATAAGCGAAGCGCCCAAAATTGAAAAATCGCGGTAACGCCGATAGGTCCGCTTTAGCGTCACCAGATTATCAACGGTGTACAAACTGTACGTTTCATTTCCAGGTACATTATCATATCGATAAACGATTGCATTTTTGAAATCCAGATATTTTTTCTGATTGCTGAAAATAAAATAACCGGCAGCCGCAAAAGCAGAGTAAATAACCGGCACTTTCCAATATCTCTTATTATAAACCTGACCAAGACCAGGTAAAAAAGTACTCATAAGGGTAGCTTTTTTTGGTTTAGACCAAACTGATGAAAATTTTAAAGAATCATCAACTAAAACTGCCGGAACTTCATTTTTTTTAACCAACGCCTTACTTTCATTAAAAAATGAAGTAATCAACAAAAAACAAAATACAATTTTAAAGATCAAAAAAAAATTTTTGCCCAACTGCATTTTAGATGTCGAAGTAGGATATGAATTGTTCAAATTCCTGCTCAGTTTTAAAGCTGAATGTAAAAACTCCACCGCCGCGTGTACTGCGTTTAAGATGTACACCCGATGGAAATAATTTATTAAGATCAGTAATTACCTTCTGATCATTAAATGAAAGGGCAGCCGGATTGGCACTTTTATTTTTACGGAACTTCATTTTTGGTTTCATTTCACCGCGTGCCAATTCCTCAACCTGACGAACGGATAAACCTTCCTCAGTAATTCTATAAAAAATCTCCAATTGTTTGTCCTTATTTTCAACGCTGATAATTGCACGGGCATGTCCCATACTTACTGAACGGTCTCTGATAGCCAACTGAATTTCAGCAGGTAATTTTAACAAACGAAGGTAATTTGTAATGGTGGCGCGCTGCTTACTCACTTTTTCACTGAGAGCATCTTGCGTTAAATTACATTCTTCTAATAACCGTTTATAACTTAATGCTATTTCGATTGCATCCAGATCCTCGCGTTGTATATTTTCAACCAATGCCATTTCAAGCATATTCTGATCATTGGCAACCCGAACATAGGCAGGAACTGAGAGCAAGCCTGCAATCTGAGAAGCACGAAAACGGCGTTCACCGGATATTAACTGATATCGATCGTAACCTAATTTACGAACGGTCAAAGGCTGAATAATGCCATGCTGCTGAATAGATTCTGAAAGCTCTTTTAAAGCCGATTCATCAAAATGTGTCCGAGGCTGAAACGGGTTTACCTCAATATTTTGAACCGGGATTGTTGCAATTGTGCCAACAACCGGAGCGTTGTCTCCAACAGTTGAAGTAGTAATGTCAGTTCTTGCGTTTTCAAGAAGGGCACTTAATCCCCTCCCCAATGATTGCTTCTTCACGTAAAATAATTTTTTCTGTTAACTAATTAACCTTCTTCCTCTAAACTCTTAGGTTCCTGATCATCCACCGAAATAAAACGTTCATCGTTCGGGATGGTGGTCATATTATTTTTCTGTAAGATTTCTCGTGCGAGATTCAGATAATTAACGGCTCCTTTGCTTGTCGCATCGTGCATGATGATTGTCTTTCCGAAGCTGGGTGCTTCGCTCAACTTAGTAGCACGATGAATCACGGTGTCAAATACCATTTGCTGAAAGTGCATCTTCACTTCTTCCACTACCTGGTTATGAAGACGTAAGCGTGAATCATACATTGTTGGGAGAATTCCTTCAATATCAAGTGCGGGATTTAATCGTGTTTGAACAATTTTTATCGTATTCAATAATCGGCCCATTCCTTCGAGTGCAAAATATTCACATTGCACCG
Source organism: Bacteroidota bacterium (assembly GCA_900299295.1). Lineage (GTDB taxonomy): Bacteria > Bacteroidota > Bacteroidia > B-17B0 > Aurantibacillaceae > AM-1111. The sequence continues at coordinate 8,769 of OMJH01000105.1, forward strand.
GAATAATTACCGAATCGGCAGCAGTAAGAGAATTTACGGTTATCAAGCCAAGGGAAGGCACGCAATCGATTATAATAAAATCATATTTATCTTTCACCTTCGCAAGGGCATTTTTCAGCATAAACTCGCGGTTGGGAAGATTCACCAATTCCAGTTCTGCACCAACTAAATCAGGACTTGCAGGCAGCAAGTCAAGATTTGGCGTTTCGGTTTTAAGAATTACATCTTTTGGATTTGCCAGATCCATAATGCATTCATAAACGGTTGTTTTAATATTGCGCGGCTCGTGCCCCACACCGGAAGTTGCATTAGCCTGCGGATCCGCATCAACCAATAATGTTTTATATTCTAACACTGCCAGGCTGGCGGCCAGATTAATAGCTGTTGTAGTCTTGCCAACTCCACCTTTTTGATTTGAAATTGAAATAATTTTTCCCATGCTTAGGGTTTTTTTGATTTTTCTATTGTTTCCCCGATTCTCATTAATGCCAACTTATTTCCGGACTGACTGAACTTACGCACCGCTTCATCGTGATTGATTTTAATATACCCAAACGTGTCATAATGCATTCCGATAATATCGTTACAACGTATAAAATCACAACAAATGATAGCATTGTCGATGCCCATTGTAAAATTATCCCCGATTGGCAGAAAAGCGAAATCCATTTTTTTAAATTCACCAATCAGCTTCATGTCGTAATGAAGAGAGGTATCGCCGGCATAGTAAAAGTTTCCATCTTCGGACTCAACCACAAAGCCCATTGGATTACCACCGTAACTTCCGTCGGGTAAACTGCTGCTGTGTATGGCGTTTACGCATTTAACCGTACCGAAATCAAGCCCAACTTTTCCGCCGATGTTCATGGGATGGCAATTTTCGATTCCTTGATTCTGCAACCAAACAACAATTTCCCAATTTGTAATCACTTTTGCTCCTGTTCGCTTAGCGATAGAAATCGCATCTGCAATATGATCCTGATGACCATGCGAAATTAAAATATAATCAGCCGGAATCTGATCAACTGATACCCCCTTTGCGAGTTCATTATAGGTAATAAAGGGATCAAAAAGCAGATTCACTCCTTTTAAGTTGACTAAAAAGCAACTGTGTCCGTAGTAAGTAATCTTCATTATAAAATTTGTTTAGCACAAAATTAATTTTTTACTGCTGTTATCAGGTATACCTTACTAACAAAACATAAATAAACTTTTGAGGTAATTTTAAACAAAACAAATGTTAATAATCATTTGCGGAATTTACATAGAATCAGATTTTTAAGCAGAACAAAAAAGTCATTTTTAATAATGCTAATTTCAATTAACATATGTTGAAAGAGCAATAACGCAAGAATTTACATTCGGCAACATTTTAAAAGTAAACAATTCGCTGTTAACATTCTACAACAATAGCCCTTACCAACAGAATAGTTCTTCACTTATTTTTGAAGTATGTTGTCCTTTTATCGATCGAAACATATTCTGATGCTATTGCTTAGTATAATTTTTTGTTGTTGCAACAGTAACGGCCAAAAAGAGCAAGGTGAAAATCTAAAAGAAGTTAATCCGCTTAAACGAGAACTAACGCGTAATCAACAAGAACAAGCCAAACGATTGGAAAAAATTTTTCACGACCTTAACATGCAAGGTCAATTCAATGGAAATGTTTTAATTGAAAGGAATGACACCATTATTTTTTGCAAAAGCTTTGGTTATTCGGATTATGATAAGAAGATTCAACTCAATGATTCTTCAACGTTTCAACTGGCTTCTGTTTCAAAAACCATTACGGCGGCTGCCGTTCTTATGCTGGTCGACTGGGAAATTATCAATCTTAACGATCCTGTTAAAAAATACATTTCAGAATTTCCCTACTCAAATGTTACCATACAACATTTGCTCACACATCGAAGCGGTTTACCCAATTACATACATTTATGTGCACCCTCGGTTAAAAATCATACCGGCAATTTCAATAACGATGAGATTATCTGTTTTTTAGATTCAACAAAACCTAAAGAATACACTAAACCGGATAAAAAATTTGATTATTCTAATACAAATTATTTTCTTTTAGCAAGCATTGTCGAAAGATCTACAGGTGTAACGTTCGATAATTTTGTAAAAGCAAAGATTTTCACGCCACTGGGAATGAAACATACTTTTTTTTATACAGACACAACATTATACCACCAACACAACAAAACAAAAGGATACACCATGGATTGGAAGCCTGTACTCTCCGATGCTTTTGACGGGGTGCTTGGCGACAAAGGTGTTTATAGCACAACAGGTGACATGCTGCGTTTCGCAAAAGCTTACTTTTCCGGGAAATTGTTCAGCAAAAATTTGCTTGTAGAAGCTACATCTCCTCACAGTAAAGAAGAAAAAGAGGGAAACTATGGCTATGGCTGGAGAATGAAATATTTTGATAAGGGAAATCCCGATAAGCTAATATACCACAACGGCTGGTGGCACGGGTATAGAAACGCTTTTCAGCATCGATTAAATGACAATACGCATCTTATCATATTAAGTAATCGTTTGAATAAGTCTGTTTACGCCACTCAGATTTATTTTGATGCACTTGATAATTCAGTTGACTCTACAGAATTATCTCAGGAAATAAAAAACGAATTGAAGGGCGAGTAATTCCCCGAACGATTTTTCATATAATTTATTAAAACCATTACCTTTAGTTTTCAAAATAAAAGCAATGCAATTGCATAAAGAAATCATTGATTTACGGAGTGACACAGTTACAAAACCCTGCAGCAAAATGCTTGAAGCTATGATGAGTGCAGAAGTTGGCGATGATGTGTTTAATGAAGATCCGACTGTAAAGGAATTACAAAATAAAACAGCTGAATTATTCGGGATGGAAGATGCTTTATTTTGCACAAGCGGAACAATGACGAATCAACTCGCAATAAAGGCGCATACTCAACCCGGTGAAGAATTGATTTGCGATCAAAATTCCCACATTTATCATTATGAAAGTGCCGGAATCGCATTTAATAGTGGAGTCCAGTCGAAATTAATTCAGGGTGACAGGGGCAGAATCACTGCTCAGCAAATTGAGCAGGCCATTAATCCTGATCAAGACTGGTTGGCAAAAACATCCCTTGTGTGCCTGGAAAACACAGTTAATAAAGCTGGAGGTAGTTACTACTCTATCAGTGAACTTAAAAAAATCAGAACTATATGTCAAAAACACGATTTAAAATTACATTTGGATGGGGCACGTTTATTCAATGCACTTGTTGAAACAAATGAATCTGCAAAGTCATATGGAAAATTATTTGACAGCATTTCTGTTTGTTTAAGTAAAGGTTTAGGTGCACCAGTAGGCTCGCTGATTATAGGTACAAAATCTTTTATCAAAAGTTGCAGACGGACACGCAAATCATTCGGAGGGAACATGCGTCAAGCCGGATATTTGGCTGCCGCCGGAATTTATGCACTGGACCATAATTTGAATCAGCTAAAAAAGGACAATCATCACGCGAGTATACTCGCTGAAACTTTAGCAAAGTGCAGCTTTACAAAAAACATTTTACCGGCCGATACGAATATCGTGATCTTTGATCTTGTAGACAGAATGAATTACGAAACTTTTGAAATAAAAATGAATTCCTTTGGAATACGTTTTTCACGCTTTGGACCTAAAACCATTCGCTTCGTTACACATCGGGATTTTAGTCCTGAAATGCTGGAATACGTTTGTATAAAACTACCAAAAATTTAATTTCAAATGATTAAATCAATGACCGGCTTTGGAAAAGCCCATGCAGACTTTACCGATAAAACAATAACAGTTGAAATTCGCTCCTTAAATAGCAAACAGTTTGATTTAAACCTTCGCATGCCTTCAATTTATCGTGAAAAAGATGTTGAAGTTCGCGGAGAAGTTCAACGTCAGATGGAACGAGGGAAAATTGATTTATCTATTTATATAGAATACCGTAATGAAAAACCTACAGCAAGTTTTAACCGTGAAATTATAGCGGAATACCACCAGCAACTCATAAAAATTGCGGATGAAATCGGTGAAAATAAACTAGGGCTGTTACCGCTTTTGATCAACTTGCCCGAATCGATAAAGCAAGATAAAAAGGAACTGAATGAATCCGAATGGAAGGAAACCGTTAAGGTAATTCACGAGGCATTGAAAAATTTAAACAAATTCCGATCAGATGAAGGAAATTCGCTGGAAGCAGAATTCAAAAAACGAATTCATGAAATTGAAATCCGCCTTCAAAAAATTGAATCAATTGACCAAAACAGAATTGAAAACATTAAAAAACGTATCCGAAATAATCTTCAAGAATTTATTCCCATAGAAAAAATAGATGCAAACCGATTTGAGCAGGAACTGATTTATTACCTCGAAAAGCTTGACGTCACCGAAGAAAAGGTCAGACTTAAAACACACCTTAATTATTTTCTGGCGACATTACATGAGCCTTCCTGCGGAAGAAAATTAAATTTCATTTCTCAGGAAATTGGCAGAGAAATCAACACCATCGGTTCCAAGGCAAATGATGCTGAAATTCAGGTATTGGTTGTTGAGATGAAAGATGAGCTTGAACGCATTAAGGAACAATCGCTCAATATTCTTTAAAATTTAATTATCAGCCTGTAAAAACGGGTAGCGATAGTCGGTTGGCGGAACAAAAGTTTCCTTTATTGTTCGAGGAGAAACCCATCTTAACAAATTAATTTTTGCGCCTGCTTTATCATTGGTGCCTGAACCTCGTGCGCCTCCAAATGGCTGCTGACCAACAACAGCTCCTGTAGGTTTATCGTTAATATAAAAATTTCCGGCTGCGTTAACCAATTTTTTTGTGGCATATTCAATCGCATACCGATCTTGAGAAATGATTGAACCTGTGAGTGCATAAATGGAAGTTGAATCCACCAATTCGCAGGTTTCTTCGAATTTTTTTGAATTGTAAACATATATCGTTAGTACCGGTCCGAATAATTCCTCACACATAGTAACATATTTCGGATCCTTCACAAGCAGAATTGTTGGTTCGATAAAATATCCTTTGCCTTTGTCACAATTTCCTCCGGCTATTATTTCAACGTTTTTATCTTTTTTTGCATTGTCAATATATTTTTTCAACTTATCAAACGATTTTTCATCAATTACGGCGTTCACAAAATTGGTGAAGTCTTCAACAGGTCCGATTTTCATCGAAGCGAGGTCGGCCTGCACAAATTTTTTAACCTGCGGCCAAAGGTTAGCAGGAATGTAAGCGCGGGAAGCTGCTGAACATTTTTGACCCTGGTATTCAAATGCGCCTCGAGAAATGGCTACAGCTAGTGCCTTTGCATCAGCTGAAGGATGTGCAAGAATGAAATCTTTTCCTCCTGTTTCGCCAACAATGCGCGGATAACTTTTATACCGAGAAATGTTTTCACCAATAGTTTTCCATATACTGCGGAAAACTTCAGTACTACCTGTGAAATGAATGCCGGCGAAATCAGGGTGCTTAAAAACAACATCTGCGGCATCCGGACCGGAAGGATAAATAAGATTTATTACGCCATCAGGCAAACCGGCAGCCTTAAATATTTCCATGAGAACGTTGGCTGAATATACCTGCGTATTGCTGGGCTTCCATACTACAACATTCCCCATCATGGCGCAACTTGTAGGAAGATTACCTGCAATAGCTGTAAAATTAAATGGAGTAAGTGCATAAATAAATCCTTCAAGTGGTCGCCACTCCAATCGATTCCACATTCCCGGGTTAGAACCAGGTTGATCTGCATAAATCTGTGTCATATAAAACACATTGAAACGAAGGAAGTCGATAAATTCACATGCACTGTCAATTTCTGCCTGAAAGGCATTTTTACTTTGACCTAACATGGTGGCTGCGTTCAGCTTTGCACGGTATGGACCGGCAATTAAATCTGCGACTTTTAGAAAAATTGATGCACGGTGTTCCCATGCTAATTTTTGCCATTTCTCTTTTGCCGCAAGCGCAGCATCAATTGCCTGCGAAACATGTTCTTTTGTAGATTTATGGAAATGACCCAATGTATGACGATGATCATGCGGAGGCGATAATCGAACAAGTTGTTTGCCCCGAACTTCCTTACCTCCGATATACATTGGTATATCAAGAACTTCAGAACGTAATTGGTTAAGCATAAGTTGAAGCTCTGAACGTTCTGCACTACCGGAAGCATATTGCTTAACCGCTTCGTTTACCGGATGGGGAACTGCATAAACACCTTTAGGCATAATTAAAATTTAAGATGCAAAATTACGAAAAGACAAGAGAATAAAACCGAAAATAATTGTATTTCTGATCAGTTAAATTTCCACGGGGCAACCAATTCAAAAGCAGGAATTGCAGCCAGAAAAGTTCTATCGTCATGGTTCGAAAGCATTGTATAATAACCATCCATTTTACCCCAGTCTGAACTAAGATTACATCCGGAACTGTAAACATAAACCTTGTCCTGACCAATTACAGGTGTTTCGCCTACAACTCCTTCTCCATCCACCTCTTTTTTTTCCCCGTTACTATCCAGAATATTCCAATGTCTGCGTTTCAACTGTACCGGAAAGTCGTTAGTATTATGAATTGAAATGGTATATTGAAAAAAATACTGGAATTCAAAAGCATTGCTTTGCGAAAAAAGAAATTGAACCTTTACAGAAATACTGACGCCTTTAGTTATCGCATTCACTATATTCAGATTTAATTTCAAATATAATCACCGAACTGAAAAGTGGCTAATAAAAAGAAGAAATTATTTAATAATCTCGACTTCAACACGCATATTCATTTCACGTTCAGATTTTGTTTTGGGGTGCTTTACTTTAGGCCTTCTTCCTGCATAACCTTTAGTTGAAATTCTTTTTTTATCGATTCCTTTTTCAAGTAAATAATTTAGTACGCGATCAGCCCGTTTTTTTGAAAGGCGCATGGCCGTTCCGCTGAAATTGTATTCAGGCGCCTGGTTCGGCGATTTATTTATTATTCGTTTATTTCCCATTGTGTGACCGTTTACACGAACTCTGAAATTATTTGAATTCAGAAAATCAACCAGTTTATCGAGTTCACGATAAGAACTTTGTTTCAGCACCGTAGTATTCGGTTGAAAAAAAACATTGGGTAAATCAAGAATATCTCCTTTTTTGAGGGGGTTAAAAAATAAAAAATCATATAACGTATCATGAAAACGGTAACAGTTCAGTGTATCGAAAACCTCTTCAAAGGGAAGATATCCAAATACCTTAGCCTGAACCTTTAATCCTGATGTAATCTGAAATTCAACACGGGAACCATGGATCGTATCTGAATGAATTAACCTGTAACCACGCTTTGATTTCCCTTTAAATAATTTAATATCAGGCCGGGTGAGTACCTTGTGCGTAACCGCGTCCACCGCAACAAACTGAATAAAAATATTCCCGCTGACCATTCTTCTTTTTTTTATTTTGCCGACGGCATTTTCTCCTGTATTTTTTTCGTGAGCAGGAAATTTTGATTCATAAAAATAATTGAATAGCGAGTCTTTTAATGTAAAATCGATTTCTTGATTCGTTTTGGCTGAAGAAACAGAAATTGAATTTGAATCATAAGGATGTAAAGCGGAAAAATAAAAATCATTTACTGAATGCCATTCTTCTTCGTTATCAAACTTAATTATTGGGTTTTGAGGTTCAGCATCTCCAATGTTAGGTTCAATGGATTCATTTTTACGATTTTCTACCGTTACTTTTTGAATTATTGAATCTCTTTTTTCTAACGTAACTATGCCTGAACTATCTATTGAAGATTTTGAAATCAGTATAGTATCCGGTCTAGGTTGGTTCGGAAAGACAGTTAAAGCTGAGTCGGATTTTAAACCAATTTTTTTTTCGTAAGCAAGTGAATCATTCTTTTTAGTATTGTGAATAATTTGTAATGAATCAGACTTTATTACAATTCGGTCTTTTTTTAAAAGCGAATCTTGTTCAAGCTGCTTTATTTTATTTTCTATGTCCTTTACTTTTTCGTTGGCCGCAGTGTCTTGAGGTTTTGCCGCCAAGGCATTATTATAAGAAAGTAATGCCTCTCTCCATTGCTTTTGTTTTATCCTCGCATCTCCCTCGCTCATGGCTTTTTCATATTTTGCCTGATTCTCGGCTCGTGCATTTTGCTTGGCCAGCTGATCCTCTGCCTCCTTTTTGCTTGTTAAAGCTTTATTATCATTTGGGTTTAGTCTCAATGCTTCAGTGAATGAAATAACTGCATCATTCCATGCTTTGGCAATCAAATGATCGCTTCCTTTTTTCATCGCAGCTTCATAAGCCTGCGCGGATTTTGCAAGTGCGTTTTCTTTTTCCAACGCTGCATTTGCCTCTGCCAGTTTTTGTTTCGCTGCAGCATCTTCGGGCTTTAACTTCAACGCTTCTGTAAAGCCGGAAATCGCTTCATCATAATTCTTTGAGCTCATTCCTGCATTCCCTTTTTTCATCGCCGCTTCATAAGCCTTCGCGGATTTTGCACGCATTGCCATCCCCGAAGTGTCCAAATTTTGCTTTTTTGGAATTGACGCAAGTGGACGCTTTGCCAGAGAATCGAGGATTCGAACCGCCTTTGCCTGTTGTTTGCTTGCGGAATCCAATGATCGGGCAGAAAAATTCTTCACTTTCATGTTATCTCCTAAAAAACTAGAATAACCTAGTTTTTTATCATCCTCTGTGTTGCAAATCTTTCTGGAAATTGCTTTCAGCCGTGAAAATGGAGTTTCGAACTCAGTCCGATTTATTTTTTGCTGGTCGGTAATCGCCTCTTTATTCATTTTCAAAATGTAGGAATAATCGCAGGTTTGAAGATCAATAACAAATCCAAGATCCGGGCCACTTAAATTGTTTACAACAATATAAACAACCTCCTGATACCCAACTTCAAATTCGCGTGTATGAAATAAACTTCCGCGAAATGTAGCCGACTGGGCACTGTCGGTATATGAAACCATTTTGCTGATACTATCCTGTTTGGAAAAGCCGGTAGTGATTTCACCAGTGCATACATCAAAATTTACATCAGCTTTGTAAACCTCAAGTTCGTAACGATCCGATTCATTGTTGGGAATAATATTGAATGAGAACTTACAGGTCTGATGAAATACCAACTTATACCATACCAAGGTTCGCTCCAACTCATTACGACCAACATTGGACTCATAAAAAAGATTGAAATTATTTCGAACAATGCATTTATGCGACATTATTATTTCAGATAATGCCCCCATTCCTGTATATTTCTGGGCAAAATCTTCATAGTTTTTTTGCGCGTTTAGTATTTGGGCAAAAAGTAGAGATAAAAAAAGTAACTGCGTTAGTTTTTTTAAATAAAAAAACAGTGCACACAATAAATTAGAATGCCGGCTTAAATTATTTTTAAAGATTATAAAATACATTTTTAAACGAATCAATAATAATTCAAAATAAACTACCTATTAAGGTGAATTTCAAAAAATTTTAACCGTATTTTTCACATAAATATTTAATTTTGATTGAAAACCCTTGCGAAGTAAGGCAAAACTAAGTTTTCATTATCCAGTCGACTGATTACCTTGAAAATTAAAAGATTATTATCCGTTTTTCTTACAATTATAACCTTGGCTAATTTTGGCCAGGACATTGAGAACATTGAAACTGAGCGACCCGATCAGGGAAACTGTACTTCTATAATTCCTGCGGGTAAATTTCAAATTGAAAACGGTATTTACTGCGATTCTTTTTCACAGATTAATAATTTCTTTTTACGAATAGGAACCGGCTTTAAAACTGAGGTAAGAATTTTAATTGATGCAAGCATCAGTAAACACCAAACAGGTTTTTTACCTTTAGGAATAAGTGTAAAAAGAAGTATTTGCGCGCAACACAAATGGATTCCTGCCACCTCACTTGCCGGTTATTATTATATTGGCTCACTTGCGAGCTTAAATTATTACAAATCAATTAATAATTATTCAATAGTAGGCATTTTTCAAAATCAGCTAGATAAGCACTGGAGTATCAGTTATAATCTGGGAAATTCTGATTTTAAAAAAAACGTAATGTATACCGCTTCCTGCTGTTTTGCGCCTAGTAAAAAAATTACACTTTTTGCCGAACTGTTCGGCCAGTTTTATTTAAACAGATACTCAGTTCACGGCACTGATTGTGGTTTACTTTTTTTTCTGAAACCAAATATGCAATTTGACATTGCTGCCGGAATTCCGCTTTTGAATAATGAAATTACATCTTACCTAACATTTGGCTATTCAATATTGTTCAAAAATAAATGTGCGCCTGAGGATAAAAACAAAAAAAATTAATTGCTAACCCAAACTATAATGCTAGAAAACACCACACGAACCGAATTATCAAGCCTGGGAGAATTCGGACTAATCGATCATCTTAAAAAGTCCATTCAACTTCATAATTCATCTTCACTAAAAGGAATTGGAGATGATGCAGCCGTCATAAATTATTCAAATAATTACGCCCTCGTTTCAACCGATATGCTTGTGGAGGGTGTCCATTTTGATTTGGCTTATGTACCGCTACGGCACTTGGGTTATAAGGCAGCAGTTGTAAATTTTTCTGACATATACGCTATGAACGGGAAACCCGAGCAGTTGCTGGTTTCTATTGCTTTATCCAATCGGTTTTCGGTGGAGGCTGTTGAAGAAATTTACGAAGGCTTGTTACTTGCCTGCAAAAAATATAAGGTTGATTTGGTGGGAGGTGACACCACCACCTCCCCATACGGCCTCACCTTATCGTTAACCGTACTTGGAACAGGAGAAAAAGACTCCATTTGTTACAGAAGCGATGCCGGCGATAATGATTTGATTTGTGTTTCCGGCGATTTAGGTGGTGCCTACATGGGCCTGCAAATCTTAGAGCGCGAAAAACAAATTTTCAGGGAAAATCCTACCGTTCAGCCAGACCTTGAAGGAAATGATTATATTCTTGAACGGCAATTGAAACCAGAAGCCAGAAAAGATATTGTTGAATTACTTCGCGAATTGAAAGTTAAACCGGGGGCAATGATTGATATCAGCGATGGTTTAGCCTCTGAATTATTGCATATCTGTCAGCATTCACAAAAAGGTTGTATCATTCACGAAGAAAAAATACCAATCGATTCTCAAACAGCCCAATGTGCACAACAGTTTAACCTTGACCCCACGCTTTGTGCGCTAAGCGGCGGAGAGGATTATGAATTGTTATTTACCATACCCTTACGTGAACACGATAAAATTAAAAACCTTAAGGAAATTACAATAATCGGACACATTACCGACAAATCATCCGGATGCAATCTTGTCACGCGCGATGGAAAGCAACATCCGTTAACTGCCCAGGGTTGGGATTCCTTTTTGAAGAAAAATTAAACTAAAGTGAATCAGTTAACACAAATAATTGTTATTAAAAAACTAAAAAAGATGTTTATTTCCAAAACTTAGATAAGAAATTTGGGTTGTGTTAAGTACCTGTAGTTCTATAAAAACCTGGGCCGAAAATGACCGCCCGCGCGAAAAATTCATTAACAAAGGAAAAAATGCACTTTCCGATGCCGAACTTATTGCCATTTTAATTGGAAGTGGTAGCCCGTCCGAAAGCGCAGTTCAACTTTCGAAAAGAATATTATCTGAAGTTGGAAATAGTTTGCATTTACTGGCTCGGAAAAACATCGAAGAACTCAAAAAGTTTAGAGGCATCGGGGAAGCGAAAGCATTAGCAATAGCAGCTGCCCTTGAGCTTGGCAGACGCAGAAAAGAGAGTGCCTTTAACGAATCAATTAAAATAAAATCCAGCAAAGATGCGTTTGAATACTGCCGAGATAAAATTTCCGACCTTGACCATGAAGAATTTTGGGTTATTTATTTAAACCGCAGCAATACCGTGATAAAAAATCAGCAGATTAGCACCGGCGGAATTTCAGGAACCGTTGTTGACGCACGAATAATTCTTAAAAATGCACTTGATCTGCTTGCAAGCTCCATGATATTAGTACACAATCATCCCAGCGGTAACCCAAAGCCAAGCCATGAAGACCTTACCATCACAAAAAAAATCACAGAGGCCGCAAAACTCATCGACATAACCGTGCTAGACCATTTAATCATTTTTGAAAACAAGTATACCAGTTTCGCAGATGAGGGACTGATGTAAGCATATGCTAAAAATACTAACCATTATAGGCGCGCGCCCGCAAATTATTAAAGCCGCCGCAATCAGCAGGGCAATTCAAAAAAATTTCAGCACTAAAATGCATGAACTGATTATTCATACAGGCCAGCATTACGATGAAAACATGAGCCAAATTTTCTTCGATGAATTAGAGATTCCGAGACCTGATTTTATGTTTGAAATGAAAGGGAAAACCCCGGAAGAACAAATTACAGAAATGCAATTAAAAATTGAGTCGATTATAGCACATCAACCACCTGATGCGGTATTGGTATATGGCGACACAAACTCAACCTATGCAGGTGCCTTAGCTGCAGAAAAAAGTAAATTTCCTTTAATACACATCGAAGCTGGATTAAGGTCGTGGAACAATGATATGCCGGAGGAACGAAACCGTGTTTATGCCGATCGCGTTTCCACTTTATTGTTTTCGCCGACAATTACCGGCTACAACAATCTAATTCAGGAAGGATTCCCAACCCACAACAATCCCCCCTACTCTATTACCAATCAAAAAATTTATCATTGCGGTGATGTAATGTTTGATAACAGCATGCATTTTTCAAAAATCGCCGATAGCAAAACAAATGTTCTTGAAAAATATCATTTGGAAAACGAAAAATTTATACTTGCAACCATACATCGAAACACAAACACCGACAATCCCAACCACCTTAATGCAATTTTCAGCGCTTTCTTGGAGATCGCAAACAATAATTCCCTGAAAATAATTTTACCCTTACATCCAAGAACAAAAAAAATGAGTCATGAACTCTTAAAGGATGACCTTAACCAAAAAATAAATTCAAGCCCTAATTTAATTATAACAGAACCCGTTTCCTTCCTGGAAATGATTGCCCTTGAAAAAAATTGCGCGCTAGTTATGACGGATTCCGGCGGGGTACAAAAGGAGGCCTTCTACTTTCAAAAACCTTGTGTTGTTCTTCGCAAGGAAACTGAATGGACAGAACTTGTAAACTGCGGGGCAGCAACATTAAGCGGAGCTGAAGACGCATCCAGAATAATTCAGGCAACACTTAATTTACTAAATCATCCTCCAAAAAAATTTCCCCAATTCTTTGGAGACGGAAAAGCAGCAGAATTTATTTGCTCAGAAATAATCAGTAAAATCAATAAAGCGTGAATTCCATACTAATATATTGTGAAAAATCAGGACCCCGGCTTAAATACATTCTACACCTTTTAATTGAAGAGTTTTTAGGATTAGGTTTTTCTCTTACTCACGATTTAAATGATTACCAAAATTGTCAAAACGCAAAAATAAATTATAGTCGAAACAAACATCCCGATGACTTCATTTTTATTCCAAGCTGCGGTTTAGTTCAGGAATCAGGTATCAAAGAAAAAAGCCTCCAGGTTGGAAATTGGCATCATGAACCCACACTGTTCAATTCCGCACCGGAAGAAACCATCCCATTCGACTTGTTTTCAGCTTCGTTTTATCTGGTTTCCCGATACGAAGAATATCTACCGCATGTTCGCGACCAGTTTGAACGTTTCGAAGCCGAGAGCAGCATTGCCTTTCAACACCAATTTTTAGAAAAGGCTATCGTTAATCGTTGGGTAAATTTTTTAGGTGAAATAATCACGCGCATCTACCCCCACTTACACATTAATAAACCGAAATTTCAGTTTATTTCTACAATCGATGTGGACAATGCATTTGCCTTTAAGCAAAAGGGAATAATGCGCTCCTTGGGCGGATATGTGCGAGGATTAGTGAATCTCAACCGGAAAAACATTGTCGATAGAACCAAAACAATTTTTGGAAAAATGCAAGATCCTTTTGATACCTATGAATTTCAACTTGATCTGCAACGAAAATACAATTTGAAAGTAATTTATTTTTTCCTTCTTGGTGATTACGGTGTAAATGACAAGAATCTGCCATCCAATAATCCTTACCTTAGAAAATTAATTAAGCATTTGTCGGATTACGCTTTAATAGGAATACACCCCTCATTCGGGAGCAATGAAAATGCACAACAGGTGAAAAAAGAAATATCCCGGCTTTCAGGAATTGTTCATAAAGAAATTAAACAAAGCCGCCAACATTTCTCGCGCTTGCATTTTCCGGGCACCTATCAAACGCTCATAGAAAACGGAATTGTAGAAGATTACAGTATGGGCTATCACAATCATCCCGGATTCAGGGCCGGTACAAGTTCTGCTTTCAATTGGTATGATTTGGATACAGAAACAGAAACGCAGCTTAAAATTTTTCCCTTTGTATTTTCAGAATCCACATTGAAATTCAATTTAAAAATCAGACCGCAGGATGCTATCACTAAAATTAATTTTCTGATTGATGAAATAAAAAATACTGGAGGTGTTTTCACTTCCATGTTCCATAATGAATCTTTAGGTGATTATGGCGAATGGAAAGGATGGAAAAATTTTTATGAAGAAATAATAAAAGTGACTCAAAACAAGAAAACACAATGATTAGGTCACTTAAAAGATATGCAAGATATTTTTTTCTAACAACCTTTGCACGTAAGGAAAGGCATTTGCTTTTCAGAGACATTAAAGTTTATTTCCTTTCACAACAATGGAAGAAAAAACCTTTTAACAAAACCGAAAAGGTAAAATCACTTCATGCGGCAGCCAATTGGTTGTTAAACAATCAGAGCTACAACAAAGACGGCGGGTTTAGTACCTATTATATTGTTGAGGGACATACCTCCAGTTACCCGGAAACCTCAGGTTACATCATAGACTCACTTTTCAGCTATTCAAAAAAATTTTCAAGGCAGGAGATTTTACCGCAACTTTACCGTTGTGCCGACTGGCTAATATCAATTCAAAAAGCAAGCGGGGGCTGGCAGGGAGGTTACATTGCCGAAAACAAAGCAGAAATCGTATTTAACACCGGGCAGGTTATGCGCGGTTTACTAAAGGCCTACCAAGAAAGTAAAAGTGAAAAATATCTAAACTCCTGCATTCAGGCAGGAGATTGGCTTTGTCAAATACAGGAAAATGACGGGAGCTGGAAAAAATTTGCATTAATGAATTCAGAGCGTGTTTATGAAAGTTATGTAAGCACCGTTCTTTTAGATCTTTGGAAATATACCGGTAAGGAAAAATTTAAGAATGCGGCCATTCTGAATCTCAATCGCATTGTTGAAAATAAAATTTCGGCGAATGGATGGCTGATGGATTGTGACAATACAATTCGTCATAATGACCGCCCGATTTTACACACTATTGCCTATGCAATAGACGGTATAATTGATTGCGGTTTACAATTAAATGAAAAAAAATATATTGATGGTGTAAAAAAAACCGCAGATGTTCTACTCATGAAGTTTACAAATAAACATTGGCTGGGAGGCAGGTTTTCTAATTGCTGGGAGGAGAGCGAGGCCTTTATTTGTACAGGTGGCGCACAAATGAGCATTGTGTGGATGAAACTTTATAAAATTTATCAGGATAAAAAATACCTTACTGCAGCTGTCATGATGAATAACTGGCTTTGCTGGATTCAATCCGCTACAACAGGATTAGGTAAAGCGGTAGAAGGTGGTTTACAGGGTTCCTTTCCGATTTATGGAAGATATGAGCCCTTTGCCTTTCCCAATTGGGCTACAAAATATTTACTGGATTCATTAATGATGGAGTTTGAATTAAATGCGTGAATCAATAAAAAATAACCTTTCACAGTTAATTGAGCATGCATTTCAACAATTCGCTCAGCTTCCCGCTTATAATTTTAACGAAAAAAGTTATTCATATTCCGAACTCGATTCAATTTCACAAACTATTGCAAACCATCTAAAAGAAAAATATCCAAACCAAATTTATATCGGAGTATATGCTGTAAAAAGTTTTGAAACCTTCGCTTCAATAATCGGGATTATTAGAGCCGGTAAAGCCTTTGTGCCTATTTCGCCAAAATTTCCTCCTGCTAAGCTTCAACGAATCATTGAAAAAAGTAAAATTAAGACACTAATCGATTTAAATTCCAAAATTACGCAGCAACAAAAACATACTGTTTATCCGGCGGTAGAAATTCTAAATTCAGTCAGCACATTTTCACCACAAGGTTCCAAAGTTCAGCCAATTGAAGACACCAAACCTGCATATTTGTTATTTACAAGTGGAACTACAGGCGACCCAAAAGGAGTTTCCATCAATCGAAATCAGTTAAAAAATTATTTAATTAACATCTCGAAAATAATTCCGCTTCAATCTACCAATCGTTGCAGCCAAACCTTTGAATTAAATTTTGATTTAAGTATACATGATATTTTCCATACGCTTATACACGGATCCTCACTTTTTATACCGGAAGAAAACGATTTACTTTCCCTGGGTAAATACATTCAAAAAAATAAAATCAGCCATTTATTTTGCGTGCCTTCCCTCATTAAAATAATGGACAAACTGCGGCAAATTAAAAAAGAAAATCTATTATCAATTGAAGCAGTTATTTTCTGCGGAGAAGCATTAACTACTGAGCTGGTTGAAAAAATACAGCAAGCTGTTTCCAATTCCACCAAAATTATTAATCTTTACGGACCTACTGAAAGTACTATTGCGGTTGCATACTATATAATAACAAATCCTGTAAAAAATTTTAATGGCATTGTCAGCATCGGAAAAATTTTCAAGGGAAATGATGTGTCTTTTACGGCTATAGAAAATTCAGCGGGCTTATATGAACTGACCATTAATGGAAATCAAGTAATCAGTAATTATTTTGGCGAAGAAAACGATGCTTCAAAATTTTACACTGACATTAACGGACTTGTTTGGTACAAAACCGGGGATCTGGTGCGTAAAGATGAGGAAGATTTAATTTATTTTGCAGGAAGAATCGATGAACAAATCAAATGGAATGGTCACCGAATTGAAACAGGGGAAATTGAACATTATGCTCGAAATATTACAGGACTTGAAGCGGTTTGTTTTATTTTACCATCCGATTCCAAGGAACAGCTGTGCCTTGTTCTTGAAGGAGAATTAACAACTACGCCCGGCAGCTTTCGTGTAGCATTAAATAATTATTTACCCGCTCAATTGCTGCCACAACAAATTGTATCTTTACCTCAATTCCCTTTGAATAGCAATGGCAAAACCGACAGAAAAAAAATAATTGAAATTATCAGCTTAAAACTGAATGGATAAATCAACCGTGCAAAATTTCATTCGTGCAAAAATTAATGAACGAATACAGCTCATGGGAATAAATTCATTTTCACCGGAAGACTCCACGGACCTGGTTCGCGAGGGTATTTTTGATTCGCTTGCATTTATTGACTTGATAACCAACTGCGAACATGAGTTCGCAACAGAAATTAACCTCGAAAATTATAATCCTCGCGAATTCACTACCTATGGTAAATTAACTGAAATTATCCTTGAATCCATAAAAAAATGAACATTACCCGTATTGACAAAAATAAACTCAACAAAGAACAACTTGCTACCCTTTTCAAAAAATATTACAATGAATTGGAGATATTGAATACACCTATAAAATTGATTGATAATGGAGAATTATTATGGATAGAACAAGTAGAAAAAAGCATTGGTAAAAATGTCGTTTTAATTACTGCCGAAAAGAACAACGAAATACACGGATTTGCACACGGCCAATTAAAACTTGGACCTGACTATTTTGGAAATCCACTAATAGGGCATATTGCTCATATTTATGTCTCGAAAGAAACTCGGCAAGCCGGAATTGGACGTGAAATTTATGAAAAATTACATTCCTGGTTCCTTGAAAAAAAAGTGAGCAGTATTGAGTTACAAGTAGTAAGTGAGAACGAAGGAGCTTTGAAATTTTGGAATAAAATGGGATTTAAAAAGGAAATACTTCAACTGCGTCACGTATTAGCTTAATGCTGGAATCAGAATTTCATTACTCATTTGTTGATAAATGTCGATTAAACAAAGGCGATCTGATTTACCTCTCAGCAGATGTAATTCGATTAGCACTGCTTGCTAAAAAACAGCACCTGCGTTTTGATCCTACAGTATTTATTCGTTCAGTTACGCAAATCATCGGAACCGAAGGTACCCTTCTGATTCCTGCATTTAATTTCGATTTGAAGAATGAAGCTACATTCGACATAAAAAAAACAATTCCTGCTACCGGAATATTAGCACGAAGCGCTTTAAACCTGCCTGAGTTCCGGCGATCATACAACGCCTTGCATTCATTTTTGGTTTGTGGAAAACATCAGAATGAAATTTGCAATTTAAAAAATAAAAGTTCATTCGCTGATGATTCACCATTTAATTTCTTATTTCGTAACGAAGGGAAAATGCTTATAATTGACCTCGACCTTCAATCTTCTTTAACTTTCGCTCATTATACTGAAGAAAAATTAAAAGTGCAGTATCGCAAATGGAAACAAATTCCAATTAATTATATAAATGAAATTGGGGAAAAACAACGCATTAATTTTGAATTATATTCAAAAAAATCAGGCTATATAAACAATGTTAATCCTATGCTTGAAATTTTGTTGCAAAACGACGCCGCCTTTCCATTCAAAATTGAAGATATACCCTGTCTTCTGCTGGATTTACCAAAAACTCATGAGCTTTTCGCTGATGATTTGCGCAATAACAACGGAAGAAAAATTGTTTATTTCAGTCGAAAATTAAAACTAAAAAATTTTATCAAACAATTTCTCGGTAAGGCATGATTACCATCTATTCGAAAAAAAAATCGCCGCGCTTAGCGTATGTATGTAAATTTATTTTCCATGAATTTTTTGGATTGAACTATCAATTAATACATCAATACACTGACACTCATGCCCCTTTAATCAATTACTCGGAGACAAAACAACCGAACGGTATTTTTATTCTGCCGTCAGGCTTATTGGACGAAGAAATTCCCGAAACCGAACAGTTGACTCCCAAATGGATTAATAAAATACCTTACTTATTCCATGATTCAAAAAGTGAATGTGGTTTTGATATTTTTTCAGCTGTATTTTTTTGCTTATCCCGTTATGAAGAATATAATAGTTATGTACCTGATTCACACGGACGATTCCCAGCTACAGAAAGTATTGCATATAAACACAATTTTTTACACCTGCCCGTAGTAGATTTATGGTTGCTTGAGTTAAAAGATCTACTAATTAAAAAATTTTCCGATTTAAATTTTGGAGATCGGAAATTTAAATTTCATTCCACAATTGATATCGATAATGCATATAAATTTCAGGGAAAAAATATCATTCGGCTTGCGGGCGCCGGCATCAAAGAAATTCTTGCAGGGAAATCTAACCGGCTTCCGCGCAGAATTAATTTTTTATTTAAAAAAAACAACGATCCGTTTGACGCTTATGATTTTCAGTCAGAAACCTCAAAAAAATTCAAGATTCCTCTCACCTACTTTGTTTTATTTACCTTTCCGGGACCCTTTGATAACAGCCTACCCGCAACCTCAAAGCAACTTAAACAACTAGTTCGTAAATTAAAGTCAAACGCCCAAATCGGAATCCATCCCAGTTATCGCAGTAGCGAAAGGATTTACAGAATGGAAGAAGAAATACAAATGCTGAGCAATGAAATACAGGCGCAAATTAAAAGCTCACGTCAGCATTTTCTGCGTTTCAAACTCCCAATTACATTTTTGCAATTGCTAGCCTCAGGTATCGAAACAGATTATTCGATAGGTTACTCAACGCATAATGGATTCAGGGCCGGAACTTGTACACCATTTTTATTTTACAACTTAGCCGAAGAAAATACAACCGAACTCAGACTGGTCCCGTTTCAGATCATGGATTCCGTTTTTTATGACCAACAAGAAATATCTGCTCAAGAAGCGATGAAAGAAATCGAGGGAATTGTTGCCAGCGTAAAATCGGTAAAGGGTCAACTTTTTTCAGTTTGGCATGACAGAAGTTTCGACGAACTCGACTACCCTGGATGGCGTGAAACTTACCTGAAACTTCATCAACTTTGCAGCGAATGATTAAGCATTTACTAAGAAACCAAATTGATTCTGATAAATGGGATGCATGTATTACCAATGCGCCGCAGAAATTACCCTATGGTTTTTCTTGGTACCTCGATATTGCGTGTGAAAACTGGAGTGCACTTGTTCTGAATAACTACGCTGCTGTTATGCCTTTACCCTACAAAAAAAAATTTGGCGTTCATTACCTCTATCAACCATTTTTCACCCAACAACTCGGAATTTTTGGTAGTGGTGCCACCGAAAATTTTCTTAAAGCAATACCAGAAAAATATAAATTTCAACATCTTCACTTAAACTATAAAAATTCAATCGAAGAAATTAGCAATTACAAAATTGAAGATGTACAGAACTTGGTCATTCATCCAAAAAATAAAAAATTAAAGGAAGACTTTTCCACCCATTGTTTAAGAAATATTAAAAAAGCCAACTCAAATGATTTGAAGATAAGGGCAGTTTCAGTGGATGTGTTGATTAAACAATTCAGAGAAAATCGCGGAAAAGAAATTCAGCACCTTCGTAATTCTAACTATAAAACACTTCAAGAATTGATTAATGCACTGATAGCATATAAAATGGCAGAAGTTTACGGCATTTTTGACAAAAAAGAAAATTTATTGGGTGGTGCTGTTTTTGTAAAATTTCGTCAGCGAAACATTTTTTACTTTTCATCAACGGACTCTCATGGAAGAAAAAACAAGGCCATGTATTTTTTGCTGGATAAAATGCTGAAGCGCAGCAATTCAGAGCAAATTACATGGGATTTTGAAGGAAGTAACGATGAAAATCTTGCTCGATTTTATAAAGGTTTTGGAGCGACCAACGAAAATTATTTTTCACTTAAATTAAACAACTTACCCCTGCCTCTGCGAATACTGAAAAGATAATGTCCTTATCGGAAAATTAAAATCATTCTTTTTACAGATTACATCGTTTGAATGAAATAACAATTTTAGTATATTCAAGGTTAGAAAAAATAATATGGCAACAATCCTTGACAAATCCGGCAGCGTTTTTAATCATTTCATTGCAGAAATACGAGATGCGAAAATTCAGCAGGATCCTATTAGATTCCGACGTAACATGGAGCGAATTGGCGAAGTAATGGCGTACGAAATCAGTAAAAAACTGGAGTTTGAAACTTTTGAAACACAAACACCGCTTGGAATCGCAACTACTTCACGCGTTAAATCACAAGTTGTACTTGCAACAATTCTGCGTGCAGGTTTGCCATTACACAGCGGAATGTTAAATTACTTCGACCACGCCCAAAACGCTTTTGTATCAGCGTACAGAAAACACCACAAGGATAACTCATTTGAAATTCAAATTGAATATTTGTCATGTCCCGATTTAAACGGAAAAACCCTGATTATCACCGATCCTATGTTGGCGACCGGTTCATCAATGGTTCTTGCTTATCAAGCGCTGATTAAACGCGGAACTCCAAAAGAAATCCACATTGCTTCGGTTATCGCAAGCCGGCAGGGCCTTGAATATTGCAAAAAAAATCTTCCCGCCAAT
>OMJH01000106.1 GCA_900299295.1 Bacteroidota bacterium
CTCACGAAAAAAAGAACGACTTTCAAAAATTAATTCCATAACGCTCAACAATGCACGTTTAGCTATATTTGAAGGGAAAAATTCTTTAGTTCATGTTAGCGCAAAAATTGCAGCAATTCCAGATATTTTATTACAACGCAGGCAACAAGAGTTAAATATTTACAGATTAAATATTAAAACATATAGTATAAATTTTCTAAAGCAGCACGATTCAAAAATCAAAGCGTATACTTCATTAATGAGAATTATTGATCCACGGAATTTGCTGCAAAAAGGATTTGCTCTTGTGAAATTTAAAGAACGAATAATCGTTGACCCGCAACAGTTAAAAAATGGTGAAAAATTTACCTTACTGATGCATCAAACCGAAATAAATGCAGAGGTTATTTCAACCAATAAAACTAAGGAACATGAAATATGAAGAAGCCTATTCCGAGCTGCAACGTATAGCGCAGGAAATTGAAAACGAAAAAGTAAGTGTTGATGTGCTGGCTGAAAAAGTTAAACGTGCCAGTGAACTCATTTCCTTTTGCCAGGAAAAACTAAGGAGTACTGAAACGGAGGTAAATAACATCATAAAGCAAATGGAACAACGGGATAACCCGCCAACATAATGAAATTTTGAATATTTTCATTCACACCAAGTTTTTATATTTGAGGGATGGCACAAAAAAAAATAACCATAGTTGGGGCCGGACTAATCGGTTCGTTGCTTTCTATATACCTTGCGCGCCGAGGCCACAAGGTTACAATTTTTGAAAGACGAGGTGACATGCGAAAGCAGAAGATGTCAGCAGGTCGTTCAATTAATCTTGCGCTTAGTGATCGAGGTTGGAGAGGTTTGGAAGGCGTAGGAATTGCAGATGAAATTCGAAAGATTGCCATCCCGATGTATGGCCGCTACATTCACAATAAAGATGGTTCAACGGCTTACCAGCCCTACGGAAAGGATCAGCAGGCAATATATTCAGTTTCGCGCGCTGAAATAAACATGAAGCTGATGGATTTAGCGGAAAGTCAGCCCGGAGTTGAAATTCATTTCGGTGAGCGCTGCGCGCACGTTAATCGCGGTAGCATGGAAGCATCATTTGAAAATGAAAACAGTAAGGCTATACGGAAAGAAAAAAGTGATTTGATTTTTGGATCCGACGGAGCATTTTCCTCCTCTCGTCTGAATATGCAACTTAGCTCCGACAGATTTGAATATCAACAGCATTACATCAGTGCGGGATACAAGGAACTCATCATTCCTCCCGGGCCAGATGGCGGATTTCTGATTGAAAAAAATGCCCTACACATATGGCCACGCGGTAGTTTTATGATGATTGCCCTTCCCAACCCCGATGGAAATTTTACCTGCACCCTTTTCCTGCCGTTCGAAGGTGAAAAATCGTTTGCCAGCCTAACTAACAAAGAAGATGTAGTGAAATTTTTTAATGAAGAATTTCCGGACGCTGTTCCATTGATGCCGACATTGATCGATGATTTTTTTACTAATGCAACTTCTTCTTTGGTTACCATAAAATGTTATCCCTGGGTTTTTGATAACCGAATTGCGTTAATTGGCGATGCTGCACATGCTATTGTACCTTTTTATGGCCAAGGTATGAATTGCGGTTTTGAAGATTGTGTCGTACTAAATGAACTTATCGAAAAATATTCCGACGACTGGGATAATATACTTGATCAATATCAACATTTACGTAAGCCTGATGGCGACGCAATTGCAGATTTGGCGATTGCTAATTTTGTTGAGATGCGTGATAAAACAGCCGACCCACGATTTTTGTTACAGAAAAAAATAGAAGCACGTTTCTCAGAGAAATATCCAGATAAATGGATACCGCTTTATTCTATGGTAACCTACAGCCCTCACATTCGATACAGTACAGCTTTGCGTGAAGGAGCTCGGCAAGAAAAAATAATGCAAAAGGTAATGGAGCTTCCCGGAATTGAATCAAATTGGGATAGTTTTGAAGTGGAGCAAATAATCCTGCAACATTTGTAATTTTTGCTTTTCATTTTGCATTGTGTCGGCCAAAAATCGGTTAATTTTGCGCAATCAATTTTTTGCTAGCCAGAATAGGCGACAAGAAATGGCATAAAAAATCAGTATGAAAAGAACAAAAATTTCAGCCCTTCTGCAAATGATTCCGCAAGGACAGATGGTCAATCTGAAAGGTTGGGTAAGGTCATTTCGTAACAACCAGTTTGTTGCGCTCAATGATGGTAGTACACTGCATAATTTTCAGGTTGTGCTGAATATGAAAGCTGTAGGAGAGGGGATGCTGAAACGAATCACTTCCGGAGCTTGTATTAGCGTAACCGGAAGCCTGCTTGCATCTCAGGGCAAAGGACAAAGTGCAGAAGTGATGGCCAAGGAGATTGAAGTTTTGGGAGATTGTGACCCCGAAAAATATCCGCTTCAACTGAAGAACAGACCTAGTCTGGAATATCTCCGTGAAATTGCACACCTGCGTTTCCGGACAAATACTTTTGGTGCCGTGTTTCGGGTGCGAAATACACTGGCGTATGCGGTGCATCAGTTTTTCAACGAAAAAGGATTTGTTTATCTGAATACCCCGGTAATTACAGCTTCAGACGCTGAAGGCGCAGGGGAGATGTTTCGCGTAACAACACTCAATATTAAAAATCCTCCGTTAAATGAAAACGGAGAAATTGATTTCCGTGAAGATTTTTTCGGACGTTCTACAAATCTAACTGTAAGCGGACAATTGGAAGGCGAATTGGGAGCAATGGCGCTTTCAGAAATTTACACTTTTGGACCAACTTTTCGTGCAGAAAATTCAAATACTACTCGCCATCTTGCTGAATTTTGGATGATAGAGCCTGAGATGGCTTTCTATGACCTTAATGACAACATGGATATTGCTGAGGAAATGTTGAAATACGTAATCAAATACGCCCTCGAAAAAAACAATCATGACATCGATTTTCTTGCAAAGCGGGCCGAGGAGGAAGAAAAGCAAAAACCTCAGCAGGAGCGTGCTGAAATGGGACTTCTTGAAAAATTAAAATTCAGTGTAGAACATGATTTTGCCCGTATTACTTATACCGAGGCGATTGAAATTTTACGCAACTGTAATCACAATAAGAAAAAGAAATTTCAATATCTCGTTGATTCATGGGGGATAGATTTGCAAAGCGAACATGAGCGGTATCTGGTTGAAAAACATTTTAAAAAACCCGTTATCCTGACAGATTATCCAAAAGCAATTAAGGCCTTTTACATGCGGCAGAATGATGATGAAAAAACGGTTCGCGCCATGGACATATTATTTCCCGGAATCGGTGAGATTGTTGGCGGATCGCAGCGAGAAGAACGACTGGAAAAATTAGAACAGCGGATGCGGGAATGTAATTTACCCATCCAGGAATTGAACTGGTATCTGGATACGCGAAGATTCGGAGGGTGTCCACACGCTGGATTCGGATTAGGCTTCGAAAGACTTGTGCAATTTGTCACCGGAATGGGTAATATCCGCGATGTGATTCCCTTTCCGCGCACTCCCAAAAACGCTGAATTTTAAGCTATACAACTTACCGGCTCGATGAATAGCATTTTTTTTCGTTGAATGGTTGAAACTTTTTTATTTTTTTTTATCGCTATTCAAAAAAAATAATTTAGTTTGTAAAACATATATATATAACAATAAATTTATTTGAATTATGCATATTGCGATTGCAGGTAACATTGGTTCCGGAAAAACAACATTGACCTCCTTATTGGCAAAACATTATAAGTGGCATCCACATTTTGAAGACGCTGATGATAATCCTTATTTGAATGATTTTTATGAGGACATGCAGCGATGGTCTTTTAATCTTCAGGTTTATTTTTTGAATAGCCGATTCAGTCAGATTCTTGATATCCGCAAAGGCAATAAAACTGTTATTCAAGACAGAACCATTTATGAAGACGCCTATATTTTTGCGCCTAATCTTCATTCAATGGGCTTAATGACTACCCGTGATTTCGACAATTACTTTTCACTTTTCAAATTAATGGAAGGTTTGGTGAAAGCCCCCGATCTGTTAATTTATCTGCGTGCTTCTGTTCCTACTTTAGTCAAACAAATTCAGAAACGCGGCCGCGATTATGAAAATGCTATTCGTCTTGATTATTTAAAACGACTGAATGAGCGTTATGAAGCATGGATTTCTACTTATGAAAGTGGTCGGTTGGTAATCATTGATGTTGACGTTAATAATTTTTCCGAAAAGGCTGAAGATCTGGGCAAGATTATTAATGCGATTGAAGGAGAATTGCACGGCTTATTTAAAAAATAGTTTCCTAGGATGGAAATGGAGCAGAAAAAATATCATTTTGAAACTCGCTATCAACGACTCCTGGAAAATCTTCAGGTTTCAAAAACAATTTTAGTTAATTACAACGGACAATTATCTCAGGATCTTATTTCACAACTTGAGACACGGGTTGAAGATTCAATCTCAAATTTTCAAATCCCTAAAAGCCCTGTAAAAAAGATTTTTTTTATTTCGGTTGAAACTCTTCAGAACATGCTAATTCATGGGAACAAAGATCATGCGGGGAATCAGCATAATTATTTTATTGTTTCAAAAAACGGAACTTGTGTTGAGATTACCTCTGCCAATTTAATTTCTAATGATACAATAGATTTTCTAAATGAAAAAATCAACAAGATAAATTCATTTGAAAACGATTTGGGTTTAAAGGAATATTATATGGATCAACTGACCAACAACCATATTTCAGAAAAAGGCGGAGCCGGTCTTGGTTTTATTACCATGGCAATGAAAAGTGGAAATAAGTTGAAAGTGGTTTTTGAAAAAATATGTAATGATTTTTCCCTCTTCGAGTTGACTTCTGTGGTTAAAACCGAATGATTATTGCAAGACGCTTAACGCTTCTGCCAAATACTCAACTTGTCGTACATCATTGTATAATTGAAAAGCAATACGAACATAGCTTTGTGGATTTAAGCATCCAAACGTAATAATGGGCACTTCAATTTTGTAATCTTCAAACAGTTTTTGCTGAAGCTCATGAATAAAATTGAAGCCATATTCGGGATAATTTCCATTCCCAAGAGGAATGACGGCAAGATTAGCAATCATGTCGTCGGGCGCCGGTAGGGTTGCGCCTATTTTTTTTGCGATGATTTGTCTACCGGCTTTAGTACCCTCGCTATTAATCTGCATTATTTTTTTCCAGCCGCCCGGAATTAATTTTTCAAAGTAATCAATTGATTCGCCTACACAGCAATAGGCTGTAAAATCGTCCGTGCCCGGCCAGAAAAAATTTCCCTGCCATTTTTTTTCAGTGTCAACTGGCGCATCAAACTTGTGTGAAATTTGTAATGGATTTATTTTTTTTTGCTTGTCCTTTCGAACGTACAGAAAAGCCGATCCCTTTGGAGAACATATCCATTTGTGGCAGTTTCCGGTGTAATAGTCTGCTGCTAATTCGTTCAGATTTAAATTCACTTGTCCTGGAGCATGAGCTCCGTCAATCAGCACTTCTACTCCTTTATTTTGCAAGTTGCTGATAATTTCTTTTACCGGATAAATAATACCAGTTTGTGAAGTGATATGATCCACCAGCGCAAGTTTAGTTCTGGGAGTAAGTGCCGTTAAATAGGCCCGGGTAACTTCTCCGGCATCAGCAATTGGAAAAGGAACCTCAGCACAGTTCACTTTTATTTTTAATCGTTCGGCGTACCAACGGATGGTATTTACACAGGCGCCATACGCGTGACTGTGAATAAGAATTTCATCTCCCGGCTCAAATGGAAACGAATGTAGAATGGTGTTCACACCCATTGTAGCGTTTTTCACAAACACCATATCTTCATCATTGGCACCAATAAATTTTGCTAATCGTTGGATGTTTTTTTGATAAAGATCATAATACTCTCGTACCATAAACCGAACAGGCTCACTTTCCATTTGTGCACGCAACTTATTTTGTTTTTCGAGTATGGCAATCGGAGTTGCGCCAAAGGAACCGTGATTCAAGAATACTATGGAGTTATCTAGCTTCCAAAGTTGTGCGAGTTCAGAGTAGGGGGGTAGTGTTTTCATTCTATATGGATTTCGTCAAGCAAAATCCAGCAGTCTTTTTTAGCAGAATTATTATTGGTTATTCTTTTCGGATTAAGTACGCGCACATGTACAAAACGTGCTTTACAATTTTCAAACTCTTCTATAACATGGTCGCCGTTTATATGAACTGAATTGGAATGTGAAATGTTCTTCAATTCTGTCCCCCCACTTTTTTTACTGAATGAAAAAATTATATTTTGAGGTGGAAATATTTCGTTTTTTTTATCGTTCAGGTAATAAACGCTGATTTTTTTTATACTACAAATTTTACCGAGGTCGATTTCAAATTCAGCGTCTGCATTACACCATCCTGTACATTTATTTCTAATTTCAGCGCCTGATTCTAAAATACCATTCACTAAATGGAATCCATTCTCTCCTTTGTAATAGCTTGATGGCGGCTCGATAAAGGTTATTTTTTTTCCGGATGAAAGCGAGTGGTAGAATTTTTTTTCCAGCAGTTTACCGGTTGAATCATTTTCTAAAAACAACGCAGCTTTCAACGTTGCGGTTGCGTTTAACTTAATCGGTTTGGTATAAAGTTGATCATCGGTAGTGGGGTTTTTTCCATTTATGGTATAATAAATCTTTCCCGATTTTTGGGATTGAAGCTCAATGGCGTAATCGTTGTTGTCTGAAGGAATGCTCTTGTAAAGAACATCATATATACTGGAAGAAGAATTAATTCCCATAATTTTTAAAAACTGTTGATGTTCATGCAACCGGTTTGAAAAATTTTCCCAATCGCAATTTTGTTTGGGTGTCCATAAAACTTCTGACAAGGCGATCACACGAGGTACGGCCATGCGTTCAACGTCACTGGCAGTGGTAATGTATTCTGTCCAAACATTTCCTTGTGCTCCTAAAATAAATTTTTTTTCTTCGGCACTTAGTTCAGTCGGAACGGGGTCGTAGGCGTAAACTTTTTGAACAGGAGTAAACCCCCCAATAGCAATAGGCTCGAATTCTGGTGTTGATTGATAATGGTCAAAATAGCAATGCGAACCGGGGCTCATTACTACATTGTGTTTTTGTTTTGCTGCGGCTATTCCCCCTTCGGTACCCCTCCAACTCATTACAGCTGCATTGGGAGCAAGTCCTCCTTCCAGAATTTCATCCCAACCAATAATTTTTTTCCCTTTTGAATTGATAAATTTTTCAATTCTTCGGATGAAATAACTTTGCAGTTCTTCTTCATTTTTCAACCCTTCCGATTTTATTCTGTTTTGACAATTTGGACAGGTTTTCCAACGAGTTTTCGGAACTTCATCCCCACCGATGTGAATAAATTCAGAAGGGAATAAAGTACAGACTTCCTCTAAAATTTCTTCCATAAATACGAAAGTCTTTTCCTTCGTGCAGTACACGTCATCGAAAACACCCCATGTTTTAGCAGCCTCAAAAACACTGTCGATGCAAGCAAATTCAGGGTATGCAGATAACGCGGCAAGCGAATGGCCCGGCATTTCAATTTCTGGGACTATGTTTATATTTCTAGCTGCAGCGTATGATACAATTTCACGAATTTCATCCTGCGTGTAAAATCCGCCATAACTAACCGTATCAATGTTATGATCGCGGTAACGCCCTAACATGCTTCCTTTTCTCCATGCGCCGATTGAAGTGAGTTTGGGGTACTTTTTTATTTCAATTCTCCATCCCTGATCATCGGTCAAATGCCAATGAAATGAATTCATTTTATATAGGGATAAAATGTCAATGTACTTTTTTATGAAAGTTACCGGAAAAAAATGTCTAGAAACATCGAGATGCATGCCGCGCCATTTGAAAACCGGAACATCTTCAACTGACATACACGGAATTTTTGAAGCTCCGGTGGAGTTTTTGTTAAAATAAAAAAGCTGAACCAACGTACTGATAGCGTGTTGCGCCGCTTTTTTGCCATAAAGTATAGAAATTGATTTTTCTGCTATTTTAATTTTATACTCTTCAGGTTGTAATTCATTATTGAGTTGAAATGAAATAAAATTTTCTGAAAATTTAGGTTTGGAGCCATTAATTTCAAATCCGAATAAAAGTTTGATTTTAGAATTGAGAAGTTCCAGCGTTTGATTTTCTTCATTGTTGGATAAATCAAATGTTGTTGAGGCAGAAAACGGAAAATATCCTGATGTTAGTTCTATTTTTTGTGGCTGAGGAATAAGAAAAGGTTGCGCTACAAGCGCAAAGAAATTCAATAATAAAAACACTAAAAAAAAATACTTCAGTCGAAAGCCGTTGGCGCGGTTAAAAGTGTAGTTGCTTAGTTTTTCCATATTAGCGATGCTGCACCCAGAACAGCAGCATTGTTTTCGTTTAATCCACTTGGTAAAATTTTCACTTTGTTTTTATAAATTTTCAACAAGTTTTTCTCAAAGTGGGCCATCACCGGATTAAAAATAAATACACCGGATTGAGCAAGCCCTCCAAATAAAAAGATGGTTTCAGGGCTTGTGTATGCGACACTGTTCGCTAAGGATAGTCCTAAAATCTCGCCAGTGAATTCAAAAGCGTCAAGTGCTTCCTTCTCTCCTTCTTTAGCCTTTTGGTAAA
>OMJH01000107.1 GCA_900299295.1 Bacteroidota bacterium
AGGCAAATTAGAAGCAGATATTACAGTTAAAGATACAGTAATCAGTCGCAATGAAAACGATGAGCTGCTTTCAACAGCGCTGGAATTTATAGATACCGCTGGCTGTGGATTCGAAGAACAAATTAATCTTGAAACACTAAGCTCATTTAATCCGGACGAAGTTAAATTGCTGTTTAAGCACTTACGCAAACTTAGCGGAAAATATCTGAAAGAATTCGATAAAAACAATTTTGACTTAAGTGTCGGCATAATCACTCCTTATCGTCACCAGCAGGAATTTTTACGTCAGGAACTTAATTCTGAAATTCTGGATGATACCGTCAAAAGAAACATTGAAATAAAAACAATTGACGGATTTCAGGGCGAAGAAAAAGACATTATTTATATTTCTTTTGTACGTAGCAATCAGGAAGGAGAAATCGGTTTTCTTAGCGATGTAAGAAGGACAAATGTTGCCATAACCCGTGCTAAAAAAAAACTTATTATGATTGGAGATTCTGCTACACTTGCCTCAAACGAATTTTATAGAAAACTAATTGAATACTGCGAAACAAAAAACGCCTATTCTTCAGCCTGGAATTTGGTAAATGAAGAATGAAATCATCCCGGAAACTCAGACGCTTCAATTGATATTACCAGTAAACCATCATTTAAAAGCAGATCTCTTATTTCCATCTTATCCGTGTAGGTTTTAGCTTGAAAGCTACGTCTGTATTGCTTTTTTCCAATAAAATACACCTCCTCAAATGCAAAAGGTGAAAAAATTTTAAAAAAATTTTTACCATTGACATACTTACGATACTGAGGAAAAAACATATCTTCAAGAATCAATTTTTTACTGTCCGATGGAACCATTTTTACAACGCTGTGCCGTTAAATTATTTAACGAATATAAAAGTAATTTTCATCAGATTCTTATCGTATTACCAAATAGACGTGGTGCATTATTTCTAAAAAATTATTTTCTGGAGTTAAGCAATAGTCCGATAATATCCCCAAAAATGGTGACAATTGAAGAACTGATGGAGGTAATGAGCGGGGTGAATTGTCCGGATAATCTAACGCTTACCATTGAACTTTTTCGTTGCTGGAAAGAAATTCGAAAATCGATTGAACCAAATTCAGAGGAGAAAATAAGTGAATTCCTGAAGTGGAGCCCTACTTTATTGCACGATTTTAACGAGGTAGACAGGGCAATGGCAGATCCAGATGATTTTTTTTCAAATTTAAATGACATAAAACATTTGGAAAACTGGAGTCTGAATCATGAACCACTAACAGAATTTCAAGTCAGGTATTTAGAATTCATGAATCAGCTGGGAAAACTTCATGAATTATTTAAAAAAAATCTGCTTAAACAAAACCTTGCATGGTCTGGTCTCGCTGCTCGTATTGCCGCAAATTCTGTTGCAGAATTTGAAAAGCGCTGCACCTATGATAAATTAGCATTTCTTGGATTTAATGCCTTGAACGCGTGCGAACGAAAAATATTTTATCACTACGAAAGGAGTAAACGTGGAATTTTTATGTGGGATATTGACGCCTACTATTTCAACGACCCACAACAGGAGGCCGGATTATTTTTAAGAAAGTTTTTTCAGAATAGTAAAAATAAACCGGAGAGCTGGCTCACAAACGATTTACTTACAGGCGAAAAAGAAATTGAAATTATTTCATCCGCCGGAAATATTGGTCAGGCCGCCACAGGTGTTAATATTTTGGAAAAATGGGTTAGCCAAGGTGAGCGATTAGAAAACACTGCCATCATTTTAGCCGATGAAACGCTTTTGTTTCCTGTTCTTACAACACTACCCGAGAAAATAGGAGAAGTAAATATTTCACTTGAATTTCCAATTAATTTAACGTCAATTTACGATTTATGTGAACTCATCTTGAACTGGCAATTAAGCGCTTGGAAAAAAAACACGAGCGCTGTTTCCATTTATTATAAAGATTTTTTTCGGCTCTTTTATAACCAAGCTTTCAGATTATTGCTCGGCGAAAATGAGAAAAAAAACATGCAGGAAGCTTGTGACGTAATTAGAGAATTTAATATGAGTTTTCTTTCGCCGAAATGGTTAGAAAAAAAATGGCCGGATACTTTCATTCCTGTTCGATTTCTTTTTGAAAAGTGGATTTCAGGCGAAGATGCTGTTATGAAACTTGAGCAATTAAACGAGAAACTTCTGACTTTTGTTGGTCTAAAACAAGATAAAGATGCTACAGTGGCGCTTGAACTTGAATACATCCAAGCGATGGCTACGGCCCTGAATAGGTTGAAAGAACTTATTAAAAGTTGCCCTGAAATCAATGACATCCCTTCAATTTTCCAGTTGCTTAAAGAAATCATGTCAGCTGAAAGTGTTGCTTTTGACGGAGAGGCCTTGCATGGGCTGCAACTTATGGGAGTACTTGAAACAAGAACGCTTGATTTTGAAAAAATAATTATTCTCGGGGTTAATGAGGGAGTCCTGCCTTCAGGGAAATCAGGTGCAACTTTTATTCCGTTTGATTTAAAAAAACACTTCGGATTACCCCTGCATTTGGATAAAGATGCCGTTTATGCATATCACTTTTATCGGTTATTACAGCGGGCAAAAAAAATATGTATCCTTTACAATTCTGAAACAGATGCTTTTGGATCAGGAGAAAAAAGCCGGTTCATTACTCAACTTGAAATGGAATTACCTCTGAAAAACAAAAACGCAACTGTTACAGAGCGAATTTCCACCGGCAACATTTCAACTAGTTCATCAAAATCAATTTTTATTGATAAAAATGAGAATGCAATTCAGATATTGATAAAAAAACTTAAGGGTAAGATAGGTCTTTCTGCAAGTGCAATTAATCTTTACAAGGAATGCAGTCTTAAATTCTGGTTCAAATACGTTGGTAATCTTGCGGAGGACGAGGAACTCGATGAAGAAATGAAAGCCGGAACCTTTGGCGACATTTTGCATAAGGTACTTGAAAACTTGTACGCGAAGTTCGTTTCAAAAAAAGTAAGTTCGAAAGAATTACATTTTTCAGATGAGGAAATAAATGAGGAAATCAATAAGGCTTATCAATTTCATTATCCGGAAGAAACGGAACTTAAAGGAAAAAACTACCTGGCCACAAAAATCATTTTTCAATACATAAAAAAAATGACCCGGCACGATGCAACTTTTGTCCGGCAACTGGAGGCACAGCAAAAAGAACTCATTCTGGTAGCAGTGGAAAAAGATATTTTCACTTCCCTTTCAATTGACTTTCAGGAAGAACCATTTGAAATTAATTTTTCCGGAAAGATTGACCGTATTGACCTACCGAATGATTTGTTCAGAATTGTTGATTATAAATCTTCTGTGAACAGCGATCGAGATGATTTCAAATTCAAGGATTTTGAAACCTTATTTCAGGACCCCAAGCAAAATAAACTCTTTCAACTATTTTTTTATTCATGGCTATGTTTTAAGGAAAATTTATCTGCATCTGATAAAATTTCACCTTGCATCATCCCGTTTAAAAATTACAAAGGGCATCCCGAATATATACTCGATAAGGATGATTTCGTTTTAAAACTTACTGATGAATTATTAAAGAAGTTTGAAGATCATCTTCTGGAATTCGTTAGGGAATTATTAAACCCAATAAATGGATTTAAACAAACAGATATAATAAAAAAATGCCAATTCTGCAGCTATAATCTGATTTGCAATCGAAAAGAAAAAGAAACTTAAATGGCTGTTCTCACATTTAACAACCCCAAAAATTTGGGTTTAAAATATTTGTTCTATTTTTATATTGAATTAAAATTCTATGAAAAAAACATTACTCCTTTTCAGTATCCTTACGCTATCTTTCGCGTTTGGACAAAATTTTCACCCTAATTACCAAGACGGAAAAATATGGTTTAAAGTTAAAAATGATTACCGGGTTCAATCCGCGCTTACGGATCAGCCGGAAAATCTTCCAATAAGCACCCTACCTCTTCTTGAGTCCGTTTCAAAAATTACTACTTTAAAAAAATTAAGTTTACCATTCGGGCGTGCAAAAAAATCAAACAGTCTCGAACGAATTTATCAGCTTGAAATCAGCGATATTTCTAAAGTAGAGATCGTAATAAACCAATTAAAAAGCATTTCATCCGTTGAATACGCAGAAAAAGTTCCATTAGAAAAAACCTCATTGACTCCCAATGACCCCTCCTATTCTTCTCAATGGGGGCTAACAAAAATTTCTGCTCCCAACGCATGGAATTACTTTTCAACCGGAAGTACTGTAATTGTTGCCATCGTAGATGATGGAGTTCAACGTAACCACCCTGATTTGTCTGCTGCCATTTGGGTTAATACTGGTGACAATAACAACAACGGAATTGATGATGACGGAAACGGTTATATCGATGATAAAAACGGATGGGATGTAGCTGACAATGATAATAACCCTGATCCAACAACAAGTTCATACGACCACGGAACCCACGTTGCTGGTATTGTAGGCGCACGTACGAATAACTTAACAGGAGTTGCATCAATTGGTTTCAGTGTAAAACTGATGCCGGTTAAAGCCAGCAACAGTCCAGGAACTGTGAATGCTGGTTATTCGGGAATTGTGTATGCAGTTGATAATGGAGCGGATGTAATAAATATGTCGTGGGGAGGATATTCTTCGTCCATTACCGCGCAAAATGTAATTGATTACGCCTATAATGCAGGCGTTGTATGCGTTGCAGCAGCAGGTAACGACAATGTTAGTACGATGACCTATCCTGCCGGTTACAACCATGTGATTGCGGTAGCTGCCTCTGCAAGCAACGATGCTAAAGCAAGTTTTTCAAATTACGGCTCTTGGGTAGACATTACCGCGCCCGGACAAAACATTTACAGTACAACAGTAGGATCAACCTATGGAAACAAATCAGGAACCTCAATGGCCTCACCTATGGTTGCAGGGCTTGCCGGATTAATGTTATCCCTAAATCCTTCCCTTACCGTTGCTAATATTGAAAATTGCATCAAAAGTACAGCAGACAACATCAATGCTGTTAATTCTGGATTTATCGGACAACTTGGAACAGGAAGGATAAACGCAGATATGGCGATGAGTTGTGTTTCTGCTTCACTCGCCTGGCCTCCGGTTGCAGATTTCGCAGCCAATTTCACTACTGTTTCTGCCGGCGGTGCCGTAAGCTTCACCAATTTATCGGTGTACAATCCCACATCCTACTCCTGGACTTTTCAGGGAGGAACACCTGCTACTTCAACACTTCAAACCCCTCCGTCAATTACTTACAATACACCGGGCACTTACAGTGTTCAATTAATTGCTACCAATGCAAATGGTAGCGACACTGAAGTTAAAACCGCCTATATCACAGTTACTGCGGCTTCGGGTTGTCTGAAAATGAATTATCCGGCTCCGAGTACATGGACGGGAACCAACTATTATACCGGAGCAACAGTAGGCGCAGACGGATGGGTGAATGGCGTAAACACCTATGCCGACAAGGAAAAAGCAATGTACTTTGACGCATCTGCAAGCGCATACACTAAAATGACAAATGTGTGGATTGGCTTTGGAAGAGCTTATTCATCAAATCCGAATAAAATTGTTACTATAAAAATTTACAACTCAAACGGAACAGGTGGCGCACCCGGAACCTTACTGGGCTCATCAACGCTTACCATGGGTACCATTATGGCGGATGTTCAAGGGAATTATTACTCAGAAGTGGACTTCACAAACAACCCAATTACCTTACCCGCTTCGAAAAAATTCTATGTTTCAGTTGATGTTACCGGATTATGCTGGGCTTGCACTCCTAAAGATACATTGAACATTGTAAGTAATACCAATGGACAAACTACACCATCGGCGATATGGGAAAAACAAAGTGATAATTTGTGGTACCAGTACGGTTCCGCAGGAAGCTGGAACCTTAATGCCTCGCTTTATATTCACCCGTGGCTGACCAACGAACCTGCTTTAGCCACTTTTATTCCCAGCGCAACCACAATTTGTCAGGGAAATACCATTTCATTTAACGGAACCGGTTCAACCTATCAAGATACTTTATTATGGTATTTTCCGGGTGGCACACCAATAATCTCAAACAATCTTACTCAAACAGTGAATTACAATACACCCGGAAATTATAATGCGATACTTTATGTAATTGGCGGTGGATGTAGTCAATTTGATTCCGCTTTTGTTCCAATTACCATTAATCCGAATCCAAGTATAACGATAAATTCAAGCTCAACACAGTTATGTCCCGGAGCTACAACAACCTTAACCGCTACGGGTGCTTCGACCTATTCATGGGCACCTCCAACAGGATTAAGTGGCACAACAGGAAGCTCGGTCGTTGCGAGCCCGGCAAACAACACCCAATATAACGTGACGGGTATTGGTTCAAACGGATGTTCTTCTACTGCAATGATTCAGATTGATGTTCGGCAACCCACCAACGCAGTTATTTCAAATAGTTCACTTAATGCGTGTCAGGGAATTCCATATTCATTTGACGGATCATTAAGCACAGAAGCAGATGCATTTAACTGGACTTTAAATGGGGGATCTCCCGGTACGGCAAGTTTACCGGCAGGAACAACTACCTTTAACACACCAGGTACATATACCATTAATTTAACCACTTCAAACATTTGCGGTAGCACTGACAGCGATTCCGCAATAATAAATGTAGGCCCGGTTACCATTCCAATAATAACAGGTCCTACATCTGCCTGCGTAGGTGATTCACTGGCTTTTGATGCGAGTTCGAGCAGTAATTCCAATTCTTACACCTGGACTTTTAACGGAGGCAATCCCGGTAATTCCACTTCTATAAATGCATCAACGATTTATGGAACAGCAGGGACTTATACCATTACATTAGGAGCTACAAACAATTGCGGAACAAACACGGCCTCAAGTGTAATTACGGTAAATACCTGTCTCGGCATCACTACTTCTGATGCAGAAAACCTTCAGTTTTTTTATAATGCAGATCAGAATTCAGCAAATTTCTCATTCGGGAAGAATTGTGAAAACGGAATTTACAAGGTTTTATTTTTCAATTCAGTTGGTCAACTCGTTTATCAAACGGAATTCAATCATAGCAGCGCTAAAGACACCTACAGCGTTGATATGAATGTATACGCCACCGGACTTTACATTGTTCAATTGGAAAATGGAGCAAAAGCTGAATTCAGGAAATTCGTTAAATAAACAAAATCAATTATTACAAAAAGCC
>OMJH01000108.1 GCA_900299295.1 Bacteroidota bacterium
GAATTTTTATTTTGCAAAATCCCGAAGCCCCTCAATTAAAAGAACTGCAAAACGATTTGGATGCTGAAACCTTGCGCCTTTGGCCCCTTCAGCAAAACGATTCAACAGCTTCGGGATATTTAAAATTCGGGTACGTAGACACCAGCGGAACTTGGAAAATACCCCCAATGTTTGATGTGGCAGAACCCTTTTACAATATGCGCGCTCTGGTCAGTTCAAACGATTCGCTTTACTTTATTACTAAATCTGCCCGAAAAATCAACACCGATGTATACGAGGAGGCTTTTTCATTTATTCATCCCATAACGCCTGTTAAAAAAAACAACCGTTGGCATTGGCTTTACCTTAGCGGACATTCCCGAGAGCTTTCATCTGTGGAAATAATTTCTCATGGCGGGTACGGTTCAATTTTTAAAAAAGATCAATTACTGGGTTTAATGGACCAACAAGCTCAGGTGAAAATTAACAACCAATTTGATAAAATTTCTGATTTTAATAATTGCTTTGCAACGGCTGTAATTCAAAACACCCCGGGCTTGTTACATGTCAGCGGAAGGTTTAAAGCAATGGATGCCGAATGGATTGGTCCCGTTCAATCCAATGGTCAATTTATTTTTAAACGCGGTAATCAATTTGGCATTGCAGATACAGCTCTTAAGGAATTTGTTTCAGAGCTTGATTATGCTGCCCTTATAGATTCAGCCACTTATCTTATAGTTAAAAACGGCTTATACGGTTTTTTTGATGCCTCTGGCTGTTTCATTCGTTTACCCCAGCCGCCCTACATTCCGGCATGGCCCGATTCAGAATTTGGTAAAAGGGGGCTTTTGCGTTGGGAAAATGAAAAAACTTTTGGTTTAGTAACAGAAAATGATTTTAAGCTTTTGCCCAAAGAAGTTCACATTCGGTTAAAGGCCCTAAACCAGCCCTGGTATTTTTTAAACCGGGAGTGGATTTATTTTAAAAAACCGGAAGGTTATGAGCTTTTGAATCTTAATAACACTATGGTTTTAAGTTCCGATACCAAACCGGAACATGTTGCAGAGCAGTGGATATTAATTTCCCAACAAAATGAGTTTAGGTTATATAAAAACGAAGTCCTGTGTGCCCGTTCCGAACGTCCATTTTACAGAATGGGAACAGACTTTATTATTGCCTACGAAAACCAATCCTATTCGGTTTACGACCGTAAAGGAACCCTTAAAATAAAGGGCGCAAGCCGTTTGCAATTACTCGATAATAGTACACTTTGGCTTGTTTATAACAATAAACCCCATGTTTTGTATACACGGCCTTAAACTTTAATTTTGAAACATGAAACAGGTACATAATTTTAGCGCCGGTCCGGGTATACTTCCGCAAGCCGTATTGGAAGAAGCCTCTCGGGCCTGTTTAAATTTTGACGGTCTTGGACTTTCTTTATTGGAGATTTCGCATCGCAGTAAAAATTTTGAGCGTATTATGGACGAATCCCGCGCTCTTGTAAAGTCTCTTTTTAATGTGGACGATGCCTATGAGGTTTTGTTTTTAGGCGGTGGGGCCAGTTTGCAATTTGCCATGGTGCCCCTAAATTTATTACGAGAAAACGGAACCGCTGCCTATGTAAACACCGGTGTATGGTCCACCAAAGCCATTAAAGAAGCTAGAATGTTGGGCCATGTTGATGTAATTGCTTCTTCCGAAACAGATCAATTTTCTTATATACCAACGGATTTTACTATTCCCGATACTGCAGATTATTTACACATAACCAGCAACAATACCATTTACGGCACTCAATTTCAAAGCTTTCCGGATTGCCAAATTCCTCTGGTATGCGATATGAGTTCCGATATTTTTAGCCGACCATTGGATGCAAGCCAATTTGATTTGATTTATGCCGGTGCCCAAAAAAATATGGGACCTGCCGGTACTACAATGGTAATGGTTAAAAAATCGGCCTTGGGTAAAACCGGTCGTAAACTGCTGTCCATGATGGATTATCAGGTTCACATAAAGGGAGGTTCTATGTACAATACCCCACCTGTATTTCCGATTTATGTAAGCTACCTGACATTGTCTTGGTTAAAGGCACAGGGTGGTATTTCCTGGATCGATGAATTGAATCAGAAAAAAGCCAGTCTTTTATATTCGGAAATAGACCGAAACCGATTGTTTAAGGGGACGGCCCGCCCAGACAGCCGAAGCCGCATGAACGTTTGTTTTTTGCTGGAACCGGCGCATCTGGAACCAGAATTTGATAAACTCTGTAAAGATGCAGGCATCAGTGGCATTCGCGGACACCGTGATGTTGGCGGATACCGAGCCTCTCTATACAACGCACTCCCAATAAGCAGCGTACAGGTTTTGGTAGATGTTATGCGGCATTTGGAATCCCAATTTGCATAAATAAAGTCTTCATGCTTCATGCCGAAAACCTTTCGAAATCGTATCATGGTAAATGCGCGGTAAATCAGGTTTCGCTTTCGGTACATTCCGGTCAAATAACCGGTTTGCTGGGCCCAAACGGGGCGGGAAAATCTACTGTTTTGCGAATGCTAAACCGGATTTTAATTCCCGATTCGGGAAACATTCAATTTAAACAGAAGCCTTTAACCGCTCAATCCGTTCAACGTTTTGGGTATTTACCCGAAGAGCGCGGCTTGTATCGGAAAATGAAAGCCGGAGAACAGGTTATGTTTTTTGCAGCACTTAAAGGCTTGTCTCGTAAGAGCTGCCGCGAACAGGCTTTGTATTGGTTTGATCGGCTTCATTTAATGCCCCTTTGGAATACCCGGATTGAACAGCTCAGTAAAGGAAACCAACAAAAAATACAATTTATTACAACGGTGGTACATGGACCCGATGTATTGATTTTGGACGAACCTTTTAGTGGATTTGATCCGGTTAATGTAGAACAAATCACCCGTGAATTAATTCAATTTAAAGGTTCCGGTAAGGCCATCATTCTTTCTACACACAATATGGAAAATGCAGAAACGCTTTGCGACCGAATAGAAATGATGCATCTTGGAAATCACGTAATAAGCGGCGGATTAAGTGAATTGCAAAAAAATCAAGCCACCCATTCGTATTTAATCGAATATCGGGGATTGCCTATGGCCTTTGCAAATGCATTATGGGCCTCGGCAGAAATTCTGCACCAGGAACCAAACGTACAAGCCGAAACCCACCGGGTAATCATTCGCGTTTCGGAGGGTCATACGATCCGAACCATTATTCAGCAAATCAATCAATCGGTAGAGCTTGTTTTTTTTAAAGTACAGGTTCCTACGCTAAGGGAAATGTTTATGAATCAGATCCAAAACAAAGCTGTACCGTATGCGTGAGATTATTTTAATTGCACGGCGTGAGTTTTTGGCCAGAATAAAAAATAAAACCTTTTTGTTCATGACCGTTTTATCGCCGCTTTTAATGGTGGGATTTTTTGTGTTATCGGTTTACATGACTCAAATGGAATCAACCCAACATCGCATTTTAGTAATAGACGAATCAAGACTTTTTATGGATCGAATTCCCAACAAAGCTTCGTTGGTTGAGTTTGAATATTCCAATGAAGTGTTACTGGATGCAGAGCAAAAATTCTCCGAAAGGGGCTATACGGCTTTGTTGTGGATTTCTCCCAATGTAATAGAAGGCGGTGCCGGAGCATGTAAGTTATTTTATTCTAAAATTCCGGGATATGCCCTCCAAAATCATATCCGAACTGCCCTTGAAAAAATTGTATACGAGGAAAAACTGTTAGCCAATGACATACAGCCCGAGGTGGTTCGTAATGCCCGACAGCACATTCAGCTTATTTTACAACAAGTGGGTCAAAAAGGCAGCTATGCCGATGCCGATGGTATGCGCTATTTGGGATTTTTAATGGCCGCACTCATGATGGTATTTATTTTAATGTACGGAATGATGGTGTTTCGTTCTGTTTTAGAGGAAAAACAATCCCGAATTGTAGAAGTTATTTTAACTTCGGTAAGGCCCGTTAAGTTATTGATTGGAAAAATTTCCGGCATCGCCCTGCTGGGCCTTTTGCAATTTATCTGCATGGGTCTTTTAACCTGGTTGTTGAGTCAGGGTTTGCGGCAAACCTATTTATCGCAATCTATTAAATTGTACGAAGTGTATAAAAGCCAACAAGCCACTGTATTTAAAAATGGTGCCGAAACGGATTTTTCAAAATTATCTCGGTTTGATGAAAATTTGGAATTGTTTGATTTATTTAAAAAAGCAGAAACCCTGGCTTTCGATCATGTGTTTTGGGTTTTTGTGGCCTTTTTTTTGGCTGGGTTTTTGTTTTACAGCGCCTTTATGGCGGCCATGGCCAGCGCGGCTGATACCGAGGCCGATGCCCAACAGTTTTTATTACCGGTACATTTACCCCTTTTGGCAGCTTATTTTATTGCGGTTCAGGGTATGTTAAATCCCGATGCAGCCATTGTTCAGTGGGCTTCGTGGATTCCATTTACCTCTCCGGTTGTTATGATTTCACGGATAACTTCGGGCATCCCATTGCTCACAACGGTTTTTTCCTGGCTGGTTTTATGCATTTCGTTTGGTATTATGATTCTTTGGTCCGCCAGAATATATCAAAACGGCGTTTTAAACTCGGGAAAAAAGACCCGCTGGTTGGATTTATGGCGATGGACTAAAAAACATCATTGACAAATTGTCATAGTTTGGTTTTTTGGTACTAATTTTGCTAAGTTCAAATAAAAAAATTCTATGAGTAAAGCCGGAACAATTAACGTACAAACGGAAAATATTTTTCCGATTATTAAAAAATTTTTATACAGCGATAATGAAATATTTTTAAGAGAGCTGGTGAGCAATGCCGTCGATGCAACACAAAAGCTCAAGGCGTTGGCCCGAATGGGTGAAATAAAAGGTGATTTGGGAGACTTAAAAATAGAAATTGAACTGGATGCATCGGCCAAAACCCTTACCATTAAAGATAAAGGAATTGGCATGACGGCCGAAGAAGTTGAAAAGTACATCACTCAAATTGCTTTTAGCGGAGCCGAAGAATTTGTAAACACCTACAAAGATAAAGTAGACAAAAATGTGGTTATTGGACATTTTGGTTTAGGATTTTATTCTGCTTTTATGGTCGCTAAAAAAGTAGAACTGTTCTCTTTATCCCACAAGGCCGGTGCAAAGGCCGTTCATTGGACCTGTGACGGAAGTCCATCCTACGAAATCGAAGAAATTTCAAACCGAACCCAGCGCGGTACCAATATTGTGCTTCATATTGCAGACGATTGCACCGAATACCTCGAGGAATCAAAAATACAGTCGCTCCTAACCAAATACGGAAAATTTTTACCGGTTGAAATTAAATTCGGGAATAAAAAAGAATGGATTGATACCGAAGAAAAAGACGATAAAGGCGAGGTTAAACGAAAAGAAATTGAAGTTGATAATATTATTAACAATCCCAATCCGGCCTGGACCAAAAAACCTGCCGATTTAAAAGACGAAGATTACGAAGCCTTTTACCGCGAATTGTACCCCATGCAGTTCGATAAGCCATTGTTTCATATTCATTTAAACGTTGATTATCCGTTTAACCTGACCGGAATTTTATATTTTCCAAAACTTAGCAATAAGTTGGAAATGCCTAAAGACCGAATTCAATTGTATTGCAATCAGGTTTTTGTTACCGATAATGTTGAACATGTAGTTCCCGATTTTCTTACATTGCTTCGCGGTGTAATCGACTCGCCAGACATACCCTTAAATGTGAGCAGAAGTTATTTGCAGGCCGATGCTCAGGTTAAAAAAATATCAACTCATATTACCAAAAAAGTAGCCGACAAGCTTGAGGAATTATTTAAAAAAGACCGTCCCGAATTTGAAAAAAAGTGGGACGACATTCGTTTGTTTGTTCAGTACGGAATGATCAGCGACGAAAAATTTTACGAAAAGCTATCCAAAGCGGCTCTGTTTAAAACCACCGATTCCAATTATTTCACATTAGAAGAGTTTGAAAAAGAAATTGCCGCCATTCAAACCGATAAGGATAAAAATAAAATTTACTTATATGCATCCAATATGGACGAACAGCATGCCTATATTGATGCGGCTAAAGAACGGGGTTATAAAGTGCTATTGATGGACAGCATGTTAGATCCCCACTACATCAATCACTTGGAGTCTAAATTAAAAGACACGCGTTTTGTTCGA
The DNA here is from genome assembly GCA_900299295.1 of Bacteroidota bacterium. Classification (GTDB taxonomy): domain Bacteria; phylum Bacteroidota; class Bacteroidia; order B-17B0; family Aurantibacillaceae; genus AM-1111. The sequence goes on from OMJH01000108.1 coordinate 6,184, forward strand.
GTAGACTCGGATACAGTGGACAAGCTTATTAAAAAAGACGACACAGTAGTTAGCAAATTAACGGAAGAACAACAAAACGAATTAAAACCCAAGGTAGAAGCCTTATTAAATAAAGATCAATATACCGTTCACATGGAGGCCTTAAATGAAAACGATGCACCCATGATGATTACCCGTCCGGAATTCATGCGTCGTATGAAAGATATGAATCAGCTGGGTGGTGGCGGCGGCGGTTTTAATTTTTACGGTTCAATGCCGGACATGTACCAGATGGTTGTAAATACTAACCATCCATTGGTTGGCAAGGCATTGGCAGAATCCGATGCGGAAAAACAAAGCGCGCTTTTAAAACAAATGTCCGATTTGGCATTATTAGCTCAGGGCTTGCTAAAAGGTGAAGCCTTGAC
>OMJH01000109.1 GCA_900299295.1 Bacteroidota bacterium
ATGTAATGACTTTCGCTTTTTTATTTTTTGTGATTCCTGTTTTTCCTATTCTTATTTCTCCTGCTGTGGTTTTAATCTTTATTACTGCCTTGTTTCAATTACCTAAGTGGTCGTTTAAAGGAGTTTTATTTCCATTTTTGTATTTGCCCGTCATCTTATATATTTTTTACCTTATTGGTTTGACCTTCACTGAAACAGCCGGAATGATTACGGTGGTTACAGAGCGAAAATTGTCCCTGTTGGTTTTTCCTATCGTGTTTTTATTTTTACCGGAAATAAAAAAACTTGAGCGTAGGCTACTTTGGAAATCCTTTATCGCCGGAACTTTTTTGCATTCCTTGTTAAGTCTTTCCGGTGCCTTGTTATGTTATTGCGAAAAACTTTCACGTGATTGTTTTTTTTCCAGTTCTTTTTCATATGAAATTCATCCCAGTTACAGTGCCTTTTATTTAATCATTGTGTTGGCCTATTTAGTTGTAAGCGTGATTCAGGAACGTCCTGTTTTTTCTCGTCGAATTGTAACGTTTATTCTCTTTTTTTGGTTCAGTATAATTATTTTTTTACTTGCATCGAAAGCCGGACTTTTATGTTATGGATTACTTTTGTTTTTTGCATTAGCGTATTACCTCTATAAGAAAAGGAATTTCAGATGGGTATTTATTATTTCAATCAGTTTACTACTTGTAATGGCAGCAATCAGCTTTTGGAATCCGGTACCGGTTCAACGAATAAAAAATTCATTTGCAGCATCTTCAATCCCTGAGGAGCAATTGTTTCGGATGCATGGTGCTTCCATTGAAAGTAACGTGGTTCGCAGAATGATCTGGATATGTGGAGTTGAAGTAATTCGTGAGAATGCATGGGGTGTGGGATCAGGAGATGCAAACGCTGTGCTTATGAAAAAGTATGAAGAAAAAGGAATGACAGGAGCGATAGCTAAAGAGTTTAATGCACACAGTCAATTTCTGCAAACTACTATTGCATTAGGTATACTTGGAGGTGTTTTTTTATTGTCGTTATTTTTTGTTTTTATAATCAATGCCGTAAAATCCAAAAACGTATTATTGTTTGTTTTTCTGATTTTCACACTTTTAAATCTTTTAGTGGAATCGATGTTTGAAACCGAATCAGGGATTGTTTTCATTTTTCTTTTTCTTTGCTTTTTATATGTTGATACTGAAAAATTACCGAAATTTAAGCGAAGTTTGTACTGATGCCTCCCATTCCTTTTTCTCCGCCTCGTATTGATCAAAAGATCATTGATGAGGTAACCGCTGCGCTTAAATCTGGATGGATTTCAACCGGTTTGCGAACTAAAAGATTTGAAAAGGAAATCGCTTCGTATTGCAATGTGCCTAATGTGCTTTGCCTGAATTCCGCAACTGCCGGACTCGAAATTATTTTACGTTGGTTTGGTGTTGGTCACGGAGATGAGGTTATATTACCAGCTTACACTTATTCGGCGACAGCGAATGTTATTATTCACTGTGGAGCCACGCCTGTATTTGTGGATGTTAATGCCTCTGATTTCAATATTTCTGTTTCTGAAATTGAAAAAAATATTACCTCAAAAACAAAAGTAATTATGCCCGTTGATTTCGCCGGTTTCCCCTGCGATTACGACGAAATAAATGAACTTGCTAAACGTAGTGCTCATAAATTTATTCCCTCATCTGAATCGCAAGAAAAGTTAGGACGTATCCTCGTACTTTCAGATGCCGCGCATAGTTTTGGTGCAAGCTATAACGGAAAGCAAACGGGATCTCTTACCGATGTTTCCGTTTTTTCTTTTCATGCGGTAAAAAATTTAACAACCGGTGAAGGGGGTGCTGTCGCATTGAATTTGCCGGCACCGTTTGATAATCAGGAATTATATAATTTTTTATGCGTTTATACACTTCACGGGCAAAATAAAGATGCGCTTGCTAAAATGCAAAAGGGTAATTGGCGCTATGATATTATTGAGGCTGGATATAAGTGTAATATGACAGATATTGCGGCTGCAATTGGTTTGGTTGAGTTGGAGCGATATAACGATGATACCTTGCCGAAAAGAAAAAAAATTGCTCAGCGTTACCTCGAATTACTTTCAAATTCCCGTTTTGAAAAACCAATTTTCAAAACCAACCAGAAGGAAAGTTCCTATCATTTATTTCCGCTTCGCATAAAGGACTGCAGTGAAACACAGCGGGATGAAATTATTCGTAAGGTTACGCTTGCCGACGTTAGTGTGAACGTACACTTCATTCCGGTACCTATGATGTCTTATTATAAAAAGCTTGGATTTTCAATGGAAAAATATCCTGTAGCTTACTCGAATTATTCGAGAGAAATTTCTTTGCCTGTTTTTTATGACCTGAGCATAGAGCAATGTGAAACGATTGTCTCTGTTTTGAATTCTGCTGTTCAAGCAACACCTTAAGTTTGGTATTTGCTATGAAAATTCAATTTGACATTCTTTGACATTAGGTATCAGCGGTATACTGTTATGATCTTGTTGGCTTGAATTTTTTGGTAAATCAATTATTTATTCAAACGCAAACGAAGAATATATTTAGCAATAACTTGAATTGAAAAAAATTCAGGAAACGATAATTCAAATGGACCCAATATTGTTTTTATAGGGCACGCGTTGTTGAATCGATCGGCCAAGGGTTATTTCATCAGCGTATTCGAGATCATCGCCCACAGAAATTCCCCTGGCGATGGTGGTAAGCTGTACAGGAAATGAATTCAGTTTTTTATGAATAAAAAAACAGGTTGTTTCGCCTTCCATAGTGGCACTTAGGGCAAGAATAATTTCTTTTATTTTGCCTGAAGCGATTTTTTCAGTGAGTGAATCAATGGATAAATCGTCCGGACCAATGCCTTCCATTGGTGAAATGATTCCGCCCAAAATGTGATATCGGCCACGATACAATCCGGTATTTTCGATGGCCATTACATCACGGATATCCTGCACCACACAGAGTAAGGATTCATCTCTCGTTTTATCTGAGCAAATGCTGCAGATATCCTGATCAGATATGTTATGGCAAACAGAACAAAATCGGATTTCAGTTCTTAATTTTAAAACGGATTCAGAAAATGAACGTGAAACAGCTTCATCATTACGAAGTAAAAATAAAACAAAACGTAATGCTGTTTTTTTTCCGACGCCGGGCAATCGCGCGAAGTCATTTACTGCGTTTTCTATTAGGCGTGATGGGAATTCCAAAGTAAAAAATAGGTTAAGTAGATGCGGGTTTTTCGTTTTGTGATTTTGAAATCAGCCAAAGGCCAAAATACATTAAAATTCCATTAATTAAAATTAATTCATTGCCGATCTTATATCCATAAAAAACACTTTCCGAAACAGCATTTAGGCCGGTTTTAAAATGAAGTTTTGCTTCATACCATGAAGGGTTACTCATTATATCCAATGCAAGTGAAATTAGTGGAGCAAACAGACAAATAATCCATAAAAATTTACTTTTAATTTTTTTATTGGAGATAATTCCAAATGCGAATAAGCCAAGAAGGGGGCCATAGGTTATGCCGGCAAATTTCAGGATGAAATCAACAATAAGTTTGTCGTTCATCCATTTAAAGGCAAGTACAAGAAGAAAAAATAGGAGTGCGAAGCTAAAATGCACGCGCAGGCGCTTTTGTTTTTGTGCGCTTTCATTTCCTTCATTGGAATGAGTAATGTTAAGGATGTCAACGCAAAAGCAGGAAGTAAGGGAGGTAATAGCTCCGTCAACACTCGGAAAAAGCGCAGAAATGATGGCGACGATAAAAACGATTCCGATAATTCCGCTGAAGGTATTTCCAAGGGCGATGGTAGGGAACAAATCATCAGGGGCAGTTGCAATTCCGTTTTTTGAGGCGTAGAGGTATAGTACACCGCCTAAAACCAGAAACAAAAAATTAACGATCGCCAGAACGGCTGAAAAAGTAAGCATGTTTTTCTGTGAATCTTTCAGGTTTTTAACGCTTATGTTTTTCTGCATCATTTCCTGATCAAGTCCGGTCATGGCAATGGCAATGAACATTCCTCCAAAAATATGTTTCAATGCAAATGATCCTGATAGAATGTTCAAATTAAAAATTGAAGTATATCCTTTTTCGGACATCATATCCCAAGCCCCTGATAAATTCGTTCCCAAAGCATTAGATATTACTAGGATACACACGACTAAACCGGAAAGCATTCCGGTTGTTTGCAGAGTGTCTGTGTAAATGATGGTTTTAACACCACCTTCAAAAGTGTATAGCAGTATCAATACAAGAATTACAAGAGCGGTAATTTCAAAAGAAATGCCGAGCGAATTGAAAATGAAGGTTTGCAGCACGCTGATAACGAGGTAGAGGCGTGCTGTTGCGCCAATGGTACGCGAAACGATGAAAAACCAAGCCCCTGCTTTATGTGCTTCCCCGCCAAATCGCTGATTTAAATAAGAGTAAATACTGGTTACCTGAAGACGATAATAAAGCGGTAGAAGAACAAACGCGATTACAAGATAGCCAAGCAAATAGCCAATAACAATCTGAAAGTAGTAGAAATTTCCGGAACCAACGCCACCGGGCACGCTTATAAAGGTTACTCCTGAAAGAGAAGTGCCAATCATGCCAAAGGCGACGAGCATCCAATTGCTGTTTCTGTTGCCGATAAAAAATGATTCATTGGTTGAATTGCGGGAGGTATACCATGCAACGGCAAGCAGCAAGGAAAAATAACCCAGAACAACGGAAAAGAGTAGGGCAGAGGACATTGAAAAAAAGGACTTCCAACCGCAAATTTAGCGTAGTGATTAATCGGTTTTGCATATGGCCCACATACTTATACACAGGATATCGCATGATTTTATAAATCATTGAGATTTTGAGCCAATGATTTTAAGAAAATTGTATATTTGCACCTCCTAAAATATCCGGTCTCATAGCTTAACTGGATAGAGCACCTGACTACGGATCAGGAGGTTGGGGGTTCGACTCCCTCTGAGACCACAACAAAGCAAAGCAACCCCGCCAAAAGCGTTTTTGTTTTGAGAGAATCAGATTAAATTTTATTTGAATCTGCGAATTGAAAAATAAAAACACCGACAGGTTGTTTTGCTTTGTTGTGGATTCTCCACTTTTATCAACGAGCGGAGTGAGTTAATCTCTCCGGATCCACAGATAAATCAAAACCCGCCACTTTGGCGGGTTTTTTAGTTTGAATGTGTTGCCAAATAAATTTAAGGATGTTGAATTCGTTAAAATATATACTATTGGGTAATTACATTCAGGTTATTCATAACTCATTTTAATGCTTTCACCCTTATTTGAGAATTAAATGGCTAAAATTCTTTTAGATAATAAAAAAAAGGTATATATTTCTTCAATAAATACTATTGTCATGATAAGTTTGAATGCCGAGATAGCAGAACATAAAAAGGCAAGTCCACATGGGGATATGCCTGATCCGTTTAATTTAGTAATTAGTCAGTCAAGTTTTCCTCCTCAGCCAAAAGTTGGTGCTGTAGCCCCAAAGTTCAACTTGCCAAATCAAAGCGGCGAGTTAATTAGTTTAGATGGTTTAATTAAACAAGGTCCAGTAATTCTTTCTTTCTTCAAAGGAGATTGGTGTCAGGTATGTGATCTTGAGTTAAAGGCTTTGCAGCGTTCACTCCCTGAATTCGAGAAATATGGCGCTATTGTTCTTGGAGTATCACCCCATACTGTCTCTATTTCTTATCAATTGAAAGAAAAAAAACAATTGAGCTATACGATTCTTTCAGATGCAGGGAACAAGATAGCTGAACAATACGGTCTAAGATTCCCAATGAATAATATGTTGTTAGATATTTTCAAAAGTTTTGGAGTAGATAACATGGCAATGATACATGGCGACAATGGCACCGACACGAATACCCTTGCAATTCCAGGTACTTTTGTAATTGATTCAGGCGGGAAGATAGTCTTTGCTTTCGCAGATAGCGATCATACCCAACGCGCTGAACCTGCGGATATCGTTGCTTGTTTGGCTTCAATTTCATAGCGACTAATATTGGATGACAACAGATTCGGAAACTATTTCTAATTTGGAGGCTCAGATTCTTTCTTTAAAGAAAGCGCTTACTGAGTTGCAAGAAGCCAATCAAAAATTAGTTATTGGTTCGAATCACACAGCGAAAGGTTTGTCTGGTGATTGGGAAATGGATCTTAAATCCCAAAAGATTTCATGGTCGGATGAGATGTACTTACTCCTAGGCGTTAAAAATGGTATTGAACCAAACATGAAGTTGTTCAACGACCGATTACCTCCTGTTTGTAAAAGCAAACTTTTAGGTGCTATTAATAAAGTTTTTGTCACCGGTAAGGAATACTCTTTCGAGCATTACATCCACATTGGTGAAGAATATAAGAACGCTCTTTCTGAATTATTTCCTGTCATCGACGATGGTGGTAGGCCTGTTAAATTGATTGGTAAATTAACAGATACAACAGCTATAAAAAGTTCTCAAAAAGAAATAGAAAAACTTTCTGTTATCGCAGCGCACACCTCAAACGCCGTGATCGCAATGGATAAAGAGACGAAGATCGACTGGGTTAATAATGCATTCACTTACATGACAGGATACAGGCTGGATGAACAAAATGGTAAATTGTTTGATCATCTGATCAAAACAAAACCTGATGAAAGGTCATGCAAAGAGATCTTTGAAACATGTTTCGCTAGTGAGAACAAGTTTGTAAGAGAGGCACAGATGATTTCGAAAAAAGGCCATTTGATCTGGGTGGTTATTAGCGTGAGTCCGATCCTTGATTACGAACTTAATCCTGAAAGCTATGTGGCGATCATTACCGATATTTCAGAGAGAAAGAAAGCCGAGGATGAATTAGCAAGGAAACATAAAGAGATAACCGACAGTATAAATTATGCGGAAAGGATCCAAAGAAGTTTTTTGGCCACAAAAGAATTGTTAGATAAAAATTTAAAGAAATATTTCATTTTCTTCAAACCAAAAGACGTTGTAAGCGGTGATTTTTATTGGGCTTGCGAATCCCAGAAAGGAGAGTTTATTTTTTTGACCGCCGATTCAACCGGACATGGAGTGCCAGGAGCCATTATGAGTTTATTGAATATTATGTCACTCGAAAAGGCTGTTGAAACGGAAACAAGTCCGGATAAAATATTAGATCACACACGCAAAACCATTATTGACCGACTGAAAAAGGACGGAAGCATTGATGGCGGGAAGGATGGAATGGATTGTTCGTTGATAAAGCTTAATAGAGACAGATCACAACTTCTTTTATCGGCAGCCCAAAATCCGGTTTGGATTATCAGGAACAAAGAGTTAATCGTTTTAGAGGCAGATAAAATGCCTGTTGGGAAGCATGATAAGGAAAATATTGGATTCAGAATGCAGGCAATTGATTTGAAGAGTAATGATATGATCTATTTATTCACAGATGGGATGCCTGATCAATTTGGCGGACCCGGTGGAAAGAAATACAAAAATAATAAACTGAAAGAGTTTTTGATCTCTGTTTCGAATCAGCCTTTAGAGATTCAGCAACAGAAATTAGCTCAGGAATTCGAAAGCTGGAAGGGCAATTTAGAGCAGATTGACGATGTAACGGTAATTGGGATTAGGGTTTAATATCATCTAAAATATTTAACAAAAGTTTCAAATCTTCTTTATATGAGTTCGAAAAAATATCGGTGGAGTCCACTCTGAAGTAAAGCACACCAAATTTGGTGTGCTTTCGTTTTTTAGGACCTCCGAAACCCATATCAATAAAAAGGATTTTTTACACCTCCTAATTTTATTTCGAGCGTTCGAACTTTTTAGTTTAAGAAATTAAAAAACAAAGGAGTCAAATTTATTTGACTCCTTTGTTCAACGAACTAAAATTAAAAGTAGGTACTTTAAAACCGATTTAGAATTAAGCCTTAATCCCCGCCCGAATTATATTCAAAGCGCCGCCGGCCTTAAACCATTCGATTTGTTGGGCATTGTAGGAATGATTCACTGAAATTTCATCGGTACTTCCGTCGGCATGATGAAAGGCGATGCACAACGGTTTTCCGGGAGCGAATTCAGTTAAGCCTAAAATATCAATGTTGTCGTCTTCTTTTATTTTGTCGTAATCAGCTGTATTTGCAAATGTCAGCGCCAACATACCCTGCTTTTTCAAATTCGTTTCATGAATACGCGCGAATGATTTTACCAAAACTGCACGAACGCCCAAATGACGCGGTTCCATTGCTGCGTGCTCACGTGATGAACCTTCGCCGTAATTTTCATCACCAACAACCAATGAACCCAGGTGCTGTTGTTTGTAGGCGCGCTGTACTTTCGGAACACTTTCGTATGCGCCTGTCAATTGATTTTTTACGTTGTCCGTTTTCTCATTGAAAAAATTGACTGCACCAATCAACATATTGTTTGAAATGTTATCCAGATGACCACGGTATTTTAACCATGGACCCGCCATGGAAATGTGATCAGTTGTACATTTTCCTTTCACCTTGATCAATAATTTCAATCCTTTCAAATCAACGCCTTCCCACGCTTTGAACGGATCCAGCAATTGAAGTCGATCGCTGTCCGGTTTAACGAGTACGTTTACTTTGCTTCCATCTTCAGCAGGTGCAAGGTATCCTGCATCTTCAACTGAAAAACCTTTTTTCGGTAATTCATCACCGGTTGGAGGATTCAGTTTTACAGGTTGTCCATTTTCATTCGTTAATGTGTCTGTAAGCGGATTAAACGTAAGATCACCGGCAATGGCAAGTGCAGTTACCAATTCAGGAGAACCAACGAATGCATAGGTGTTTGGATTTCCGTCAGCGCGTTTTGAAAAGTTACGGTTGAAGGAATGAACGATGGTGTTTTTCTCCCCTTTATCTGCACCGGCACGATCCCACATTCCAATGCATGGGCCACATGCGTTTGCAAATACGTTGGCACCAATTTTATTGAAGGTATTGATGAATCCGTCGCGTTCAATTGTGTAGCGAACCTGTTCCGATCCGGGTGTGATGTTGAAAACAGCCTTTGACTTCAAGTGCTTGTCAACTGCTTGTTGCGCAAGCGAAGCCGCGCGGGAAATATCTTCGTAAGAAGAATTCGTGCAGCTGCCAATCAGACCCACTTCAATTTTAGATGGCCAACCTTTTTCTTTTGCTATCTCCTTCATTTTGGAAATTGGCGTTGCAAGATCCGGTGTGAATGGCCCATTCAAATGCGGCTCAAGTTCTGATAAATTGATTTCAATAACTTCATCAAAATATTTTTCAGGAGATTGATAAACCTCTGCATCTCCGGTAAGGTGCTGACGAATTCCGTTCGCGAGTTCAGCCACTTCAGCACGGCCTGTCGAGCGTAAATAACGCTCCATACTGTCGTCGTAACCGAAGGTAGAAGTGGTGGCACCTACTTCAGCACCCATGTTGCAAATTGTTCCTTTTCCGGTGCAGGAAAGTGATTGGGCTCCTTCACCAAAATATTCAATGATTTTATCCGTACCTCCTTTTACCGTCAGAATTCCCGCCACTTTCAAAATGACATCTTTAGCGGAAGTCCAGCCGTTTAATTTTCCGGTGAGTTTAATTCCAATGAGTTTTGGCATTTTCAATTCCCATGGCAATCCGGCCATTACATCACATGCATCTGCACCACCAACACCAATGGCAATCATTCCCAAACCGCCTGCGTTCACCGTATGCGAATCCGTACCGATCATCATTCCGCCGGGAAAAGCATAATTCTCCAATACAACCTGGTGAATGATTCCTGCGCCGGGTTTCCAGAATCCGATTCCGTATTTATTGGAAACAGAGGAAAGAAAATCGTACACTTCTTGATTTACTTTGATTGCACGCTCCAGATCTTTCTGAGAAGAATCTTTTGCAGTAATGAGGTGATCGCAATGAACGGTGGAAGGAACAGCAACTTTTGGACGTCCCGCCTGCATGAATTGCAGCAAGGCCATTTGCGCCGTTGCATCCTGCATGGCAACACGATCCGGATTAAAATCGACATAAGATTTACCACGTGTATAAGCACTGGCAGGCAGGGCTTCGGCCAAGTGCGCGTAAAGAATTTTTTCGGCAAGCGTCAGCGGACGACCAATCATTTTACGTGCGGCTTCAACACGTGAAGGAAGGTTGGCGTAAACCTTCTTAATCATTTCCAAATCAAATGTCATAGGAATTATTTTTATTAATTAGAATTAAATTTTTCGTTGGTCAAAAATACGAAATGTTTAGAAAAAATAGGGTTGAAAATGATATGAAATATATCAGTCGAAAAGAAAAATGAATTAATGAATTTCTCCGGACGAAGTGAAGGCGTAGGAAATAAGATTTGCTCCCATTTTTAAGGCCTTCTCGTGGGATTCCGGTGAATCCTTATGTATTTCGTAACTCTCCCAGCCATCGCCTAAATCGCATTCGTAAGAGTAAAAAATTACAAGACGACCTTCGTAGAAGATTCCGAATCCCTGCGGCGGTTTTTTATCGTGCTCGTGAATTTTTGGTAAACCTTTCGGGAAATCGAAGTGCTGATGATACACAGGATGATTAAAGGGGATTTCAACCAAGTCGCTTTCGGGAAAAATCTTTTTTAGTTGCGGACGAATGAACTGGTCCATGCCGTAGTTGTCGTCCACGTGAAGAAATCCGCCTGATAAAAGATACTTACGTAAATTTTCGCGTTCCGCTTCACTGAAAATTACATTACCGTGACCGGTCATGTGAATAAATGGATAATTAAAAATATCAGGGCTTCCCGCTTCAATAATTGCCTGCTCAGGATTTATTTTTGTTTTAAGATTTTCGTTGCAGAATTTGATGAGGTTGGGAAGTGAAGTCTCGAGGTTTGCATACCAGTCGCCGCCGCCACTGTATTTTAAAAGGGCAATGCGGTATGGATATTCTTCAGCCGGAAGACGGTAGGTGGGTAATGTTGTTGCGCTAAATAAAAATAACGCAGCGAACAGAAATATTCCAATTCTGATTACGCTGCTCAATGCTGACAGGGAGGCCGGAAAGTTTTTGTTCATTGGTAGCATTTATTTTTTTTTGCTAAGTCGGTGCAGGGTTTCTTTTTCTTCTTTTTTCAGACTTTCATAGCCTGACTTATTGATTTTATCCAGCAATGCATTTAATAGTTGTTCGTCGTTATCTGTATAGGAATTATACGATGAATATTTATTTTTCTTATGCACCACTTTAAGTTTAGATCGTTTGAAACCTGAGGTAAATAAAGCGG
>OMJH01000110.1 GCA_900299295.1 Bacteroidota bacterium
AAACTTTAAAAATAAAATTCGTTCCAGAAACAATTATTAGCGGGCCCGATTACAATCCTGAGTTAAAACCAAATCCTGAAAGTTATACGCAATTTCAATACATTGAAATTCATATCATCAAATAATCATTTCATCGTATAACAATAGGCTCCGTTAATCTTTCCTAGTTTAACATTTACAGTTGGAGAAGCCGAATGATCCTTGATATGAATTTTTCCGGATCTTACTAGAAGCGTATCGTCCACGGACACAACTTTCCAGACATAAATTCCAGTGATTAAACGGGTGATAGCTTTTGGAGGCAAACATTGGAATAGGGATAGATGTCATATTTGCATAGTGATTTAAGATATTATAATTAAGCGGCCTTCATTTGCTTTTATTTTTTAGCGACTGGAATAGAAATCTGGTGTGACTGAAATAGAAAGAGCCAGTTAGAACCTTGGTTTTTAAGTTTTATCAAAGTAAATCTTCCTTTTAATTTTTTACCTTTTAAAATAAAATTGAAACGACCAGACGCTAATTCTTTTAAGGTTTCCTGCCAAATGTCAAAAGAAAGTTGCGAATCTTTCTGATTACACTTTCGCAACAATGGAATAAATTCACCTCGATCCCATATTCTAACAACACCAGCGGCATAAAATCCCTTTTGAATTTGACCTTCAAAATTTCTGTATTCAAGAGCATGATCAGAGACCTGAACTGCCAATCTTTTTTGTCCATTTTTACATTCCGGTTTTTTAGGTAAAGTCCAGCTCTTTAAAACCCCATCAATCTCCAACCTAAGGTCGTAATGTAATTGCGTGGCAAGATGTTCATGAACTAAAAAAGTTGAACATGGCCCTTAAAAATATCTTGCAACCGATGTTTTTGAAATATTCACAATATGAAGTTGTTCTCAAAACACTAAAAAAATATTCCAGCCATCCAGCTTTTGACCTGTGGCATAATTATTTAAGATAGAATGCAAATATGAAGGCACGAGAAAATAAAAATATAAATACGCTGTTAACCGCATTTATGATTAATAACGACAGAAAAATGCATTTAAATAAATTCTACACACTTTTAAACGAATCAGAAATACAGTTTTATATTGAAAATCAAATCAGACAATGTGAAATTTTTCACAATCTTTACTTGAAATGCATTGATGATTATGCGCTTGGGGGTTTTAATGAAAATGAGACCACATTGTCCGGAAAGCTATTCCATCTGTGGATTGAATTAAAATCAACTATGACAACAATGGTGGGTAAAAAGGTTATTGAAAACTGTATTATTAGCGAAGTAGCCGCATTAAAAGCAATAAAAAAAATCATGGAAAATTTACACCCGGAAGAAAACTCACATTATTTTTTGATTGAAAACCAAGAGAAAAAATCACTGAATCGATAGAAAAATTTGAATTTATACTTGATAAGTATAAATAAAAAAGCCCCGGGATTTACCGAGGCTTATTAAATGAAATTATTTCGATTATTTCGCGACTGAAAATTTGTTGGATGTAAGTTCCTTACCGTTTTCATCCATAATACGGTACAGGTAAACACCTGCTGCAAAACTACTCGTGTTAATTGAAGTTTTTCCGTTTTCTAATACTTGCGAAGCAATTAGTTTTCCTGAAAAATCATATACATCAACACTTGACGCAGTTAGATTTTTTGTGGAAAAATTAACCACATCCGTTGCAGGATTTGGATAAACGGCTATTTCATTCAACATGAAAGGTTCAGCAATACCCAATGGAAAAACCATATTTACATCATCAATAGTTAGTGTTGTGTTAACCTGAGGCACGAAACCTGCTGATGAAAGGAAAATCATAGATACAGAATCAGGAGCAACTCCAGGAACCAACCAGGTGATCGGCACTGAACGCATTGTAAAATTTGCAGCGGCACCAACAATTAAATCACCGCCATATGCGATCGTATCTCTGTAATTTGTCCCTGTATTCCATTTAGTGAAAATAACCTGAGTAGCGGCAGTATCTCCTGAAACCGGACTAAATTTGTAATAAAAAGTATAATCAGTTGGTGTTCCGGAGTATGGAGAAAGACCAAAATCAACTTGCGAACTGTAGGTTATTGGGGCGCTATTAATCACACCGGGAAGGTCTTGCCCGATTAAAACAACTGTTTGCGTTTTTAGCTGGCAAGCTAATGTACCTGAATTTCCAGGTGATACCTGAGTTTCAAGCGTTGTGCCTGGTAAACCAAGCCCTGATAACATCTCGTCAAAAGATCCCCAGTTATTCGGATTTCCTGATGTCCAGTTTTCAAATCCGTTGTTTGACAGTTGTTGTGCAGTTCCAAAAACAGAAAAAGACAAAATTGAAATGGTGAGTAGTTTTTTAATCATATGAGGTTTTTTTATTTTATACAAATGTATTAATAATTAATCGATAAGTAACTTTCTTGTGAAGGTCTTTTCTCCTACCTGGAGATTGACAAAATAAATTCCGTGTGCATAGTTTAAATTATTACCTATACGTAAATTATAATCGCCCGGCGAACAATTACCTACATCAACCACTTCTACATTTCTTCCGGTCATATCAGTGACACTAATTTTCACTGGCGCAGGATTTTCCAAATAAAATTTAACTTGAGAATTTCCTTGACCAGGATTAGGTGCTAAATAATAATTCAAGGTATTCTCTAATACGTCATCAATTCCAACCCCCGAAGTACTCACAATATTAATATCATCAATGTAAATGTTATTTCCTGCTGTTGCGGAATCGCACATAAAAACAAATTTAAAACGAACGTTGTTTAAACTTGCGATATTGTTCACATTGATTGTTTCGGTTCTCCACTGATTTGCATTTGGGGTAAAAGCCGCACTCTGATAAACTCCGGTGCCTAAGGTTTGCAACTGAGATCCTGATTTAGAGTATCGTTGTGACCACGAAACGCCACAATTTGTGGAAACAAAAACCTTCAAATAATCATTCTGTGAGGAGTTTTTTTGTGCATACGCTAATTTAAAAGTAAAAGTCGGGCTGTTAATCACCGATAAATTAATAGATGGTCCAATGGCTTCATCAGTCGACAATGCAGTATTTGTTGTATTCTGAAGATACATACTATATGTACCTGATGCTGCTGCATTGGATGTGCGTGTCCAGGTTACTCCTCCAGAAACATTGTTAATCATCCAATCCGAATTGGGAATTGTTGATGTTTCATATCCTTCCTGCCATGGTCCCTGGTAAGTAGCCGTAGATCCAAAAACGGTTATGTAATTATTTTTTGTTACGGTATTGCTTCCCTGTGCATTTGATACCGTAAATGAAACGGGATATACTCCTGCCGCAGTATAGGTAACTACAGGAAAAGAGTCCGTGGAAGTAGCAGGTGTTCCGCCGGTAAATGACCAATTCCAGCTTGTGGGTTGTCCATTCCAGCTCAAATCAGAAAAATTTACGTTGGTGTTGGCACAAACGTATTGCGAATTTGACTTGAAATCTGCGATTGGAGCACAGGGCGCACCTAAAGGACTTACTCCTGTTGCTGATAGGTTGGCTGTTGTCCATAAATTATTTCGACTTGCAGTGGTAGATGTTAAAGCAGTTCTCATTCTCGTTTTTTGTCCGGCAGTAAACATTGTAGAACAATAAGAATATTCCATATAATTCTGCACGTTCTCTTCAATTGTTGAATTACAGATTTTACAATTGGTAAGCGGACATGCGCTATAATAACCCTTAGTTACCGGAGTATCGTTAACGCCGTCGTTTCCACAAGCGACGCCCGGATTATTTGTACTTCCCCATACATGCTGAAGATTAAGCCAATGACCAACCTCATGCGTTAGCGCTCTGGAAGTAGTTGGAGTACTTGAACCAATACTACCGACATAATTATTCAGAATAACAATAGCATCCATTGTGGCAGTTGTTGATCCAGGAAGATAAGTATATCCGGCCGCACCACTTGAAATACTCTTCACTACATACACATTTAAATATTTATTACGCGGCCAGGTATAGGCATATGCAGCTGCACTGTTTGGCCAATTGGTATTCGGATCTACATGCCGCACAATTCCATTTGTACAGTTGCCGTTTGGATCAATCGTTGCCAACCGAAACTCAATTTCAGCATCAGCAGCAATAGTTTTAAACGCAAGTACAGTTTGGGAGGTATCCGAATTTAATTTACGGTAGTCCTCATTTAAAATATTCATTTGATCATAAATCTGAGCATCTGAAATATTTTCAGGACCATATTGGTGCAGAATGTGAAAAACAACCGGAATAATATACACCGGAGGCATTGATTTCTGATTCTGATTGTTCTCTACATATCCATTCTGAAAAGCTATTGCATCAAGTTTTTCTAAATCCTTTTCTCTTTCAAGAAACTGCTGAAAAATTTCAGGATGCAATTCAAACTCACGACGCATCGCTTCATCAGTTCCGCATGGAATAAGATTTTGTGACGTGATTGTTCCAAAAATGGAAAGAGCAACAAAAAGTAATAATTTTTTCATAATCTCGTTATGTAAGGATTAATCGTAAAAGTAAAGAAAGGAAATCTAAAATTCAACCGAATTAATAGAAAAAAATGGAGTAAATTCCTTATAAACCTTTTAATTACATTTTAAGTTTAAAAAAACGCTAAACAGCATTTAAGGCTTGCGCTAAATCAGCCAAAAGATCATCAGCATCTTCAACCCCTACGCTCAAACGTAACAACGAATCCACTACCCCTGCTTTTTCACGTTCAGCTGATGGAATGCTGGCATGCGTCATCGTTGCAGGATGATTAACCAATGATTCGACGCCTCCCAAAGATTCTGCAAGTGAAAAGACTTTAAATGAGGACGCCAGCCTAAAAGTAGTTTCTTTAGAAGCATTTTTGGTCGTAAAAGAAATCATACCTCCGAAATCCTTCATTTGTTTTTTGGCAACAGTGTGGTTGGGATGATCTTCGAAGCCCGGCCAATATATTTTTTCTACCGCTGAATGCTGTTTCAAAAACTCGGCAATTTTTCTTCCGTTTTGGCAATGTCGTTCCATTCGTAAATGAAGCGTTTTTATCCCCCTCAAAACCAAAAACGAATCCATAGGACCAGGATTTGCTCCGCATGAATTCAAAATAAAATACAAGCGCTCATGCAATTGATCATCATTCATTACCAATGCGCCCATCACCACATCGCTGTGTCCGCCAAGGTATTTGGTAACGGAATGCATTACGATATCAGCACCTAATTTCAATGGATTTTGTAAATAAGGAGAAGCAAAAGTGTTATCAACAGCGAGTAACACGTTTTTTGATTTTGCGATAACAGAAATCGCGGCAATGTCAACAATTTGCATCGTTGGATTGGTTGGAGTTTCCAGCCAGATCAATTTTGTTTTCTCATTTATTTTCGCTGAAACATTCGACAGATTTCCCATGTTTACGAAATGGAATTTAATTCCATAGGGTTCAAAAATTTTCGTGAACATACGATATGCGCCTCCATATAAATCATCGCCGGTAACAACTTCATCTCCCGGGCGTAATAATTTTATTACAGCATCCATACTGCCCATTCCACTTGAGAAACATATACCATGCTTTGCACCTTCCAGGGATGCGATACACTTTTCCAGTGCCACACGGGTCGGATTTTTGCCCCGTGCGTAACCATAACCTTTGTTCACTCCGGGAGCTTCCTGCACATAAGTGCTGGTTTGATATATGGGCGTCATTACAGCTCCTGTTGTAGGATCCGGTTCTTGACCTGCATGGATGGCTCTGGTGCCAAATTGATAATTTGTTGCTTCTTTCATAAAAATTTCAAAAACGAAATTACACAATTCCTGATTGATGTGCGTTGAAATTTTTACCAATAATTATAAGGATAAAAATGTGCAAACTTTAATTTAAAACGCATTTTTGTAATTTTAATCCATGAAAAATCTGCAAAAATTTAAATTGAAACTCCATTCAATTTTACTTTCATTTCTTTTTTTATTTTTAATCAACGGAAAAAGTCAATCGCTCTACTTCCCTCCTGTTTCCGGAAACGTGTGGGACACGCTGTCGCCTTCATCCCTTAATTGGTGCCCGAATAAAATTGACAGTCTATATAGCTATCTTGATTCCAACAATTCAGTTTCTTTTATTCTACTAAAAGATGGAAAAATTGTGCTTGAAAAATATTTTGGTACACACACTATATCTTCGCCGTGGTATTGGGCTTCCGCCGGAAAAACAATTACTGCATTCATGACCGGCATTGCACAACAAGAGGGATATTTATCAATTCTTGATACAACCGCCAAGTATTTGGGCAACGGATGGACTTCTTGCCTGCCAACGAAGGAAGAAAAAATCACCATTAGAAATCAGTTGACTATGACAACTGGTCTTGATGATGGAGTAGCGAATAATGATTGTACGATTGACACCTGTTTGGTTTACAAATCGGACGCAGGAACACGTTGGGCCTATCACAACGCGCCTTATACATTATTGGATTCTGTTATAGAAGTGGCAACCGGAACAACACTTAACGGATATACAACTCAAAAATTGAAAAATCCAATTGGCATGTTTGGCCTTTTCGTGAAAAGCGGATACAATAATGTTTATTACAGTGATTCGCGCAGCATGGCACGATTCGCATTACTTATGCTCAACAAAGGGAATTGGAACGGAAACCAGATCATGACGGATACCTCTTATTTTCATGCGATGACACATACATCGCAAAATCTAAACAATGCATACGGATATTTGTGGTGGCTGAACGGATCAAGTTCATATATGGTTCCCGGACTTCAAACTACTTTTCCCGGCACTCTTTATCCCAATGCTCCTTCGGATATGATAACGGCAGTTGGAACAAATGCGCAATGCCTTATTGTTGTTCCCTCACAAAAGTTAGTTTGGATACGAATGGGAAATGCCCCGGCCGGAGGAACAGTTCCTTTCGTTTTAATTGATAAAATATGGGATTATATAAATGCAATGAATTGTAACAGCGTTGGTATTTCTGATTTAGATTTAGACGATGTGGTTAAAATTTATCCTAACCCCGCGACTACCCATATTCAAATCGAAACAAACTTTCCAATTGAATCAATTGAGATTTATAATTATTGCGGTAGTGTAGTTAAATTTTCTTCAGACTTGATACATGAAAATAAATTAAGCCTTGCAAATTTACCATCAGGTATTTACACCATTAAAATTTCAATCTCATCCAAAATTTTCATCAAGAAATTTCAAATAACCTACTAAGTAATAAAAATGAAAAAAAACAAAAACCTAAAAAGCATACTTAGCCTCATTCTATTGACTGTATTTCAATTTAATTTTTACTCAAACCTTACCCCTGAATTGCTTGGTTATTTGTCGAGTCGTAAAAATGATTTGCCGGATTACTATTACTGCAGAATGAAAGGGAAACTGGGTGATAATCTTTTTATCACAATGGAAATATCAAAATCCGACTCACTGCTAAGCGGCTACTATTATTACGATAAATTAGGAAAGCCGATATCACTAGTTGGAAAGATAAAAAAGGACGGTTACTTTATTTTGGATGAATATAATTTCGAGGGAAAAAGCACGGGACAGTTTTCCGGAATTTTACAAACGGATGCGCCAACAACCGGAAAATGGAAAAACGCGAAAGGCGATAAATCATTTCCATTTCTACTGAATATAAATGTTGAAAATGCGGCAGCTGTTGAACTTAAATTTTTTGATAAGCGAAATTGTGAACGTATCGAGCTGATTAAAAATAATCCTGAACATGAGCCGTCCTATTTTGATACTTCCTGTTCAGTGCATACACTCGTGATGCCTTTAATAACATTAAAAAACAAATCGGCGGAAAAAACCATCAACGAATCCATTTTAAATTCTTTCCTAGGTAAAAAAAATGGAAAAAGAATTTCAATTGAAGAACAACTGAGCGATGTTTACACCGATGATGGAAATTATTACATGGAAAGAAGTGAATTTTTCAGCGTTACCGGAAACGATAAAAATGTTTTATCTCTAAGTTTAAACAGCAGCGAATACTACGAAGGAGCAGCTCATGGAATGTATGGCATTCATATGCTTACATTTGATTTATCTACCGGTAAATTACTCAAATTGAAGGACCTTTTTCTGCCAAATACAGAAAAAGCATTAAACCAATTAGGAGAAAAACTATTTTACGAAAAGAATGGTAAGGAGGATTGGTTTTTTTCTCCCGGCGAATTTAAACTATGTGAAAACTTTGGAATCCGATCTGATGGAATTTTTTTCATTTATAACCCCTACGAAATCGGGCCTTATTCGGCTGGTGCACCGGAAGTTTTTATCCCATTCAATAAACTTATGCCTTACTTAAATCCTAACGGAATTGTTCCGAGACTAATTGCAAAGCCTTAATTAAAACAAATCGTTCAGTAAATTATCATCCACTAAATTTGGCATGGTAACTTTCAATTCCGGAGTTCGATTCATTTCGCGTTGAATCGCAAACATTGCTTCTTTATTACGCGCCCAGCTTCTTCTGGCTATTCCGTTGTTTACATCCCAAAACAACATGGATTTAAGATTTCGATCTGCATCTTCACTTCCGTCTAGTACCAATCCGAATCCTCCATTTATCACTTCACCCCAACCTACTCCGCCGCCGTTATGTAAACTTATCCAGGTAGCACCTCTGAAAGCATCACCCACAAAATTATGAACCGCCATGTCAGCGGTAAATGCGGAACCATCATAAATATTCGATGTCTCACGATATGGGGAATCTGTCCCGCTTACATCGTGATGATCTCTTCCCAACACAACCGGGGCTGAAATTTTTCCTTCCCGAATCGCTTTATTTATTGCAGAAGAAATTTTAATTCTTCCTTCACTGTCTGCATATAAAATCCTGGCCTGGGATCCAACCACTAAATTATTCTTCATCGCATCTTTTATCCAAGTGATGTTATCCAGCATTTGCTGCTTGATTTCATCCGGTGCCGTTTTGTACATGTCTTCTAATACTTCAAGTGCAATTTTATCTGTTACTTCTAAATCTTTCGGATTGGCTGAAGTACAAACCCAGCGAAACGGACCAAAGCCATAATCAAAACACATTGGACCTAAAATATCCTGAACATAGGATTTATATTTAAATGTTCCGTCATTATTCATAATATCTGCGCCTGCTCTACTTGCCTCAAGCAAAAAAGCATTTCCATAATCAAAAAAATACATTCCTTTTTTTGCAAGAGAATTTATTGCATTAGTTTGACGAATCAATGATTGCTGAACACGTTTTTTAAATTCAACAGGTTTCGCGGCCATCATTTCATTGGAGGCCTCATAAGAAAGTCCTGCAGGATAATAACCGCCCGCCCAAGGATTATGTAATGAGGTCTGGTCCGAGCCTATGGCTACCTCCACATTCTCACGATCGAGCTTCTCCCACAAATCAACCACATTTCCCTGGTAGGCAATTGAAACGCACTCATTATTATGCTGAGCTAATTTAATTCGTTTTATCAGATGTTCCAGATTATCCATCACTTCATCTACCCAACCTTGTTCGAAACGTTTCTGGGTTGCTTTAGGATTTATTTCTGCGACAACAGAAATCAATCCTGAAATTTTTCCTGCTTTAGGCTGAGCACCGCTCATTCCACCCAGACCGGCGGTAACAAAAAGTGGGCTTGTAATTTTTGAAGCCACTTTGCGTGCAGCATTCATTACTGTTATGGTAGTTCCGTGTACGATACCCTGTGGGCCAATATACATAAAAGAACCGGCAGTCATCTGTCCATATTGCGTAACGCCCAAGGCATTGAATTTTTCCCAATCGTCCGGTTTACTATAATTCGGAATCATCATACCATTTGTTATGACAACGCGTGGAGAATTTTTTGATGATGGAAATAACCCGAAGGGATGACCGGAATACAAAACAAGTGTTTGCTCATCACTCATGGTAGCTAGATATTGCATCGCGAGTAAATACTGCGCCCAATTTTGGAACACGCTGCCATTACCTCCGTACGTAATTAGTTCGTTGGGATGTTGGGCCACGGCATAGTCTAAATTATTACTTAGCATGTGCATAATGGCTGCTGCTTTTAAAGAACGATGTGGAAATTCGTGAATGGGCCGGGCATAAATTTTATAATCCGGGCGATAGCGAAACATATAAATACGCCCGTAAAGTTTAAGTTCTGCAGCAAACTCTTTCGCTAAAACGGCATGATGTTTTTCAGGAAAATAGCGTAAAGCATTTCGAATCGCCAGCTTTTTTTCAGCCGCATTTAAAATGTCTTTTCGTTTAGGAGCATGGTTTATGCTTGAATCAATTGAATTAAGGGTAGGCAATTCATCAGGAATGCCCTTTATAATAAGTTGGGCAAATTCATCTTTGCCCGGTGAAGATGGTGATAACATTTAAAAAAATTAGCAGTTTCAAATTTGAGAAAAAAAGCGAATTAAACCAGTTCTTATAAAGATTTATTTTACAGAACTGAAATCAACCTAGTTGTAATTGAACTAAATTTGAATAATGAAATTCAAAATTGTCTCTTCTTTTTTGGTTTTAAACCTTTTGACGATATTATTCAGTAATGCTCAGAACGGGTATTTCGCAAAAATATATACTTCAATTCAATCTGTCCAGATTTATGATTTGCTGGAAACAAAAGATAATTGTTTTTTAATGGTAGGCGAAAAAGACGGAGAAGCATTTATTCAAAAAATCGATTCTGTAGGTCAGCCTCTTTGGCAAAGAAAAATCGGTAATAACTTTAATGAGCGATTTACTTCAATTGCTGAAGCAAACGATTCCATTTACGTAGCAGCCGGTAGATATTACAACAACCCGGCAAATTTGGATATTCTGATTACAAAAATTAATCTTAACGGGTATATACTTTCAAACCGCATAATCGATTTTGGAATTTCTGAAGAAGCCACCTACATTTCTAAAACGAAGGATAGTGGATTTGTTATCAGTGCAATGGCCCATAACATCGGAGGAGGAACACCCAACGAAAAAATCAGCGTGGTGAAGTTGGACTCCGGACTAAATATAATATGGGGAAAATTGTACAGCTATGGCACCAATGCAGACATTCCCTATTTTGTAAAATCTGCAAATGATAGCAGCTTGATTGTTGGTACATACTCAGAAAATTATCCCCCCTTCGATGGAAATGGCGCCTTACTTTTTTTAGATAACAACGGAAATAGTTTATGGTCAAAAAAATACCAAACAGGAAACAATTGGTCAATGTTTCGCGATTGTTACGTTGATAGCACTGGAATCACAGGATTAATAGAATCATCTGTTTCTAAATTTTATATTGTAAAAACAGACTTCAACGGAAATGTATTTTGGGTTAAAAGTTATTCAGGGATTATTTTAAATAACGTTTTAAATGAACCCTATACCCGACTGACTCCTTGCAAAGACAAGGGATTTTTGATTGTTGGAAAAGACAACCTGATACGTATAGATTCAACAGGAAATTTACTTTGGTATCGCTCACCTTTTCTCTATAATTCAAAAACAATTGAATGTAAAAATGGTGATTTGCTTATTGCCGGCAATGGGCCAATGATTGGTGTAACACAAACAACCACCTTGGACCCACACGTTGGAATTATCCGTTCAGATTCGCTGGGAAATGGCCCATCCTGTATTCAAAATTTTAACCCTATTAATGTAAGCAACGATACCATTTTTACCCAACCCATAGCCTTTAGCACATCCGGAACTGCAAATATTAGCGTCATTACAATTCCTATTGACAGCACCTCATTAGTTTTCACCAATGGATGCGTTGATTTTTACGGAGGAGTTCAAAGTATAATAAAACATCCATCCATAACACTTTTTCCTAACCCAGCCTCAGAAATTATAAGATTTACATCCTCAACTCAGGAGTTGCATGATCGTGCAGAAATAACCATTTGTGATTTAAGCGAACGTGAAATTAAAAAACTAAACTTATCAGCTGAGGAACTAGAGAAGGGTATTCACATCCAAGAATTAAATGAAGGCTATTATATTATTAAAATAAGAAGCGCTAATCTTACATTTTCAACACATTTGATAATCTGCCGATAAGAAACAACTATTTGTCGCGAAATATTTTTTCATTTTGCTAATCTATTAACTTTGACAGATTATTAACATGAAAATCCGAAAGATTACCATTTCGTTTTTATTATTGGTTTTTACCTTTAATAGTTATTTAAAAGCTCAAGATGAATTATTTATACGCGGAAAAATAATTGATGTAAAAGACAGTTCTTCCATTCCAGGCGTTCATTTGTTATTAATTTCAGTTAATGACACAACGAAATTCAAAACAGAGGTAAGTGATTCAACCGGCAAATTTTATTTTGGAAATCTCCAACCCGGAAAATATAAGTTCAAAGCTATGAACTTGGGCTTCAAAACGTTCACAAAAGAAATTGAGCTAAACGACCGACCCATATTTTTACGCAGAATATCCATGCAAGCAGACGAACAGATACTTAAACAAGTAGATATAGAGGCGGTACAAGTTAGACAGGAACAAAAAGGCGATACGACCCAATACAATGCCGATGCGTTTAAGGTTAATAAAGATGCAACCACTGAAGATTTGGTAAAAAAAATGCCGGGTGTAACGATCGAAAACGGAACCGTAAAACATCAGGGAGAAGATGTAAAAAAAGTGCTGATTGACGGGAGAGAATTTTTTGGCGACGATGCAAACATCGCTTTGAAAAATCTTCCTGCAGAAATGGTAGATAAGGTGCAGGTGTATGATAGAGCGAGTGATCAGGGTTTCTTTTCAGGATTTGATGATGGAAATGCTCTGAAGACCATGAACATCATGACCAAAGGAAATAAAAATAGGGGCACATTTGGAAAAGCATACGGAGGATATGGCATGGAAGATAATGCAACAGCAAGATATCAGGCGGGTGGCAATTTCAATTTGTTTCAGGGAATACGTCGTATTTCCGTTGTCGCCATGAGTAATAACATTAACATGCAAAATTTCGGATCGCAGGATTTATTGGGTTTAAGCGGAAGTCAGGGTGGACAACGCGGCGGCATGGGTGGCGGTGGAATGATGGGTGGTATGGGTGGATATGGAAAAGGCGGAGGCGGTGGAAATCAATCCAATAATCCCGCTATGAATTTTGTAGTAGGGCAGCAAGGCGGAATAACTACCACACATTCAGTAGGAACGAATTATACGGACATGTGGGGCAAAAAAATTATTGCAACGGGAAGCTATTTTTTCAATTATACCGATAATAATGCAGGCAGTAACTTAGAACGAAACTTTTTCTCTTCAAGTGGACGCGGACAGCAATATCAGGAAGAAAAAACTTCACTCACCGGAAATGGTAACCACCGCTTTAATTTACGGATGGAATATTATATCGATACAATGAACTCAATTGTATTTAATCCTCGCATAAGTTTTCAATCCAACAAGGCCGATAATTTAACAGCCGGTTTAACTTCAATTCAAGATACAGCACTTAGCACGATTAATAGTAAATATCAAACGCATTTTTCTGGTTATAATTCAAACAATTCATTGTTGTACCGGAAACGAATGAAAAAATATGGCCGAACATTTTCAATACAATTAAACGCCGATTTGAATGAAAAATCGGGAACGACAAATAATTTTTCAAACAATGCCTATTTTTTGCCCTCCGACACCTCCATTACCTTAGATCAGCAGGCAGAGTATAGTAATGGCGGACAAACTTACGGAAGCAGTTTAAGTTATACCGAACCCATTGGTAAGTATTGGGCTTTGCAGGCATCCTACAATCCATCCATAAATTTCAATTATGCAGATAAAAAAACATTTGATCGAAACGGAATATTCAATGAATATCAGGCTTTGGACTCAATTTTATCTAACGAATATGAAAACACAATCCAAACACAAAAAGGAGGGGTTAATCTTCGAATAAAAAAAGAGACCTGGATGATCGGCGGCGGATTGAACTATCAATCAATTTTATTGCAGGGAAATCAGCGATTCCCCTATGCTGCTACTGTTTCAAAACCATTTGAAAATTTTCTTCCTTCCTTTACAATGCAGTTTCGTTTTACTAAAAACACAAACCTCCGAATCAATTATAGATCATCTACCAATTTACCTTCGGTGACCCAATTACAAAATGTAATTGACAATAGTAATACTTTACTTCTTTCAACAGGAAACCCCGACCTACGTCAAAACTATTCGCATTTTGCAAATATCCGATTCAACGCAACCAACCCGAGCACCTCTCGCAGTTTTTTCTTTTTTATCATGACAAATGTTATTCAAGATTATATCGGGAATAGCACGCTTCTCGCAAGGAAAGATACAGCCCTTGATAACGGAATAATTTTAAGACAAGGAACTCAGCTGAATAAACCCATTAACATTGACGGAAACTGGGTCGTACGCAGTTTCACTACTTATTCAACACCAATCAAAAAAATAAAAAGTACGCTAAACTTGAATCTTGGATTTACATATTCTAATCTCCCGGGATTAATTAATGGGAAAAAAAATATTGCAACTACTTCTGCTTTTAACAGCGGAGTCGTACTGGCAAGCAATATAAGCGATAAATTGGATTTTACTTTGACGTGGAATGGTTATTATAATCTTGTAACGAATACACTTCAAACCACATCCAATAACAATTATCTTTATCATCTGAGTACGGCAAAACTCAATTGGAATTTCTATAAATCTTTTTTCTTTGCAACGGAGGCAAACTATACTTACTACGATGGATTACAAAATAATTTCACGCAAAAATTTCTGCTATGGAACAATTCGATTGCTTACAAATTTTTAAAAAACAATTCAGGAGAAATCAAGTTCAGTATTTATGATGCACTAAAACAAAACAACAGTGTATCAAGGAGTATAACCGAAACTTACATCGAGGACAATCAAACACGAGTACTTCAGCGATATTATATGTTAACCTTTACATGGACTTTCCGAAAATTTCAAAAAACGGAAGGGGAGGGTAAAAAAAACGAAGGCAAATAAATTAATTTGACTGAAGAAGGTTCTCGATAGAGGTGTCGTAAAGTTTCTTGAATTCGGCAACAGTTCCAAAAACCTCACCATCAATTTTCATCTCGCGTCCTTTCACAAATCCCAGTTTACTGAATTTTACGTTTAACGATTTCAATTCCTTCACCAGGTTCACTTCGTTTTCCTTTTTTACGCTTACCACTACCCTACTCTGATTTTCTCCAAATAAAAATGCATCCTTACGTATATTTCTATCAGTAGAAATATCGAAGCCCAATTGCTGAGGAAAACAACATTCTGCTAAGGCAACAAATAGACCTCCATCTGAGCAATCATGCGCAGATTCAATGACGGTTTGAGTAATAAGATTTTTTATTGCATTTTGAACCAGATACTCTTCATCAATATCGAAAACCGGCGGCGGGGTGTTTTTTATTTTATGAAAGGAATAAACATATTCTGATGAGCCAATATCCTGTTTACATTCACCCACCAGATAAATGCAATCTCCTTCGTGCTTAAAATCCATGGTGGTTTGCAGCGCTTTATCCTGCATCACTCCAATCATACCGATGGTTGGAGTCGGAAATACAGGTCCTTCGAACGAACTTTGGTTATAAAAACTAACATTACCTCCGGTAACAGGCGTTTCAAACTTTCGACAGGCCATACCCATTCCTTTGATGGCGCCAACAAACTGCCAATACACTTCAGGGTTGTATGGATTACCAAAATTAAGGCAGTTGGTAACAGCGCTCGGAACTCCTCCACTGCAAACTATGTTACGGGCTGACTCACTTACGGCTATCGCACAACCTATTTCCGGATCAGCGTTCACATATCGTGAATTACAATCCACTTTAATTACTAAGGCTTTATTCGTACCTTTTAGGTTAACAACGGCTGCATCGGTGGCGCAATTTGTACTGCGATTTACAGTACCTACCATAGAGTCGTATTGATTATAAACCCAACGTTTATTCGCGATATTCGGATGCGAAATCAAATGCGTCATTACCGATTTGTAATCTGCGGGTTCATTAACTTGTTCGATGTCAAATTTTTTAGCTTCAGCAAAATAATCAGGCTCTTTATATTCACGATGATAAATCGGAGCTCCACCCCCCAAAACTAAATCTTCAGCAGGTACGTCAGCCACTAAAACTCCATTCATGTAATAGAGAAGTCTTTTGGTATCAGTCACCTCTCCAATCAGTGAGCAATTCAAATCCCATTTATCAAAAACTTTTTTCACCTCGTCTTCTCTGCCCTTCTGAACAATAATTAACATCCGTTCCTGTGATTCGCTGAGAAGAATTTCCCATGGTTGCATATTGGCCTGACGCGTAGGAACTTTGTCTAAGTGTATGATCATTCCACTTTCACCCTTTGCACTCATCTCAGAAGTTGAGCAAGTGATTCCTGCAGCACCCATATCCTGCATACCGATTACGGCGCCGGTCTGAATTACTTCAAGCGAAGCCTCCAGCAATAACTTTTCCTGAAACGGATCACCAACCTGAACTGCAGGAAGATCCTTTGCAGAATCTTCTGTTATATCCGCGCTAGCAAAAGTAGCTCCGTGAATGCCATCCTTTCCCGTTGCTGAACCTACAATGAAAACCGGATTACCGTTTCCATAGGCAATAGCTTTAACCGTTTCGTTGGTTTTAACAATCCCAACTGACATTGCATTCACCAGCGGATTTACATTGAAACTATCATCGAAAAATACTTCACCCCCAACTGTGGGTATACCAAATGCATTTCCGTAATCACCAATTCCTTTTACGACACCCTTCATTAACCATTGCGTTTTATTGGAACGTATGTCGCCGAAACGAAGGGAATTGAGTTGCGCAATGGGTCGTGCGCCCATTGTAAAAATATCTCGGTTGATTCCGCCAACACCGGTGGCTGCACCTTGATAGGGTTCAAGTGCTGAAGGATGATTGTGAGATTCTATTTTGAACGCGCAGGCAAGACCATCACCGATGTCCACTAAACCTGCATTTTCTTCACCAGCTTTTGCAAGCATATGCGGACCATCCTTCGGAAGTGTTTTTAACCACACAATAGAATTTTTGTATGAACAGTGCTCGCTCCACATCACAGAAAAAATAGAAAGCTCAACGAAGTTTGGTATGCGACCAATAATAGCTTTTATTTTTTCAAATTCTTCAGGAAGAAGTCCAAGTTTCTTTGCAGTTTCAAAAGTTGTTATCTGATCAGTTGTATGATTTGACATGAACAAAAAATTAGAGTTACAAAATTACGAATTCAAGAATAGAGTAAGGAGAAATGTTAATAATTCAGTAATGAAAAAAGAGCAGTTTTTATTTCAAAATTTCCTTTGGAGCAAGAAAAAAATCATTTTGAATTAACTCTTCGAGAGTAAATCTTTTACCATCAATTAATGCGGTAATCCATGCATCCTTTTGACCTCTTGCAATTGCTTTCTGTCGCTGCGCCTCCGCTTCCCGAATTGCTGTAAATCGTCCCTGGGTAAAGCGGGTTATCCCGTCATTTAGCGTTTGCGTTTCAGGTGCGCCAAATTCGCTTAGGTGCGTCCAGGAATAATTTTCAGGATGACGATAAGCTGCAATCTGAACACGGTAAATAATTTTACTTTCACAAATTGAAGTAATTAAGTCAATTAATTTACGATAAATGGACGGATCGTTAAGGTTCTTTCCTTTAAAGGGCGAAAAATCAGGAACGGGTGCATTTTCGCAGGGATTTTTAACCGCTAATTTCAAAGTATCTTCTGCAGCTAAGGAATCCGATGTCAAATAAAAATCCTTTCTATAGTCAAGAAATGTTGTAGAATTCGGAATGGTAAATTCCTCTTCTCGTTCGGGGTAACCAGAAGAAACAATTTTGGCTACATAAGTTTCTCCGGGTGTAAGTGAAATATAATATAAATCAGTAATACTCTGTGTGGTTATTGGCCCAACCAATTCACCATTACTTTTTTTAATAAACGAAATTTGTGCCTTTAACGACTTTATTTTATCGTAAACTCCGCCGGTTAAAAGTGCCACTGCGGGAGGTTCACCAATTATGCCCGGATCAACTAAATAAATATCATGATTTCCTGTTCCTCCTTTATCATCTCGAGTTGAGGAATAATAACCTTGTTTACCATCATCGGTTATTATATAATAAATATCATCATCAGTAGTATTAACCGGAAATCCTAAATTTTGTGGTTTTGTCCAGGTATTATCTTCCCTCATTGTGAAATGTATATCAAATCCGCCAATACTATAATGCCCCTGTGTACTAAAAAAAAGGGTAATTCCTTTTGAATCAATATAAGGTGAATCATCATCATACTTTGTATTAATTATCGGCCCCAGATTGATGGCTGGGCCCCATTCCCCATTTTCTAAAAGATTTGAAACATATATATCTTTACCTCCATAACCTCCGGGACGCTCACTTGCAAAATAAAGTTGCGTGCCATCACCGGATACAGAACAACTACCTTCCCATTCACTGGAATTAATAGTTGGACCTAAAGGCACCGGTTTTTCCCAAAAATCGCCATTTCTATTACAAACAAAAATATCACCTCCATTAGTTTCTGATGAATAAAATGTATACAGTTGTTTTTTATCATGAGAAATAGCTATCGCTGCATCGTTATGTTTTGTGTTAATGTTTCCGCCCATACTTTTTGGTACAGACCAAGCATTACCCTCACGAAGTGAATAATAAACATCTTCATAATATTCGCCCTCTGGATCAGGATTAAATTTTTGGTCCATCAAACCTCCGGTGCTTTTACTACCCCGATACGTAAAAATCATCATAGTGTTATCCGGTGTAACTACAGGAACATACTCAGCTTCAGAGGTGTTAACCGGTGGACCAATATTTTTAATCATGACGTGAACTGAATCTTTAATCAGTTCTTTACCGTTGCGCGCATTTAACATTAACAAACTAGCCGCTTCTTCCATATCAGGATCATTATTTAATTGTTTGAATCGACTTATAAATTCCAACGCCTTATCAAACATATAATTATGATGATATGCCTCAGCCAAATAAAATAAAATAGTAATTTCGGATGTGTCTTTAGTATATAGATCTTCCAAAATTTGAATTGATTCTGCTTTTTTAGAGGGAATAAATGCAGCGCACTGCCCCTTTTTTAAATAATAAAAGGATTTGTTTTTAGGATCCAATTCCACTAACTTGTCAAACGTCTGGTAGGCTTTTAAATAAAGCTTTTCATCAAAATAACTATCTGCCTTATCGGATAAATGTTTTACTTCTTTTTTCGTTTGAGAAATTAATGTATTTGAAAAAAAAAGTAAGAAAAAAGAGATAAAAAAAAATTTCATTTTTTAATCTAAACAAATTTAATCAAATAAATTGAAAAAGTAAAAATCAGTCCTCGCGAAATGGGTTACGTGGCTGCCATTGCGCGGGTTGTAAAAATGATATAAAAGGTTGCAATACCAAACGACTTATTGAATTCTGCGGCTTAACATAACAATATAAATTTTGAGGTTTTGCACCGACAGTACTTTTTATTTCAGTGGCAGTTCTGCCTAAATTAAGTACTTGTTTACCATTTTGGATTGCCATCCCTAAAAAACCATATAAAATATTCTGATACAATTTAAACTTTAAATTATTTTGATAATCCATCCCAATAAAATGTGCCTCCATCTGATGATTATCTAAAATGAAAGCTGATTGAAAACCTATAAGTTTTTTATCGTAGAAAAATCCTCTGACAATAAATTTTTCTCTGAATTCCTTTTTTAGTGATGCAAAATACCCTGGATGAATTTTTACCAATTTAAATTTGGCATGCTCATATACCTGAAGATACAATTCATAGATTTCATCCTTCCATTTTTCAAGCTCCTTTTCACTCATTTCTATACAATCCACGCCTTCAAATGCCTTAAAAATATCACGAGATCGCTTTCTATACTTCTTGGAAAACAAGCTGACAAAATCTGCAAGCGACTTCACCTGCTGAGGAAAATGTACAACCATGTTTGGTTCAACAGCAAATTCAAGAAACCTGTTTAAAGTTAAAGGGTTTTCTGAATTATCAGGTTTATCAAAAAAATCTTTAATTAAAATTGCTGAGATTCTTCCTCTTAACTTCTCTTTACTTGCTACCTGTTTTACTATCGACCTGATTAACGAAAATTTTTCAGATGGAGCGACATCTTTAATAAAAGCCACTCCGTGATCCCCGCTAATGAAATTATTACCCAGGGTAAGTAACCGAAAAACGGTCAAATCTTTCTTATCGTATAAATATCGACTGAAAAGTGAGCTTCGTTTTGATTTCAAATCTTCTAGCTGTTTTATAACCAAATCACCCAACAAATCTGGAGTGAAATTAATTATTTGCAGGAAGGCTATAGCAATCGGAATGTTCGCTTCATATACAATTACAAATCGATATTGATTTGCTGAATCCTTACTATCACAAAGTGCATATAAAAAAGAAGATGTTAAAAATAAATTTCTTTCTCCGTTTACATAATCCCAGGTAATCCGATCAAGTTTATCAAAATGGTCAGCAATGGTGTAGGTATAATTATCTACCAAACTCCGTTTGCGTGGTTTAAAAACATTTCTAAAATTTTCGCAGAACAACATGCAGAAAACAAATATACACGATTAAGCAGTTTAACCTTTAAAAAGAAAGAAAATTCGTTTACAATTAATTTATAAAACCGGCGGCAACGGTGGCGAAATTTTTAGGATGAATAAAAACAAAGCATCCGCTTATGTGATTTTCCAGATATGTATCGAAAACAACATTTGCAGATGTGGTAATTTCAAGGTTTACAATATCATTCATTTCTATTGAATCATTATCCATAATGTATTCCTGTGTTGAAATATCAATCTTATTTAAAACCTGATGAATATAACAACTTGTTTCGCTATGCGCCTGTCGAAAAATCAAATTCATTCCTGAAACATATGATGCTTCAGATAACCAACATATTGTTACGTTTAATTTATTCGCAATAGAGGGAAGCTCATTTTGCAAACAAAATACATCACCTCGTTCAATATCGACGAAAGTATTTAATCCGATAGCAACACTTTCAGCAGACTCAGCGAACTGCCTGTTTTCACCTGCCGACAGTATTGATTCCACACGATAAAATAATTTTGAACGGGTATTTAAAATTTCATCCCCAATTTTAATTTTACCGGATGAAACACTTCCCATAACAACTAATTTATCTGCTAAAAGATACTGAACAGGTAATCTAAACGGGTGTTTAGATCTATTGGTTTCAATTTCTATTGAATCCAATGTCTGCATCAAGGAATCTGAAGTGTACCAAGGAATACGATTAGAGGATTCAACAACATTATCACCATGCAAAGCACTTATTGGAACATAATGACGTTGAATTCCATGACCAACATTGGCAAATAATTTTTCAACTTCATTTTTAATCTCTAAAAAAATATTTTCATTAAAATCTACCAGATCCATTTTATTTATACAAACCAAAACATGTGGCATTCGCAGTAATTGAGTTATATAAGCATGGCGCCGTGTTTGCTCAACAACCCCATGTCTTGCATCTACAAGGAGCATTGCTACATCTGCACTAGATGCTCCGGTAATCATATTCCGAGTAAATTCTGCATGACCAGGAGTATCCGCTAAAATATATTTTCTAACCGGTGTTGTAAAATATCGATACGCCACATCAATGGTAATACCTAATTCACGCTCTTCACGAAGACCATCTGTAACTAAAGCAAGATTAAAAAATTCATCGCCGCGCTTTTTACTTGATTGTTCAACCTGATCCAACTGATCCTGAAAAAGTGATTTTGAATCAAACAACAACCTTCCTATCAGGGTACTTTTTCCGTCGTCAACACTTCCGGAAGTAATAATTCTCAACAATGGCTTTTCAGTCATTTTATTAAAAAATAAAATAATTATACAAATTAATCATTTTTAAAAGTAACCTGTTTTTTTTCGATCTTCCATGGCTGCCTCGCTGCGTTTATCGTCAATCCTGAATCCTCTTTCTGTAATCCGAAGTGTACGCAACTCATGAATAATTTCTGCAACTGTGGTTGCTTCCGATTCCATAGCTCCTGTGCAAGTAATATCTCCAATAGTACGAAATCGAACCCGCCTTTCTTCCGGCTTTTCATTGGCTTTTAATTTTAAAATACCCTCATCTGCATACCATGAACCCCCCCTGAAAAAAACTTTTCTATTATGGGCAAAATACAAGGAAGGTAACGGTAATTGTTCGTGCTGTATGTAGAGCCATACATCCAATTCGGTCCAATTACTAATTGGAAAAACACGAAAATGTTCTCCTTCTTTTTTTCTTCCATTAAAAATCTTCCATAA
>OMJH01000111.1 GCA_900299295.1 Bacteroidota bacterium
TGATCGTTTTTACTCCGCTTTATTTGTTGTATGAAATCAGCATTTTTGTAAGCGCGCGGGTGGTAAAAAAATATAAGTTAAGCCGCTAATTCATCAAACTACAATACCCACAACAAGCACATCATCGTTCTGCGGCAGATTTCCTTTCCACATTTTAAATTCATTTTGTAAGAATAGTTTTTGCTGTTGAACCGGTTGATGAGCCAGCCGATGAATAAATTCACGGAAACGAGTTACAGAATAACGTTTGTGCTGAGGCCCACCGAACTGATCCTGAAATCCGTCCGAAAAAAAGTAAAGTGCATCCCCGGTTTGAATTGAAATTTTATGGTCTGAAAATGATTTCTTAATACCGGGGAAATACCCGCCCAAAGAATAAGGATTCGGGGAGGTTTCAATGAACTCTTCTCCTCTTATAATCCAAAGCGGTCGTGAAGCCCCTGAAAAAACCACTTCCTTTTTATCTTTAGTAATACGCAGCAATGCTAAATCCATTCCGTCTAACAATTTAGACTCACTGCTTTTTTGTTTTAACAAGGAAAGAATTTCCTTGTCTATAGCATAAAGTATCTGCGAGGGGGTATCAGCAACATTGGATTCATCAATAATTCGATCCAATAAATTGGAACCTATAAGACTCATAAATGCGGCCGGCACACCATGCCCAGTACAATCGCCAACAGCGAGATAAAAAAACGATGCCGTTTCGCGGAACCAGTAAAAATCTCCACTCACAATGTCGCGAGGCCTGAAAAATACAACAGAATCCAGTTTCGATTGGATATGCCGTGATTTTGGCAATAATGCGAGCTGTATTCGTTTTGCATAGGAAATTCCTGCTGTAATTTCTTCGTTTTTGTTTTTTAAATCGATATTTATTTTTTCTATATAATTTTTATCCTGCTGAATTTCTTCGGTTTTTTCCATTACTTTTTTTTCCAGCAGCGCATTGAGTTTTTTCAGGCGCCACACCCTCTGTCTGTAAAACATCCACAACAGCAGAAGGGAAAATATAACAATAGAAAAAATAAACCAGACGCTTCGATAAAAAGGCGGAGAAATTGTTATTCGAAGAATATAGGGTGTTTTATTTTTGATGCCCTCAGCGCTGACAGCAAAAATTCGTAAAATATATTTTCCTTCATTCAATTGAGAAAAATTAAGCTCCCGGGAAAATGTGCTGCGGGTTTCACTACTCAATCCTTCCAACTGGTATTCATACCTTACCTGATCGTTATTCCGATGTGTTATCGCCAGGTAGTTCAAAGTAATATCGTAGGCCCCGAAAGGTAAATTAACCTCTTTCAATTCTGTTCTATACTTTATTTTGTTGATGGAAATTGACTCCATTTTCAGCACAAGCGGATGGAAAACATCCTTGTCTAACTCCTGTCGATAAACACCAACACCCTTTGATGTTCCGAAAAAGATTAACCCTCCTGATGAAGCCTTATAAATTGCATTTGATTTAAATTCACATCCCATTGAGTTTTCCCGACCATCTAGCCTTTGAAAATGATTCTGTTTCAAATTCCATTCGGTAATGCCGTTTACATGAGTGCAAATAAGGACTTGTTGAGTTTCGTCGAATACCAATCCGTTAATAAAATTACTCTGCAAACCTTGCTCTTCAGTAACACGATTGAAATTATTCCCTGTATCATAAAATAAACCATTCCCGGAAGTTCCAAAATATAATTTATCCTCGCTTGTAATACATAAGCAGGAAATATTAAATGAATTAAATTTATTAATGTCGCTTCGGATTTTAATTTCACCCTTTTCTAAATAAGAAAGCGGAGACTGTCGACAAGCGATCCAAATTTTATCGCTCCTCCCCGAGGCAGTTTGCAAAACCTGATTATGCGGAAGTCCTTGTAAGGTTGTATATCGGAATTCCGCTTTTGTTGTCGGGTTATAAACTGAAACACCTTCCGAAGTTGAAAAAACTACAACAGTATCATTCCTGACCTGAATGAAGTTAATTCCTGTAGGAGTTATCGGTATTTTTGCGAATTTTTTTAATTCCGGATTAAAAAAATAAGCTCCATTAAAACGTGTGCCCACAAGAACGCGATCGGACGAATATACGGCCATGCATCTTACCTCGTCATCAATAAATCCACTGCCTTTAGTATAGAAGGTAGAAAATTTTCCGCCGGGTAACTCGCAAACCTGAATGCCGTTTGTTGTTCCGCTGATTAAATACTTTCCAAAGGATACTACAGATAAAACATCTTGATCCTTCAACCCATTTTTTTCATCATATAAAACTAGTTTGTCGGGTTGTAGTAAATATATTCCGTCGCCATAAGTTCCAATCCATAAATTATTCTCACGATCGCGCATCAAACAACTGATGGATAAATTGTTTAATCCGTTTTCTTCTTTTATTGTTACAATTTCGGGAGTCGGAAGAAAAACTGTGTTTAACCGTATCTGTAACATTCCTTCACCGAACGCCCCCACCCAAACACAGCCATTTGCGTCTGCCTCAATGGCCCTTACACTGCTTTTTTCAGGGAACGAATAAAGAATTTTAGGGGTTTGGTTTGTTGTTTCATGTAAATCGTGGGTGGTGTATATTTCCCCCGAAGAAGTTCCAAAAAATAACAATGTGTCGCCACTGTTATACAAGGCGGTAACATCAACCCCGTCGAGTTTTGGTACCCTAACGAAATTTTCCTTTCCGGCACTTGACTGTTGTACATAAATCCCGTTGCCGGTTGCAACTAGTAATGAATTCTTAAATATTGAGAACGAATTAATGCCTTTACAGCCCGGTAATTTTATTTCAAAAAGTTTTTGATTGTCGATGTAATAAACCTTATCCTCTGAATTTCCAATCCATAGCCTTGATTGAAATGATAAAAGAGTATTTATTTTTTTCTGTTTATTTGAAAAAGGCTGAAAAGCATATAAAGAATCGTTTTTCAGGAAAGTTAAGCCTCCCAGAAAATGACCAAACCAAGTGATTCCTTGAGCATCATATTCGATTGCGGTAACAATATTATCGGATAACCCGTTTTGCTTTGTGTAATTTTTAAACCCGGCTCCACCTGTAATACTAAGTCCTCCTCCCGTTCCTACAGCGACATAATCATTCGCTAATTGATTTACTGCATAAACATATGACTGTGCTAATCCCTGGTTTTCCTTAAAAATTTTAAATTCGAAGTGCTGCGAATGGAGGTTGTAGAAACACAAGGCAAAAAGAAATACACAACATCTTCTGTACATAGAAAATAATGAGAATGAAAATACTCAATTTCCGGGAACCACAACGATGGCTGGTTTATACTTAGGAACTCCTCCGATCGGAATTGTAAAAAACGGTATTCGTGATTTCTCCTGATTTGTAACAAACACAACTACATTATTGTTTTTTACTTTTCGTGTCTTTATAAACTGAATATCAAGTGATGTGTTGAGTTCCCTGGGTTCCACATCAAAATCAAGCGTTGTCCAATCTCCATCTTTATCTGACTTAGCGGTTAGCCCGTTTTTTGCGACACTGATTAGGCGAATCGTACCGTCATTATCATAATCAAAAACGTTGATGTGCACCTTAATAATGTTTTGGCTGATGAAGGGATAAATGTGCGAAATTGAATTAAGTTCGTCACTTAATCGGAAACAACATTCGTAATAAAAACAATTTCCTCCATCGATTGGCGTATTTTTATCTTTTCTTGATGATAAGAATAATTTGTACAAATTGCCATCATCACCATCCAGCCCTTCAACCACCAGTTTAAAAACATAACCGCCAAAGTCAGGCTGCAATTCTCCCTCTGCCGGATTAAATGGGCCGAATGTAAACCAGTCGTCATCATAGGCGGTGGCGTCAAACGTTTTAGTTGCTATTAAAATCCCTGAATAAGGATCATCAACTGTTGCTCCTTTTCTGATTTTATCAACCACATGAACACCGCTGCCGCCATACACGGAAAACTGAGTTTTGGAGTTAAACGAATTTCGTTTTTCATCATGCTTTCCCCCTACATTCGGATCAAAGACGCGTATAAAAACTGGTCCTCTTTGTTTTTCGGGAACAACCAAATAAAGAATCTGACGATAATCATCATCTCCGAAACTGACCTTTGCATTTTTACTGAAAGTGACTAAAAATTTTATTTTTTCCTCATCGGACGGTACTGCTTGAGAGAAAACAAAAAAATTAAATATACCAGACACCCAAAAGAAAAAAAACAACACTTGATTATTTAATCGGTTCATTTTTTTATAATTAAACGAATCTGTACAAATCGGTTTTTTTTCTGCTGATCTTCATCTGTGCCGGGGCCTAATAAATGCTCAGAAGAAATTTCAACTATTCGATTATCAGAAAACCCATTTTGCAATAAAAACTGGCGTGCTGCCTCAGCGCGTTTTTTTGCAAGTTCTAAATTTTGATCTGCTGTCCCCTGATTATCTGTATGTCCTTCAATCTCAATTAAAAAATTTTCTGCTTTATTTCGACGCATAAAGTCTAAAAAAGCTTGTTTGTCGTCTGCTGAAAAAGTGTATTCGCCTTTAGCAAAATAAATTTTTAAAGCTAACGGATTGTCTTCTGAAATTAATTTTAATTCTGAAAGGCGTGAAATTACTTGTGGATTGAAATTTTCGTCCATTACATCGCCAGTGAAAGAAAAAACAAACGGGTTAAACCCGAGATCTTTAATCTTAAACAAAACGGGGAACAGTACGGATGTGGATTTATATTTACCGTAAAAATATTGATATCTTCCATTAATTGAAAACATGCTGATACTGTCTAACCCTTTAAAAACGGGAGCATTGAAATTCAGTAGTTGGTCCGAAGCGCCGAGATGTATTCTGTAATTCGACAACGAGTCTCGCTTAAACGATTCATAGACATTTGACAAATATCCGTTTTCAATTGCAGGAGAAATTCCTGTTGGAATTGATGTTTTTTTTACTGAGGAAAGCGAAGGCTCCTGCGGTTTAAAATAAAGCGGAATTCTACGTTCGGCAGAACACGCCTCAGCCTGAACATAAACATTACGAGATACGCAAGAGGTAAACGTTTTCCCATCACGCAAACCTGAAGCTATTAATTGAATGGTGTAATTACCGGGTTGAGTAAAAACATGCGTCCACTTTGATGATGTTGCCGTTGTACCATCACTTAAGCGCCAGTTATATTTTTGTGTACTTAAGCCTGTCAAATTAGAATGATACGCATTAATTTCCACCGGCTTTTCAGTGCAAATTGTGTCCGGGACATCAATATACAGTTGCTTTTCATTAAGAATGTTCAATTCATAGCTGGCCTTGTTTAAAAAAACTGCACCGCTAACACGATCAATCATGTTGAGTTCAATGAGGTATTTTCCTTCGCCAGGGAAACAATGACTTACTCTAGCCATGGTTGATTTTATTCCATCACCGAAATTCCATTCATAAATTACACCTGAGCTATCCTTTCCTTTTTCCAAACTCTGTTCATAAAACGTGTAGCAATACCGATTAAATTTAATAGGCTCACAGTTGTTAAATGCTGTGTTGGGTTTAAACTGGAAATAATATATTGCATCATTACCGCCACGCGCCGAAGAAAAATATCCGGTATTTCCATCGCTATTCATAAATACTCCAAAATCATCTTCAACAGAATTTATTGGGGAAGGTAAGTGTTTTAATTCTGTAAAATCGTCTAGCTTGCCTGAGCTGAAATACACATCCATCTTACCACTTCCTCCTTGTCGGTCAGACGAAAAAAACAAATTACCGTTGAACCACGACGGAAATAGTTCATTCGCTGAACTATTAACAGATGGGCCGCAATTTATCGGGTGCTGCCAAACATTATTTTTCTTGCAGCTATAATAAATATCCGCTCCGCCAAAACCTCCCGGAATTTCCGCCACAAAATACATCAAGGAGTCTCCTATTACATAAGGGTGGCCCGTCGAAAAAGTATCGCTCAGTGAAAAATCAAGCACCACAGGAGAATGATAGCTTCCTTTTTGGTTTCGCTCGAAATAAAAAATATGGAGTGGTAATTTTTTTTTATTTAGATGTTTACCTGAATCCGCGTTTCGGGTTATATAAATTCCTTTGCTGGTAATGCAAAAACTACCGTCATGAAAACGTGAAGTTAATGGATATGGAAGTCGTTTAGGCCGGCCAATTGCAACCGCATCAAGAATGGGCGCATAAAAAATATCCTGAAATCTTTTTTTATTCGTTTGAGTGTAAACAATGCCAAAGCGAAAATCATTATCGGAAACGAAAAACAATGAATTATTATATACAACCGGCGAATAGGCGTTTGAATTTTTTGGATTATAAATTGCCTTGATCTGAAACTCGCCATCGGTAAAGGATTGCGCGAAAGCAAATCCTGAGGCAAATAGGAAAAGGATATTTTTAAAAAATAAACGCACGCGGATTTCTTGCTTCTTGAGTG
Organism: Bacteroidota bacterium; assembly: GCA_900299295.1. GTDB lineage: Bacteria > Bacteroidota > Bacteroidia > B-17B0 > Aurantibacillaceae > AM-1111. The sequence goes on from OMJH01000111.1 coordinate 6,437, forward strand.
AAACCAAAAAAATACCTCAGCATAAATTCTGTTGTTCCTGCATGTTTTCCGGCAAGAGGCCCTCGGCCGGCATCATAGCTAAACCCCATTTTAAATTGATTGTTCAGCAGATACTCAACTAGAAAAACAAAAGACTCTTCAGTTCGCAGAGCAAATCCAATTCCAAATCGAGATTGATAATAATAATTTAAGCCAAGATCAAGTTGAAGCGGAGAGTTTGAGATATACCTCAAAAGGAAGGCGGGCTTAATTTCATGATTGTTTTTAAGTTTCAACACGGCTCCACCTGAAACAAGTAAGGGGTTGGATTTCGTTCCCAACAATGTCTGATACAGCCAAGGCTTTGAGATTCCAAAGAAATAATTTTCACTATGCAAATACAATCCAGTACCCGCAAAAAATTGATTGCAGTTTCGGCTGCTATTCTCTAAAACAACATCCCCCTGATCATTCCGTTTTAAAGGTTCATCCATGTTACTCACATCACATTTCCATCCCCCCTGCATTCCAAAACTTAATTTCACATCTCCAAAATTTATACGATATGCATAAATGCCCGATAATATATGCGAACGAAAATTACCAAGCTTATCGTTTTGATAAATGAAGCCTACGTTTGATGAAGGATTATTTAATGGTGTATTTACACTAAATGAAGTGGTATATGGTGCGCCACGAAATCCTGCCCATTGGCGTCGGTTCAGCAATGTAATATCCATTGCTTCATTTTTACCGGCATAAGCAGGGTTCACCACTAATCCATTTACTACATATTGACTGAATAACGAATAGTGTTGCGCACTCAATTCAAAGCAGAAAACAATAAGTACTGAAAAACAAAATATACCTCTCATTTCCTTTTAATAAGCAAAAATCCATTAAAGGTTCGCTCGTCAGGTAATATCATCACGTAGTAATATGTATCATCAGCAAGATCCTTTTGAGATAAATTATGCCCGTCAAAATCGTGCTGATAATTTTCGGAAGAGTAAACTTTACCGCCCCAACGATTAAAAATATCCAATTTTATCCCCCCAATTCCTTTGAACGCTTTTATTTCAAAGAAATCATTTTTTCCATCTCCATTGGGAGTAATCACCTCCGGAATCAACAATGAACTATAATAAACATTCATTGTGTCAGATGACGAAGGGCATACTCCATTGGTGATTGTCCATACAAGTGTTGTAGAACCATCCACTAAATTTGAAATATAGCTATTGGGATTTGTGGGGCTCCCTAAGGTTCCCTGCCCTGAAAAAATCGTCCAAGCCCCTGTACCAACCGTTGGTGAATTACCTGCCAACTGTATTGTACTTAAATCAGTATTTATATCAGGGCCGGCATTTGCAATCGTTGGTAGTGCGTAAGCAGTTACGACAATTGTGTCTCTTGAATCCGGACAAATTCCGTTTGAAATTACCCATTCAAATATATTTTGTCCCGGAGGCATTGCAGTAACGAGGGTGGTCGCTGCTCCGGGTTGAGCAATACTGCCACCACCTGAAATTAAATACCAAGTGCCGGTTCCCTCAACCGGAATGCTTCCTGAAAGGGTAATATCGAACGCACAAATTTCTGAATCCACCCCAGCAACGGCAATGCTAGGCGATGGAAGAATATGAATTAAAACAGTATCGTAATTCGAAGGACAAACTCCGCTTGAAACTGTCCACAACAATAAATTATCTCCGGTATTTAATCCGCTTGCTGTTGTGGTGATCAAATTTGAATTTAAAAACGTTGCAGCTCCGGATAACACACTCCAGTTTCCTGTTCCGGCTATCGGAGCGGTGGCTCCTAAAGTAACTGTATTTCCACATACCGATTGATCCGTTCCTGCGTTAGCAGGTGAAGGCAAAGGATAAACATGAATGTTGATGGTGTCACGCGAATCCGGACAAGCGCCATTGGAAACGGTCCAAACAAACAAGTTGTTGCCGTTTTGTAAGGAATTCACAACTGAACCGGGTGAAGAGGGGTTGGCAACCACTGCGGATCCGGAAACAACCGACCAAGTTCCACTTCCGCTGACGGGCAAATTAGCATTTATGGTGGATGAAGTTTGAGCGCAAAGGCTTTGGTCGTTTCCGGCGTTAGAGGTTGTTACCGGTCCAAAAGTTGAAACAATAAGTGTGTCTGAAACTGCAGGACAAATTCCATTCACAACACTCCAGATAAAAATATTTTGTCCGGCACCTAAAGAAGATACAAAAGAGCCTGCGCTATTTACGGAAGCGATATTTCCTGCCCCGGTTAGTAAGGCCCATGAGCCCACGCCTGCTGAAGGTGTGGATGCATTAAAAAATGTTGAATCACCACAAACATTTTGATCTGTTCCTGCATTTACATTCGTTGGTAATGGGGTAATGTCAACTATTACAGTATCTCTTGAATCAGGACATGCTCCGTTTGAAACCACCCACTCAAAAATATTTTGCCCCGCGATTAACGCGGTAGCAGTGGTTGATGCTGATGTAGTATTTGATAAAATAACTCCAGAAGTTAAAACATTCCACGCCCCAGTTCCGTTGGTCGGCAGTGTAGCTCCTAACTGTACAGAATCAGGCGCGCATAAAAACTGATCCGTCCCTGCAACAGCAACACTTACTAAATCCAAGGATTGAATTATTACCGTGTCTGAAGAAGAGGGGCAAACAGTTCCGTTGGAAGTTGTCCAAATCAGAACGTTTGTTCCTGGATTCAACGCAAGGACCACAGATGCTGGATTTGTGGTTCCTGTAAACGACCCCGCCCCGCTTGAAACCGACCAAACACCGCTACCAATCAATGGCGCAGTTGCTGAAAGCAATGCAGTGTCTCCACACACCGCCTGATCATTTCCTGCATTCGCAGCCGAAGGATTTGCGTCTACTGTTATCACAACCGTATCTCTAAGGGGCGTGCATTGCCCACTCGAGATTACCCATTCAAATAAATTTTGTCCGATAGAAAGACCGGTTGCTGATGTTGTTGCCGAGGAAGGAGACGCGATTGAACTTCCGGGTGTAATTGAAATCCAGTTGCCTACACCAACAGAGGGTGAATTTGCAGAGAGAGTAACGGCTGCTGCACAAATGGTTTGATCAGCGCCGGCATTAGGAGTCGTCATTGCGGGCTGAACGTTAATTTGAATTGTATCGGATGCGGGGGGGCAATTTCCATTTGAAACTGTCCA
>OMJH01000112.1 GCA_900299295.1 Bacteroidota bacterium
AGTGTGATTGCAGATTCTGATGCGTATTGAACCAGCAGTAAATCGTATCCTCACGACTCAATTTTTTCTCCAGAAAATTTATTCCCTGCACATTTACTTGAACTGCATTTACGTAACCCGGATTTTGATCATTGCCGGAGGATTGTGTAAAAAAAGAAAAAACAGCCGCAGAAAAACAAAAAATAAAAAGGCAAAGCCTGAAAATCAATTTCACTGAATTAAATTGAATTCCTGCTACGGTTAACATGATAAAAAATACCACATTCAGCAGCAAATATCTGTCAGCGTAGTAATTTACCGACGAAAAAATCAGAAATAAAAAAATAAATAAAAGAAAGGGGGCAATGAATTTTAACTTTTTCAATTCGTTGCGAAAGGCAATCAAAAAAACGGATAATAAAGAGGCAAGAAAAAAGATATTACGTCCTTGTGCAAGAAAAACAAAATAAAAACCACGCCTTAGTTTATCAAAAAAAACAGTTACATGAAATGACAAGGCTTCAATGTGCTCATGAAAAAAAAAGTTGCCCGTTTGCATTTTGTAAACCATCAAATACATCAACCAGGGAACTAGTGGGAGATTAATTCTAAATAAATGAAGTGACAACGAAGAAAAATTCGATCCTAATTTTTTATGGTTAAAAAGACGGAACAAAGACAAGGCGACAAACAATACAACAGCTGATTCTTTTACCAAAACTGCGCATGCGGCTGTAAAAAAATAGAGACGAAATCTTCCCTCCGAAAAAAACCAAATGGATAAAAATACCAATGATGTGAGTAATATTTCGGGAAGAACAAGTCCGCATTGGGCCAGAAAAACAGGCTGTATCATCACAAGAGAAGTTAGCACCCAACCCGACCATCGTCCAACACGGGTTTCAAAATAATAAAACAAAAGAAAAAGAAAACTTACGGAAACACCCAGCGCGATAAGGTGGGCGTTAAAAACAGAATTTCCTAACACCTTCAAAATTGCAGCGAAGATGAAGTGAAACAACAACGGATGTCCGCGGACCAGCTCATCGTCCAACGCATTTGGCATCAGGCTCAAGCCCTTATCAGCCATCATTCGAACCGCTTTTCCGTACACCCAGGCTTCATCCTGAAAAAAAGGCAAACTCAAATGCGACCATTTGTACATCAGCAATAAAAAAACGCTAAGCAGAAAAAACAATAGTGGAAAATGCTTGCTGATTTTATGCCTCATGAAACAAAACGAAATTAATTAAAAAAGAAGTAAACAATCCACAGCGATTCAAATGGCTTTTCTACCTTTGCACAAATATTTTTGAATATACAAAAGCCAATGATTACTGCCGAATCTCCGATTGTCTTCGTTCGTAAGAAAATGAGTGACGAACTACTCCTTCAATTGTACCGAAACATTCTTTTGCCCCGGATGATTGAAGAGAAAATGCTGATTTTATTACGTCAGGGAAAAATTGCTAAATGGTTCTCCGGAATCGGACAGGAAGCTATCGCCGTGGGTGTTGCATCCGCAATGGACAGCGATGAATACCTCTTGCCCATGCACCGTAATCTTGGTTTGTTTACCACCCGCGGTATTCCGCTTAATCGTTTGTTCTCCCAATTCACCGGTAAACCGGGCGGATTCACCAAAGGACGCGATCGCTCTTTTCACTTTGGAACTCAGGATTACAAAATTGTGGGAATGATTTCTCACCTCGGCCCGCAAATGGGCGTGGCTGACGGCATCGCATTGGCTGGCAAATTGCGCAAAGAACAAAAATCAGTGGCTGTTTTTTCCGGCGATGGCGGAACCAGCGAAGGTGATTTTCATGAGAGCATAAATGTCGCAGCCGTTTGGGATCTGCCTGTAATTTTTGTGATTGAAAATAACGGCTATGGGCTTTCGACGCCTAGCAACGAACAATTCCGTTGTCAACAATTCATTGATAAGGCCATTGGTTACGGAATTGAAGGCGTACAGGTCGATGGGAATAACGTGTTGGCTGTTTACGATGCCGTGAAGCAAATTACTGAATCGATTCGAAAAAAACCGCGCCCTGTTATTTTAGAATGCGTAACGTTTCGTATGCGCGGACACGAGGAAGCAAGCGGAACCAAATATATTCCGAAGGAATTATTTGAAGTCTGGGGAAAAAAAGATCCCGTCAACAATTTCGAACGATATTTAATTCAGCAAAAAGTATTAACTCAGGATAAAATTGAATCCATTCGTAACGAGTTTAGAGAAGAGATTGAACGTTGCCTTGAAATTACGTTCAATGAAAGTAATCCTCCCGTTGATACACAGCAGGAGTTGAATGATATTTATGCTCCCTTTCATTTTGTACAATCAGAAGCAGGTTCTAAAACAAGTGAAAAACGATTGATCGATGCGGTTTCCGACGGATTGCGTCAGGCCATGCAAAAACATTCCAATTTGGTTTTAATGGGACAGGACATAGCAGAATACGGTGGTGTTTTCAAAATCACGGAAGGTTTCGTGAATGAATTCGGCAAGGAGCGTGTTCGTAATACACCTCTGTGCGAATCAGCAATACTGGGTTCAGGGTTTGGTTTAAGCATCAACGGCTGCAAGGCAATGGTCGAAATGCAGTTTGCCGATTTTGTTTCGGAAGGCATCACGCAAATTGTAAACAACTTTGCGAAATCACATTACCGCTGGGGACAACACGCGGATGTGGTGGTACGAATGCCAACGGGCGCACAAGTAGCGGCTGGTCCATTTCACTCACAAAGCAACGAAGCCTGGTTTTTTCATACGCCGGGATTGAAAATTGCCTATCCTGCATTTCCGTACGACGCAAAAGGATTGTTACTCACCGCCTTTGAAGATCCGAATCCCGTAATGTTCTTTGAACATAAAGCACTTTACCGCAGCGTGAGTCAGCAAGTGCCGGATGATTATTACACAATTCCGTTTGGTAAAGCAAGTTTGATAAGAGAAGGAAATCAATTGTCTATTATCTCTTACGGACTTGGTGTACACTGGGCTTTGGAGGCGCTGAATGAGTTACCTGAATTATCTGCTGACTTAGTTGATTTGAGAACTTTAAATCCGCTGGATACAGAAACCATTTTCAATTCGGTGAAGAAAACCGGAAAAGTGCTGGTACTTCACGAGGATACAATTACCGGAGGAATCGGAGGAGAAATCGTCGCGTTAATAACAGAAAATTGTTTTGAACAGCTGGACGCGCCGGTGATGCGCGTGGGTAGTCTTGACACGCCCGTACCCATGAACGCTGAGCTGGAAATGAATTTCCTTGGTAAAAAACGCCTGCTTGAAAAACTGGACGCCTTAATAAGCTTTTAAATTCAAAATGATAAAAAAAAATAAAAGCGCTTTAGATTAAGGAAAATCAAATCCTAAGGATTAATTATGAACAGTACAATAATTAATTTTATCGCTTGAATATTTGAGGATGAGTTCACTTGAAAAATTAAAATACAACTGGTCGAGTTCGGGAATTCTGCTGCAGTTGATTTTAATCAATGTAATTCTGTTTATTCCATTGAATATTTCAGCCAGTTTCGGCGGAAATCTTGTTTCCTATTTCGCGCTCAGTTTAAATTTTTCGGAATTTATTGCTAAACCGTGGACCTTCCTTACATGTATGTTTTCGCATGAAAGTCTGGGTCATATTTTTTCAAATATGCTTTTACTTTTTATGATGGGACGTATTTTTCTGGTAGTAACCGGTTTTACCCATTGGACAAAAATTACCTTCCTTTACCTTTTCGGTGGAATTTCAGGTAACATTCTGCTATTGATGAGTAAGTTTTTATTTCCCGGTATGCTTGCTGCAAATTATGCACTTGGCGCCTCAGACGGTGTATTGGCAATCGCGCTGGCAGTTGGTATTTTTTGTCCGGATTACATAGTTCATTTGATTCTATTTGGCGAAGTGCGCCTGAAATGGATTGTAGCGGTTATATTTATTCTCAGCACGCTGATTGATTTACAAGTAAATACGGGTGGAAAAATTTCTCACCTTGGAGGAGCAGCCTTCGGTATTATTTATGGATGGCAACTCAAAAACAGAAACGATCTGTCCGATTGGTTCACCGCTTTA
>OMJH01000113.1 GCA_900299295.1 Bacteroidota bacterium
CGATCTCCTCGCTCATCGCCGGCAAACAGAATGCAAACACCCAATCGGTAATTATATTTTGGTTCTTTTGGATAATTTGCCAGTAAAGTTGAGTAATACCGATAGGCCTGCCCATAATCCTCTGCTTCAAAATACTTTTCAGCAATCTTTCGTTGTTCGTCCTCGTTTTTGGGAACAGAATTTTGTGCTTCTAATTGAATTGAACGCAGGGTAAAAAATAAAGCAAACCCTACCCAAAAAGTTCGTTTTGAAAAAAAATTAAATATGAAAGCGTTTAAGCTCAAATCGCTTTTAATCAAATTTAAACAATTACATCTTCAGATGCTAAATAATAAGATATTGCACAAGTAAAAGGAGAAAAATTTTTAAATTTTTAAGGAAGTCCTGTTAAGAAAAACATGGATTACCATTTATTTCTTTTTAACCAGCATGAGTCCGTCTCGAATTGGCAAAATCAAACACTCCACCCGAATATCGTTTTGAACTTTCCGATTAAAACTATGAATGGCCAATGTGTCAGTATCCATTTTATCCTCAGGCTGCAGGATTTTTCCGCTCCAAAGCACATTATCTGCAATGATTAATCCACCGGCTCTGACTTTATCAAAAACCAAATCATAATAAGCAGCGTAGTTTTTTTTATCTGCGTCAATAAAAACAAGGTCAAAGGGGCCATCAATCCGGGGTATAATCTTAAGTGCATTTCCGGTAATTGGGTGTATGCAATACTGAAGGCCTGCATCCTGAAAGGCTTTTTGTGCTATTGCCTCAGTTTCTTCATTCACATCAATTGTGACTAACCTTCCGCCTGTCATAAGCCCTTTCGCAAGACAAATAGCGGAATAACCTGTAAAGGTACCTATCTCTAAAATAAGTTCAGGCCGCATCAATGAGGACAGCATTGTAAGAAACGCGCCTTGCAGTGGTCCGCTGAGCATACGTGGGGAAAGGGTTTTCAAATAGGTTTGACGGGTAAGTGCAGCGAGTACTTCATCCTCAGGAGTGCTGAATTTAAGAGAATAACCTTCAATTTCAGGTAGAGTAAATTCCATATAACTAGATAATTGAAACGGATAAGTTCATTTCTCTGCCTTTTGTCAGCATAAAATTTTGAGCAGCGTCAAATTCATTGGGAATTATTCCTTCCAAAATAGCCTCCCTGATGGCATCTTTAATGATTCCCACCTCCTTTCCGGGTTTTAATCCGAAGGTTTTCATAATGTGTTCGCCACTTATGGGCGGTTGCCAATTCCTTATTCTGTCTTTTTCTTCAATCTCTTTTAATTTTTGACGTACAATTTCAAAATTGGAAAGGTAACGCTTCATTTTTGAAGAATTCTTTGTAGTGATATCTGCCTCGCAAAGCAGCATTAACGCATCTATATTTTCACCTGCCTCAAATAACAGTCTTCGCACGGCAGAATCGGTGACTTCAGTTTTTGCCAGCACAATTGGACGTAAATGGAGCAAAACCAGGTTCTGAACAAATTTCATTTTTTCATTCAGAGGTAGTTTTAATTCGGCAAATATTTTAGGAACCATACGTGCACCTTTATCTTCATGGCCGTGAAATGTCCAACCGTGACCTTGCTCAAAACGCTTGGTTGCAGGTTTCGCAATGTCATGTAAAATGGCAGCCCATCGTAACCATAAATCATTTGACTTTACAGCAACATTGTCTAACACCTGTAAGGTATGGTAAAAATTATCCTTATGTCCTTTTCCATTTACCGTCTCAACACCATGTAGGCGATTCATTTTTGGAAAAATAATATGCAACAAACCGGATTCAAATAATAAATTAAATCCTACTGAAGGCGTTTTACTTAAAATAATCTTATTCAATTCATCAGCAATGCGCTCCTTGGAAATTATAGAGATCCTTTCCTTATTTTTTGCTATTGATTTGAACGATGCATCATCAATGGTAAATCCCAGCTGAGTAGCGAAACGAATTGCACGCATCATGCGTAATGGGTCGTCACTGTAGGTTATATCCGGATCGAGTGGCGTCCGAATAATTCCTTGCTGCAAATCTTTGCGACCATTAAAAGGATCCAACAAAATTCCAAAATTTTCAGAAGTTAATCCAATCGCCATTGCGTTAATGGTAAAATCTCTTCGACGCTGATCATCTTCCAAAGTTCCTTCACTCACGGTTGGTTTTCTTGAATTTAACCGGTACGATTCTTTACGAGCTCCGACAAATTCAATTTCAAGATTATTCAGCTTAACCTGAGCAGTTCCGAAATTTTTGAAAATCGACAAATGAGCTTGGTCTCCAAGCTTGTCACGAAATCTTTCCGCTAAGAAAATTCCATTTCCTAAAACAACTACGTCAATATCTTTATTTTCACGATTCAGGAACACATCGCGAACGCAGCCGCCAACCAAATAACACTCAATGTTATTTTCATCCGCGCACTTTCGAAGTGTTTGTATTACAGGTTTATTTAAAATTTCTTGGTACACAGAGGAAATTACTTTTTTGTAAAATTAGACTTAGTAAAAATATAAAATGCGCAAAGGATTCACTTCCGCTTTACTTTAAGACTCAGATCAAGGCATTCCACATGATGAGTAAGTGCGCCAATTGAAATAAAGTCAACGCCTGCCTCAGCAAAAAGCCGAATGTTTTTTTCATTAATTCCTCCGGAAGATTCAACCGGAATAGCATTCTGTATCAACTCAACCGCTTTTTGGGTTTGCATCGGGGAAAAGTTGTCGAGCAAAATTCTATCCACTCCACCGCAATCAAGTATTATTCTTACGTCATCCAGCGAACGGGCTTCCGCTTCAATTAATAATTTTTTTCTTTTCTTCTTCAGATAATTTTTTGCTCTGTCAACTGCCTTTTTAATCCCTCCCGCAAAATCGATGTGATTATCTTTTATTAATATCATGTCAAATAACCCATAACGATGATTTTTTCCTCCCCCGATATGAACCGCCCACTTTTCAAAAAAGCGAAATCCCGGGGTTGTTTTACGTGTGTCCAAAATAACGGCCTTAGTATCATGGCAAATCCTCATCAACAAATTGGTGTGCGTTGCTATGCCACTCATCCGTTGCATGACATTGAGTACAAGGCGTTCTGCTGTAAGTAATTTTTGCATGTTTCCCTGTACAACAAATGCAACATCTCCGAATTTAACTTGCGAACCATCATCAATTAATTTCTTGAATTTAATTTTATGATCTACACGCTTAAAAATCCTTTCTGCTGCCGTTACTCCGGCTAATATTCCGCTTTCTTTCACCTTTAATTCCATTTTGCCGGATTTTTTCGGATCTAGCGTTGAACGTGAGGTATGATCACCATCGCCAATATCCTCTCGCATAGCCTGCTTTACAAATTCATTAAAGTCAAAATGCTTTTGGTGCAGTTTAATAAAATCAATCGTTTTCATTTTCAATTCTGAATTGAGCAATGAGGAATTTTTCATTGTACTTTTTTATGAGAAAAGACAAACGATAGGTGCCATTAGAAGTTACCAGATTTCCTACGACAAACTGATTACCCGTTTTCTGTGAATTGCTTGGTCGGCCGTCGAATGATTTCACCGGATGGGATTGAAAAAAATCCTTGAGTATAGACTCAGCCTGTGAGCGTGAATAAACATCTTCTTGCTCAATGATTTTAACACTAACTTTTTCATTAAAAAACTGCGCGATTTTGGCCGCATCCGCTTTTTTAATGGCTTCAATTACCTCACCGCTTAGGTCCGCAATAGGATCATTAGCAGGTAAGGATAATCCAAAAAGTATGAAAAAGGCAAGAAGTTTCATCGTAATAATGGTTAGTTTTGCAGGAAGCACCTCCAAATAACATACCGAAGTTACAAAAATACCTCGAACAATATTTCATGAAAAGAAAGTTTGTACGATGAAAGTCAGACTCATTCAAATTGGAAAAACGGATTCAGATTACCTTGCAAGGGGTATAGACGAATATAAAAAACGGGTTTCGCATTATTTAAATATTGAAGAAATAACCTTAAAATGTTTGGACAGCGCGACAAAGCAGGGAGTGATTGCTCAGAAAAACGCGGAGGGAAAATTAATCCTTGGTAATGTTACGGGTAAGGAGCCCATTATTTTATTGGATGAAAAAGGAAAAGAATTTACTTCAATTGAGTTTGCAGAATATTTGCGGAAAACACAAAATCAGCATTTTAAAAGAATCAACTTTTGCATTGGTGGTCCTTTTGGCTTTTCCGATGAAGTTTTAAAAAATGCATCTCAAAAAATCAGTTTTTCAAAAATGACCTTTTCGCATCAAATGATCCGTTTATTTTTTTGGGAGCAATTATATAGGGCAAACACCATTCTCAAGGGCGAAAAATATCATCATAAGTAAATGAACGAGGAGGTAGTTATAAATAAGGGCTATTTAGATGATTTAGGCACAGCCGATTTAATTGCTATGCCGATATATTTAATTGTCATCATTTTTATTGCACGAATAATTAAGGCCAATACTATTTCAAAAAAGCCGTATTACAAATACTTTACTTTAGGTTTATATGCCAAAATTATAGGCTCAATTTCCTTTTGTCTGATTTTCACTTATTATTATAAAGGAGGCGACACCATAAGTTATTACGAATCGGCACGAGCAATGTCTAACTTGCTAAATGAAAATCCAGGTGATTTCTTAAAAATGTTTTTTTCCGGAACTTCATCACAAAACCTGAATTATTTCAGTTTAAAAACAGGGTATCCGTGGGGATATATTTTTTTCGAACCTCACACAAATTTTTTAATTAAACTTTTTACACCAATTCTGTTTATTAGTTTTAATAGTTACGTTTTATCCAGCATTCTAATTGCTGTTATTTCATACACAGGAATTTGGAAAATGTACATGCTGCTGGTTGAATTTTATCCGAAATATGAAAAGGAAATTGCTATTGGATTTTTATTCGTACCGACAGTTATTTTCTGGGGATCCGGAATGTTAAAGGACACTGTTACTTTGAGTGCTGTTTGCTGGATGATTGTATCAATTGACAAGGTTTTCATTCGCCGAAGAAAATTCCTCAAAAACAGTTTCGCTTTAATACTTTCAAGTATTGTCCTAATCAACATCAAACCCTATATTTTAATGAATGCCTTACCCGGCCTTTTTATCTGGATTTTTTACCAGCGAATTCAAAAATTCAGAAATGCTTTTTTACGTTATGCAACAATTCCATTTATTATTTTACTTAGTGTCGCCGGAGGGTTTTACATTCTATCTGCTTTGGGTAACAGCCTTGGAAAATTTTCGCTGGATAAAATTATGGAAACCGCAGTTGTTTCTCAGGAAGACCTGAAGCGCGATTATTATAAGGGGAGTTCTTTCGACATTGGAAAAATAGAACCTACCATTTCAGGGTTCATTTCCAAATCTCCGGAGGCAACAATTGCAGGACTTTTCAGACCCTTCATTTGGGAGGCAAAAAAAGTAGTGATATTTTTATCAGGTATCGAAAACTTTATAGTACTAATGATCACGCTCATAATTATTTTCCGTTTAAGGCTTTTTGGTTTACTAAAGCTATTATTTAATAACCCCCTACTCCTCTTTTTAATCACCTATTCAGTTTTATTTGCGTTTTCAATAGGAATTTCAACTTCAAATTATGGAGCTTTGATTCGTTTCAAAATCGCATTTGCACCTTTTTACATAGCCACCTTATTCATCTTATTAAAAATGAGTAAGGACCTAAAAAGAATTCAATAAAAATTCGTTAAATTTTTTACACAAACCTAATTTGTCTGCAAAAAATTTAGATAATTTTTTTTCTGTGAGTATTTGTTGTTCAAAATGATAAATCAACATGAAATGACGTAAGCTGATATAAGCTATTGCGGGATTGTCTTTTTTATAGCCGCGAGGGCAATAAAAAACCGAATCTTCCTTTACTAAACCTCCAAAATATTTTTTCAATTTTCGTTCCTCGATAATCGATAAAAAATCATGAAAGTTATAATCTATTTCTTGTCGTATTTTAGCTAGTATTTTTGCATCCGGTTGCTAGATTCCTGCGGCAAGGAAACAATTACCCGGCTCAATATGTATATAATAACCCGGTAAATCCGACTTTTTACCTCCCTCTCGTAAAATAGCTGCAAAATTAATTTTGTATGGAGATTTATTCTTTGAAAAACGTACATCCCTGTTAAGTCTAAAAACACAATTCTTAGCTTCAAGACCTGAAAGGCGATTATCTATTTTCTGCAAATCGTAAATGAGGCTTTCAACAAAAGCAAAAAACTCATTACGGGCAAGTTCAAATTTTTCCCTGTTTTCGTTAAACCAATCGCGCGAATTATAGGCTTTCAATAATTTCAAAAAAGGAATAACGTTTTTCATGAAAACAAAATTTATTAATCAGGAATTTTTTCGCTGATTTTTCGGAAAAACTTGAAATTTGTAAGAAATTCTTTTGCAATAATACGGATGATTGTATAGGTTGGTATAGCCAGCACCATCCCGATTACTCCTCCGAGGGTTGAGGCCATTAATATCACTAAAAAAATTTCGAGCGGATGAGCGCGAACCGAATTTGAAAAAATATACGGTTGAAAAATTATTGCATCCAGCAGGTTTACAGAAAGCAGGACGCAAGATGTTTTTGTCATCACATCACCAAGGAGATACATTTGATTCGACTCTACACAACCGGCTACACCCAAGGTTAAGGCAAACATTAAGGAGATCAGTGGACCGACATAGGGTATAATGTTCATTATGCCCGCAAAAACACCAATTACGAAGGCATTTTTTATACCTAAAAAATACATTCCGGAGCCAACCAAAAATACGACAATGAAAACATCAATTAATAACCCAATGAAGTATTTAGTAAGCATTTTTTTGGATGTTTTCATGATATCAAGCATTTGGGACTCATATTTTTCTGGAGTAATTAATAGGAGAGATCTATAGATCATTCTTTCCTCCTTTAATAAAAAGAAAGTGATAAAAGAAACACATAATACGCCGGCAAGAAGCGAAATACCGACAGTGGCAATATCATTTACGAAAGTTTTTGCGTTTTGAAAATTGACAAGTTTTGCAGCATAATCTGAGATAGATTGCCTTATTTGTTCCTCTGACCCAAAATTCAAAACAAAGCTTTTTAACAATGGTAATTGTTCAAGCATTTGATGAAGAGAAGATGAAAAATCAATCGACAAAAGGAACTTAAGCTGATTTAATAACAAGGGAATAAATAATAGAAAAAAAAGAAAGAAAATACCATAAAGAAACAATAATGTAAAAAGAGCACTAACTCCGGAAGGAATTTTTTTATTGCCAAATTTAAGTCGTGAAAAAAATTTATATGCAGGCGAACCAATCAGAGTCATTACAACTGAAATCAACAAATAAATTACAATTTTTGTGAATAAAAAAAAGAAAGCAGACAGCATTAAGATTGTCAGCAGTGTTAGGCTATTTTTCTTAAAAAAATTCAAATGAGTGAAATTTGATGAACAAAAATAAACAATCGATAGGTTCAGGCAACCAATTTGTAGCCAACTCCTCGAATAGAAATAAAATGTACCGGGTTTTTAGAGTCAAGCTCAAAAAACTTCCTGAAATTGAGAACCATGTTATCGATGGTTCGTGCGGAGGGATTTTCACTGGCATCCCATATGCGTTCAAGAATCTCATCCCGTGAAATAACCTCATTTTTACGAGTAAACAGCAGGTTCAATAAGTTAATTTCACGTTTAGTTAATTGAAGTTTTTCACCTTTAAAATTTACAGCCTCCCAGGTAACCTCATTCACATAATTCCCTCCAAACTTTAACTCCTCCTGAAATTTTTCTTTTCCCGAGCGTCGAATTAGATTACGGACTCTAAGTAAGAGCTCTTCCAAATCGAATGGCTTAACTAGATAGTCATCTGCTCCCATTCGTAAACCACGGATTCTGTCCTCTGTTCCGCTCCTCGCAGTCACCATCATTACCGGAGTTGAAGAGTTAATTTTCTTTACAGCATCGCAAACATCCCAACCACTAATCACGGGAATCATTAAATCTAATATTATCAACGAAAAACCATTTGGGGTTTTTTTAACTATTTCAATTGCTTCAAATCCGTTTGAAGCCAGAGCAACTTCAAATCCTTCCTGAATTAAGTTGAAAACTACAATTTCAGAAATTGACTTTTCGTCCTCTACCAGAAGTATGCTTTCTTTCATCTTAGATTGTTAAAAAAACACATATGCCGCTAAAATAAAAATATTTATCAAAAACATTTGTAAGTATCAAGACAATTTTATAATTCTGCACTGACTAAATAATTTCCTAAACATGAAAAAATTCTACCTTTTTGCGTTAACGGTAACTTTATCCACATTAGGATTGTTCTCCCAGCGCAATGCGCAAAAAACCAAAATTCAAGCTCAATCACCCACTTCAACACCTTCCACACGTTCCTGTGGTACTCAAGCCCCTTCTGCTGAATGGGACGCTTGGTTTAACAATGAAGTATCTGCATTCATTGCGAATCACTCAAATGAGCAGGGTAAATTATCCTCAATGCCATCCTATACCATTCCGGTAATTGTTCACGTAATTCATAATGGCGAAGCTGTTGGCTCAGGTACAAATATTTCTCAGAATCAGGTAAACTCTCAAATTACAGTATTAAATGCTGATTTTGCAGGCACCGGGTTAAATGTGGGTAATGTTCCCTCGGCTTTTTCCGCCTTAGTCGCGAATTGTCAGGTAACTTTTTGCCTTGCCCAAAAAGATCCAAGCGGAAATGTCCTTGCAGAACCAGGTATCCATCGTGTAAACCGAAACACCGCAGGATTTTCAGCCCCACCATACACCCAAACTTACATCGATGCTACTATAAAACCTGCTACTATCTGGAACGTTAGTAATTATTTAAATATCTGGGTCTGTAACCTGGGAAATTCATTACTCGGATACGCAACATTTCCAGGTGGAACTGGACTCACTGGTCTTTCTGCCCCCTATGGCAGTACCACCAGCGATGGAGTGGTCATATTGTATACTGCCTTTGGAAATACAGGTAATGTTGCGGCGCCTTATAACAAGGGACGTACCGCAACACATGAAATTGGACATTGGTTGGGATTACGTCACATTTGGGGCGATTCCAATTGCGGAAGTGACTTCTGCAACGATACGCCCACACAACAAACATCAAACTACGGCTGTCCTGCCTACCCTCATGTAACCTGCAGCAATAGCGGTGACATGACCATGAACTTTATGGACTACACCGATGATGCATGTATGTATATGTTTACACCCAATCAAAAAACCAGAATTCAAACTTCCCTGGCCTCAGGAACCTACCGTAGTAATCTTACCAACTCAAGTAATACAGTTTGTAATTCAACTCCCGTTGCACCTACCTCTGCATTCAGCTTTGCTTCGCCTGTTTGCTCAGGAACTGCAAAAAATTTCACTGACGGATCCAGCGGTGCGCCCACTTCATGGCAATGGACAGTTGCCCCTTCAACAGGGGTTACCATTACTACTCCAACTTCACAAAATCCAACGATTACATTTTCAAATGTTGGAACCTATTCAGTCGCCCTTACTGTAACGAATTCATTAGGAACAAACACTTCAACCCAAATTGTCACTGTTCAAAATTGTACGACGGGTGGAAATGTTACCTGCCCCGACACATTAAATAATTTTACTTCGTTTGACACCTTAACAGTTTACCGCGCCGGTGCCGACGCAGCAACTAACGGTTGCAGCCCGAATGCCGGTTACGTTATCGGATCAAATTGTTACAAGGATAAAGAGAAGGCAGAATGGTACCCAGTCTCTAAATATAATACATTAACAAGTCCACAAATTACAGGGGTTCTTGTATTGTTTTATAAAAACGGAACACAAGGAACCGGGGGTTCCGCAAACGCAGCTTGCAACATGAAAATTTACAACGGGACACTTGCAGGAGGACCAACCGGAACTGCACTTGCCACTGTAAATGCAACATTGGGAACAATTACCGGGTCTACGGCTGTAAACACAGTTAACTATGCCGGTGATCCAAGTGTTGTTTATGTCAACAACATTATTATCCCCTACAAATATCAACTAGCAACTGCCTTGACTCCACCTACTACGAATGGGTTTTTCGCATCGGTAATTCTTCCAACCGGCACAACCGATACAGCAGTTATTTTTAACGACATTGATGGATCTGACAGTACAACCTGGGAAAAATGGAGTAACAATGCCTGGTATAGCGTAAATACAGCCTGGGGTGGATTAGCATTGAGTTCAGCTATTATGCCGATTGTTTCATGCTCAATTACTACAGGAATGAACAATGAAAGTGACTTAACAAACTACATCAGTGCCTTCCCGAACCCGAATAACGGGCATTTCAATTTCAGCGTTAATTTCAGCGAGCATAAAGATGTTACCTTCAGTGTTTACAATACAATAGGTCAAAATATCTCAACCCGGATGTTTAAAGGATTGATGAATAACTTAGTTGAATTTAATCTAAGCGAATATGGCTCAGGTGTTTATTTTATTCATGCTTCAACACCGGACCATAAAACTGCCGTATTCAAGGTAGTGGTGCAATAAATTTCTCATTGAAGATTATAAAAGCCGTCAATTGACGGCTTTTTTTTTAAAGTCAACTAAAAAAATTGTAAATTCGAAAGCAATAATTTTAAACTATTTCAGCCAAATGAAAAAGCATTTACTAACGGCTTTCACTCTCTTTTTCCTTTCTTCAGGAATCTTTTATTCTCAAAAAGTCGCTGTCGCCGGAAAAACTGTCTCCAAAAATCCTAACACCCATGAAGGTACACAAATTCGAAGTTGTGGCACTTCAAATCCAGGCCATGAATGGGACGCTTGGTTTAATGGGCTTGTCGAACAGTTCAACCAGCAACAAGCACAAGGAAAGCTGAACAGCATGCCCTCTTATACTGTTCCTGTTATTATGCATATCATTCATTCAGGTGGTACTGTGGGAACCGGTGATAACATCAGCCAAGCGCAGGCAAATTCACAGGTTTCTGTTTTAAATGCAGACTATGCCGGGACAGGATTTAATGTAAGCCAATGTCCAGCTGCGTTCACCAGTGTTTTGGCAAACACACAAATTACTTTTTGTCTAGCTCAAAAAGATCCATCCGGTAACATTCTTGCGGAACCAGGTATTCATCGCGTTGCATACACTTCAATCAGCGGACTTGCTGCTCCGGGTTCTGGCTACTCCATGACAACTATTGACGGAACAATTAAACCAAATACCATCTGGGATCCAACCAAATATTGTAACATCTGGGTTTGTAAATTAGGAGGGGGATTGCTGGGATATGCGACCTTTCCTTCAGGAACAGGTTTGACCGGTTTATCGGGCTTTGGCAATGCAAACACGGATGGCGTGGTAATCGGATATAATTATTTCGGAAATACAGGAAGCGTTTCTGCTCCATTTAATAAAGGGAGAACCGCAACGCATGAAATCGGACACTGGTTAGGATTACGTCACATTAACGGAGACAGCAATTGCGGATCTGATTTTTGCAACGATACACCTCCTTGCGATCAGCTTCACTATGGTTGCATAAGCTCTGCTACTCCTTACCATGTCAATGCATGTGGAGCAAACACTTCACCTAATGGTGAAATGACCATGAATTTCATGGATTACACAGACGATGCATGTATGTATATGTTTACCAACGACCAAAAGACACGCATTCAAACCGCGATGGCCAATGGTACTTACAGAAGCCAGCTGACAAATCAATCCATCACCATTTGTAATTCAACTCCCACTGCTCCGATTGCCGGGTTTACAATTCCAAACGGAACACATTGTGCGCTCAGTCCAATCACCTTTACAAACACTACTAACGGAACGCCGCCAGTTACCTATAATTGGTCGGTTGTACCCGGAACCGGGGTAACCATTAATACGCCTACCTCCCAAAATCCCGGTATTACTTTTACCAATGCAGGCACCTATTCTGTAACACTAACCGCAACCAATGCGCAGGGCAGCAATAATTCTACTCAAGCCATTACAATTGTAACCTGCTCGGGTGGTACGGGAACATGTGACACGCTTTCAAATTTTGATTTTGTAAATCACACACCAACATTATATGGTTCCGGCGGATTTGGTTATGCATCCGGACACAATGATTATCTGGATAAAGCGAAAGCGGATTTTTTTGCAGCAGGAAGTTATCCAGCCAATTTTAAGGTAAGTAAAGCTTTATATTACTTTTCAAACAATTATGATGGAGCAGGCGGTGCTTCTGCAATTAATTGTAAGGTTTGGGATGATAATGGAACAGCCGGAGCACCCAGTACAGCCTTTACACCAAGCTTTAGTTTACCCATCTCCTCCATTGATATTTCAGGAGCAGGTAACTTAATTAGCTTCACTCCCCCAATCGATCCATCTAACGGAGGGTTTTATGTTGGTTTCGATGGATTGGTTTACAACGGAACAACAGGCACATTCGATACAGTTGCCATAATTAGTAATGCGGATGGCGAATCTTCTCCTGTTACTGCGTGGGAGCAATGGAGTGACAATTCTTGGCATTCTTTTAATGACGGAACAACAGCGACTTGGCAACTTGATATTTCATTATGTATTGCTGTAGTAATGTGCGATCCGGTTACCGGTCAGGAATATATTTTAAATCCGACCAATGAAGTAATCGTTTATCCAAATCCAAGTGCCGGCACACTTTATTTAAGCTACAACACCAAGAAAGAAGGAACGATTAATTGTAAAGTTTTCAATTTAATGGGTCAACAATTGATTGAAAAAAATTTCCAGTCAAATTCATCCGGCAACTACCAGCTTGATTTGAATAACTTCAGCTCCGGAATCTATTTTGTTTCTGTTTCAACCCCGGAGAAGACAATAACCAAAAGAATTGTAATCGAAAAATAATTTTTCAATTTTTAAATTTAAACCCTCGTCGTAAATGGCGGGGGTTTTTATTTTAATTCCGTTTAGCATTCTTTTAACTGAAGTGATTTTGTTAAATTTGAAATCAACAAAATTAGTAATGAAAAAAAATTCACTAAGTGAAATTTTAAACACCTTAAAAAGAGAGGATCCAATTCGGAAAATTGCTGAAAAAGTAATTGAAAATGTCCGTATATCAGATGATGAAGGATTAAGGTTGTACGAAAAAGGAGAATTGGGATTCCTGGGTGCTTTGGCTAATTTTTGCAAGGAGAGGATTTCCGGGAATCATGTTTTTTTTAATCGTAATTTTCACATCGAGCCCACCAACATTTGTGTTTTTGATTGCAAATTTTGTTCTTATTCGAGATTATTGAAACAAAAAGAAGATGCCTGGGCATTAAGTGAAGAACAAATTCTCGATCTCGTAAAAAATTACGACGGCATGCCTGTTACCGAAGTTCATATCGTCGGTGGCGTCCATCCGAAAATGGGATTGCATTATTTCGCCGGACTCATCAAAAAAATAAAATTGATTCGGCCCGACCTTCATGTAAAAGCGTTCACTGCTGTTGAATTAGAATATATGTGTCGAAAGGCAAAAGTAAGTTATGAGGAAGGTTTGAAGATTTTAAAAGAGCACGGACAGGATTCATTACCCGGAGGCGGCGCTGAAATTTTCGATGAAGCAATACGAAAAGAAATATGCGAAGACAAATGCACAAGCGCTCAATGGCTGGAAATTCATGAAACAGCACATCGTTTGGGAATGCCAAGCAATGCAACTATGCTTTACGGGCATGTGGAGAAGTACAGTCACCGCATTGATCACATGCAGCGTCTGCGAAATTTGCAGGATAAAACCAAAGGATTCAATTGTTTCATTCCGCTGAAATTTCGCAACAAAGACAATCAGATGTCGCACATTACTGAAGTCAGCGTTATTGAAGACCTGAAAAATTATGCAGTAGCTCGAATTTTCCTTGATAATTTCAATCACCTGAAAGCGTACTGGCCAATGATCGGTCGTTCGACAACTCAACTCTCACTTAATTTCGGCGTGGATGATGTTGACGGAACTATTGATGATTCGACGAAGATTTATTCGATGGCCGGAGCTGAGGATAAAAATCCGAAACTAACAACCCAACAACTCATCAAACTGATTGAAGGTGTGGGCAGAGAAGCCGTAGAGCGCGACACCGTGTACAGAGCGATAAAAAATTATTCTGCAAGTAGCGCTGAAATCTGTTAGTGATCATCATGAAAAAAAAGCACTTTCTTTTTTCTCTATTTTTTTTCGCACTTTACTTTTTCATCGCGCAGGTAGACACCGCTCGTTTGGGTGAATTAACACGAAAAAATGACCAGATAAAAACTGTCGCGGATTCATTGACAAAAATTATGGATTCGTTGCAGCAAGAGATTTTACGTATTGCCCGTCAGCATCCTGATTCGCAAAAAGTCTGGCATCGCGGCGGTTTACTCAATTTAAATGCAACACAGGTCTCACTCACCAATTGGCTGGGCGGGGGACAAACCAATATTACGTTAGGTAGTATCGTCAACCTCTTTGCGAATTACAAGAAAGGTGAGACCAGCTGGGAAAATTCGTTTTTGCTTCAATACGGAATCATCAAGCAAGGTGAAAATAAATTCTGGTGGAAAAATGATGATCAAATTCAGTTTACCAGCAATTTTGGAAAAAATGCATTCAGCAAATGGAACTATTCTGTTTTATTTGATTTTCAGTCCCAGTTCTCGCCGGGATACAGTTATCCGAATGATTCGGTGATGATCTCAGATTTTCTTGCGCCGGGCTACGGCATTCTTGCATCGGGATTGGATTGGAAGGCTGCAAAAAACTTCACCTTACTTTTTGCACCTGTCACCGGGAAATTCACCGTGGTAAACAACACGCGACTTGCGGATGCCGGATCATTCGGTGTTCAGCCTGCTGTTTATGACGGAGCGGGTAATCTTATTACACATGGAAAAAAATTCAGGTCAGAGATTGGCGGCTACGTAAAATTCCAGTTCAAGCGAGATATCACTAAGAACATCACGCTTGAAAACAACCTTGAGCTTTTTTCCAATTATCTGCGTAAACCTGAAAACATCGATGTAGTCTGGACAACGCTCACTAATTTCAAAATAAATAAATTACTCACTACAACACTCAATACACACTTGATTTACGATGATGATGCTAAAATTCCGATTGACCGTGACGGTGATGGAACAAAAGAAAGTGTTGGACCCCGAGTGCAATTCAAGCAACTCTTCGGACTTGGGTTCTCCTACAAATTATAATTTAGCTCATACTGATTCATAACGAAATCCCAAAGGCTTTCGCTGCTTCCATTTTTGCTTGTCTTCGAACCCATCCAAATCCTCCGCAGTCAAGGTTTGAATGGCTTTTTTGTTACGTTGTTCAACAGGAATTTCCGCCATCCGTAAATGCTGATTGCGTACAACTTCAGAAATATATTGTCTGATGACACGAGCGTTTCCAAAATACGCGTCTCGAGCGTCATACATTTTCTGAAATGTTCCTTCCATTTGAATCCGAGCTTCCGGTGTTGGAAATAAATTTTCTTTTTCCAAAAACTGCAATGCAATTTCCATCATTTCCTGCGGATTGTAATCACTGAAGTGAAATGTTTTGTCAAACCTGGATTTTAACCCCGGGTTCGATTCAATAAATCGCTGCATTTGTGCAGTATATCCCGCTACAACCACTCCAAACAATCCTCTTAAATCTTCCATTCGTTTTAAGATTACTTCAACCGCCTCCTTTCCATAATCGTTTTCACCGACACCACTCAAGGCATACGCTTCATCGATAAACAACAGTCCCCCCATTACCTGTTCAATCTTATCCTGCGTTTTTTGCGC
>OMJH01000114.1 GCA_900299295.1 Bacteroidota bacterium
AAGGGAGTTTTGTTTTTTACTGGTTTCATTTTCAAGACGAATGCCGGTGAGCCAATCGGTGTGTGTAAAAATCGGCGACGGTTTTTGCTTTACATTTTCCACATTGTAAAATGGTGAGATCTTGATTCCGCTTCGGTCAATTTTCGCTAATTGATCAGTCGTGAGGCCTTTCAGGTCGCGTGCAATTTGATTTTTCCATTCCTCAGCGGTGATGGAGTTGATATCGTCAAATAATTGAGACATGTAAAAAATTAAAATAGTTTGGCGACTTCGCGTTTAAGATTTTCCAGCGCAATTTGGCTGGGTAAACGGTCGACGCTGCCAGCAAGCTGAATGATTATTTTTGCCAGCTCAGTACTGCTTTCGTGGGGAGGAACTTTTTGGGATGAGATGTTTATAATTTTTATTGTTTCCTCCTTTGCGGTTTTAATAAGCTCCCATGAACTTGAACTGATGTATATTTGTTGCGAAACATTGTGATCGAATTCGTCTTTAATTGCCTGAATTAATTCCAAATGCAACTGTTCGCAGGTAATGTTAGGACGATTTAAACGAATTGCCAGATTTATTGGGTGAATTCGGTCAAGAAATAAGGTAATTCGTTCGTATGCTGTAAGCCGAATCGGTGTCAATGCTTCTGATATTGATTTTTTTCGCTCCTCTTCGCGTTTACTTTTTTCGCTGTCAAGAAAATTCTTCACTAAAAAGTAAGCGCAGAAAAAAACGGCAGTGGCCGGTAAAATTATTTTTAGGATTTCAAGAAAAGAATTCATTTAAATATTTTAATTCGTAAATATACTCAGCATCTACCGAAATTTGAAATTAAAATGGTTGAAAGCAGTTTAATTTCGATGTGATTTATTTCTTCAATTGAATAGAATTATCGATATTCACCCTGTTTATAAATTCGTATGACGCATTTATCCATTCGCATTCAAAGTTTAAGTGAATCCCAAACTATTGCAATGGCGCGAAAAAGCCGTGAATTGCAGGCGCAGGGAATTGACATTATCAGTTTAAGCCTTGGCGAACCAGACTTTACCACTCCGCACTTGATTAAGGAGGCTGCTAAAAAAGCAATTGATGAAAATTTCAGTTATTACACACACGTAAGCGGTTATCTTGAACTTCGTCAGGCAATATGTGAAAAGTTTAAGCGCGACAACGGACTTGAATATTCGCCCGATGAAATTGTTGTGAGTACAGGTGCCAAGCAAAGTATAGCCAATGCGGTGTTATCGTTATTAAATCCGGGTGATGAAGTTATTGTTCCTTCGCCGTTTTGGGTGAGTTATATTGAATTGTTGAAATTAGCCGAAACAATTCCGGTTGTAGTTAAAACCACCATCGAAAAAGATTTTAAAATTACTCCCGAGCAATTGGCTGCCAGCATAACCCCGAAAACTAGGATGTTGATTTTTTCCACGCCCTGTAATCCGACAGGAAGTGTTTACTCAAAGGCAGAGTTAAAAGCGCTTGCTGAGGTAATTGCTCAACATGATGAATTATATATTATGTCGGATGAAATTTATGAGCATATAAATTTTGTGGGCGGCCATGAATGCATGGCGCAATTTGATTTCATTAAAGATCGTGTAATTACCATCAATGGTGTTTCGAAAGGTTTTGCCATGACAGGTTGGCGCGGAGGAATTCTGGCGGCACCGAAGTGGATTGCGCAGGCTTGCGATAAAATGCAGGGACAATTTACCTCCGCTACTAGTTCAATTACGCAGAAAGCGATGCACGCAGCGATGTTGATGCCTGCATCAAGTACGCATGAAATGCGCGATGCATTTTTGCGCAGAAGAAATCTTGTATTGAACGAGCTTAAAACAATTCCCGGCTTGAAATTGAATTCACCGGAAGGTGCGTTTTATGTTTTTCCGGAAGTAAGTGCTTTTTTTGGTAAAAAATACAAGGGTAAAACAATCAATAGCGGCACAGACCTGTGTGCCTTTTTACTCGAGGATGCGCACGTTGCCCTTGTTCCTGGTGCAGCTTTTGGCGATGATAACTACATTCGTTTTTCTTATGCAACAAGTGATGAAAGGCTGATGGAAGCTTGCAGCAGGATTAGGGAAGCGTTTAAGAAGTTACTGTGACTTACACAAATTCAAAATATTTGCCTAGAACATCACATTTTTCTAATTTTCCCAATTGGAAATATGTTTAATTTCACATCGCTTTTTTAATTATGAAAAAACCTTCTTTGCGAAAAGATCAGTTGCATAAATTATTTGATGCTTTTAATTCGTTGAATGTATTAATCATCGGGGATGTGATGGTGGATGCTTATTTGTGGGGAAATGTTTCCCGTATTTCACCTGAAGCTCCGGTTCCAATTCTTGCCGTAAGCAAAAAAGAAAAACGTTTAGGAGGTGCCGCGAATGTTGCGCTTAACGTACAGGCGATGGGAGCTAATCCTATTTTATGTTCAGTAATTGGCGTCGATCATGAAGGAATTCAGTTTCTTGATCTATTGAAGGCACAACGTCTTAGTCAGAAAGGGATTTTAAAATGCCGCGACAGAATTACTACAACAAAGACGCGTATTATTGGAAACAATCAGCAAATGATTCGTGTGGATGAGGAAACTGATACAGATGTGATGCATACTGAATCTTCCACTTTATTACAAATGATTTCCTACATCATCGCACATGATAAAATTGATGTAATTATTTTTGAAGACTACAATAAAGGATTAATCACACCAAAACTTATTCAAAAAGTTGTTGAATTAGCGAAAGAAAAAGGAATTCCCACGGCAGTGGATCCAAAGAAAAAAAATTTCCTTGCATACAAGGGCGTTACGATGTTTAAGCCTAATTTAAAAGAGTTGAAGGAAGGTTTAAAACTTGACTTTGACACGGAAAACATAGCAGAAATTCAACGTGCTATTAGTAGTTTCCGTGTTAAACAGAAATTCGAAACTGCAATTGTAACATTGTCGGAGCGAGGTGTTTTGACGAACTCACGAAAGGTAAAAGAACATTTACCGGCGCACATCCGTACCATTGCCGATGTTTCAGGAGCCGGTGATACTGTTATCAGCATTGCTGCGCTATGCAGAGCTTTAAACGTTCATCCTGTTTTAACCGCGGCCCTTTCCAATCTTGCCGGTGGCCTGGTTTGCGAGCGAGTTGGTGTTGTACCAATTGACAAAGAATTATTGCTGCAGGAGGCCTTGCGTTTAGATTTCGTTAAAAAATAAATCGCGACATGAACTAATTAACCATGTCGGAAGTTAAGCCATATACAGACGCGCGTGAGAAAAAGATTCAGGTTGAACAAATGTTCGATGCCATTGCTCCGCGTTACGATCGTTTAAATCAAATTTTATCGTTGGGTATTCATACTTCTTGGCGTAAACGAGCGGTAGGTGAATTGATGAAAGTGAATCCTGATCATGTATTGGATTTAGCAACAGGAACAGGAGATTTTGCCATTCAGCTTGCCAACGCAGGCGTGAAGAAAATTACAGCTTCCGATATTTCAGAAGGTATGATGCGCTTCGGTCATGAAAAGATTCAACGTTTGAATTTGAGTTCAGCTATCGAATTTTCTCGTGCCGACGCAGAAAATATGCCTTTTGAAACTTCAACCTTTGATGCAATCAGTATTGCATTCGGTGTTCGTAATTTTCAGCATCTTGATAACGGCTTAGTTGAAATGTGCCGGGTTTTAAAACCAGGCGGAATTGCTGTTATCCTCGAATTCAGCAAGGCCAAAGGATGGTTCAAACCTTTTTATGGATTTTATTTCCGTTTTATTTTACCGGTAATCGGTAGATTGATCTCAAAAGATGGATTCGCTTATTCTTATCTTCCTGAATCGGTGAAGGCATTTCCGGAAGGAAAGGCTTTTCAGCAAATTTTAGTTTCATGCGGATTTTCTGATACCTTTTTTATTCCGCTTACCTTCGGTGTAGCCACAATTTATGTGGCAAAGAAGCCAATGTCATAAAATTTGGGTGCCCAAATTATTTTTATTTGTACAGCACTATTTTTAAATTTGTCTTGCACTTGTTATGTCAAATTCATTAGAGGAAGTACATCAGAGCGTAAACACCGATGCTGCATCCGGACGTTGGCGTAAATTTCTTTCGTTTGCAGGACCGGCCTACTTGGTTAGCGTAGGGTATATGGATCCGGGCAATTGGGCAACCGACATTGCCGGAGGCAGTAAGTTTGGTTATTCTCTAATCTGGGTGCTGTTGATGAGTAATCTCATTGCTATATTGTTGCAAAGTCATTGCGCGCGACTTGGAATTGTTGCCGGAAAAGATCTTGCTCAGGCATCACGCGAAACGTATTCCCCTTTGATCAATTTTTTTCTTTATTTGCTTGCGGAAATTGCGATTGCTGCCTGTGATCTTGCTGAAGTAATTGGAATGGCTATCGGTTTACAATTGCTATTTCATATTCCGTTGGTTGCCGGGGTTATTATAACTGTGCTGGATACTTTTTTATTGTTGTTTCTATTGAATTATGGCATTAGAAAACTGGAGGCCTTTATCATCTTTCTTGTATCCGTTATCGGACTATCTTTTCTCGTTCAACTTATAATTGCTCAACCATCGGTTTCAGGAATTATTGGCGGTTTGCATCCATCCTTTTTAGGTAATGAAGCCTTACAAATCGCAATTGGGATTATTGGAGCTACAGTAATGCCACATAATCTTTATTTGCATTCTTCTCTTGTGCAAACACGAAAGTTTGAACGTACCGATGAAGGAATTCGGCGTGCGATACGATTTAACATCATTGATTCAGCTGTTGCATTGAACGCTGCATTTTTCGTAAATGCCGCTATTTTGATACTCGCGGCATCGGTGTTTTACTTCCATGGCTATCGAAATGTGGAAGATATTGGTGATGCTCATCGTTTACTTGCTCCATTATTAGGTACAGTGGCCGCGCCGGTTTTATTTGCAGTTGCGCTTATTGCATCCGGACAAAGTTCAACCATCACGGGAACATTGGCCGGACAAATTGTAATGGAAGGTTATTTGAATCTCCGTATTCAGCCCTGGATACGACGAATCATTACACGTGTGATAGCAATTATTCCAGCATTAGTTGTCTTAATCGTTTACGGTGAAAATAAAACCATGGACCTTTTGATTCTTTCTCAAATTTTATTGAGTCTTCAATTGAGTTTTGCAGT
>OMJH01000115.1 GCA_900299295.1 Bacteroidota bacterium
ATGAATGCTATGGCGGTTCTGGTTATATCGTGTCCGTGCGCAATGGGTTTGGCAACACCCACGGCTGTAATTGTTGGCGTCGGAAGAGCGGCCCGAGGAGGAATAATTTTTCGTGGGGGGAAAAGCATTCAGGCTTTGGCGGAAGTAAAAACATTTCTTTTTGATAAAACAGGAACACTTACGGATGGTGAGTTTGAAATAGTGAAACTTATTATTCACGATGATCAATTTACAGAAGATGAAATCAAACACATTCTTTATGCGCTGGAAGTCCATTCCTCACATCCGTTAGCAAAATCACTAGTAAAACACCTTAATAAATTCCAAGGAAAAACAGCATCAGATATTAAAGAAGAAAGGTCAGCGGGAATAAGCGGAAAAGTAGATGGTGAAATTTATTTTTTGGGATCCTCTCGAATTTTGCCCGAAGTGACACAAGCCAATGGCGCTCAAATGTATCTCGTTTGTAATCGGAGGTTGATTGCAAGCGTGTATATGCAAGATAAGATTCGCCATGGCACAGATGAATTAACGCAACATTTGCGCACCAACAACATTAACGTAGCAATTGTAAGCGGAGACACCACTGAAAAATGTGCCGAGATTTCCGATCGTGTTGGCATCCCGGGTTTTTATTCCAACTTGTTGCCGCACGAGAAACTTGAAAAAATTGAAGTGGAAAAAAAGAAAGGATTTGTGGCCATGGTTGGCGACGGAATTAATGATGCGCCTTCTTTGGCCGCAGCAGCAGTAGGCATTTCTTTTTCCTCGGCAACGGATGTTGCAATTCAAAGTTCTGATGTGATTGTGATTGAGGGCGGATTGGAAAAAATAAAACAAGCACATCAACTTTCCAAAGCAACGCTTAAAACTATAAAACAAAATTTGTTCTGGGCCTTTTGTTACAATTTAATTGCTATTCCGCTTGCGGCGATTGGAATGTTGAGCCCGGCCTGGGGGGCCGCCTTTATGGCCTTTTCAGATTTAATGGTAATTGGAAATTCAATTCTTTTAAATAAAAAGCAACTTAAGTAGCGGGTTAATTTTTCACTATTCGCAATGAAAAATTATTTTATCGATCTTCGCAACAATGAATCGTTTATTTGAATTTGTTCGTGCGGAAAAAATTTATCTATTATTTTTTTTAGTTGGATTACTTGTTGTTTTTTATTTCACTAAAAATTATGTAGACTCCGCTGATTTGATTCAGTATCTTGCCATTTCTCGAACTTATTCAACGCTTGACGCTTATGCTGCCTTGAATGATTTTTGGAGCCCAATGATATCTTGGCTTATAATTCCGGTTACGTTATTTACCGATGATGAATTATTTTCCTTTAAACTGCTTCAGTCGATATTTGCGTTTCTTGCCTTTGTGTTTCTTGTTCGCTGGAGTAATTTGCTCTCCTTTTCCGCTTTAATCAAGTCATTTTTCCTTTTTGCCTGCGGATTGTTTTTTTTGAGTTGTGCTTTTTTCAACGGTTCACCTGATTTATTGTACCTGGTTTTAGTTTTTGTTTTGTTTTTCATTTTCGAACGAAGCATCAAAAAAGGAAAAATGTTAATCATTCCCATTTCTTCTGCTGGAGCTTTATTGTATTTTACCAAAGGTTTTGGTTTTGTTTTTTTCGTTGTTTTAGTACTCCTGTTTTTTATTTTGTTTCGGCGAAAAGCAAATTTTACGTTTGTTCAGCTTTCTGGGATTTTAGTTTTGTTCTTTGCTTTGACATTATCCTGGGCCGCTTTGATTTCAACCAAGTTTGGACACACCGAAATTTCCGGAGCCTCACGTTACAATTTTAATTTAATGCATCCGAAAAATAATCCCAATGTAACAGGAGAAATTAAACATCCTATAGATAAACCTCATTATTTGCCCCCCGGTAAAACTTATTTAGTTAGCGCATGGCAGAATCCCAACGGTTTTTGCTTAAAGGAATGGACTCCTTCGAACGACCCCATTCGTTACATGAAAATCGTTTTTCGAAATCTAGTGTCACTCGGGTATTATTATTACCCAATCTTGTTTTTAATACTTTTGGTATTGGGGGTGTTTTTTGTGATCGGAAAACAAAAGGAGTTCCTGCACGAAAAGATTTCCTCGGTAAAAAATAGCATTAGAATTTTTTTCCAAACTAATTTTTTAATTGCTTTCGTTTCCTTTATCACAACATTTTTATATTCCCTCATCCTGAACCAGCCGCGCTATTTATGGGTCAACGATATTTTACTGTTTCTCTTTTTCTTTTTTATGCTGAATCAAATAAAAATAAAAAACATTGCTATTTTTTTTGCGGTGTTATTTTCCTTTTTAACTGTGTATACTTTTTCGAAAGAATTGTATTCCATCGTAAAATCCCCGCTTAACATTGACTGGACATCAAATGCACTTAACGACTCCCTTAAAAAGCAAGGCGTCGAAAAAAATATAGTTTCGGATATAAATCTTGGCGCAGATGGTTATACCGTTAATTGTGCGTTGGGATTTTTTTCCGGCATGAAAAACGCAGGCATAGCAAAGAAGGATGAATTAAATAGTTTCAAAAATCTTTCTTTTTATCTCGCCAAGGGGAATAAAACAATAAATTCAAAGGAAATTCCGTTACTGGAGTTCTGCGCTTATGAACCACGATTAAATATCTCATTGTATCGTACACGAGAAGAATGAAACGAAAAAAGATTTTGTTTTTAAGCAGTTGGTATCCCTCTCCACAACAACCTACTCACGGAATTTTCGTTAAGCGACATGCCGAGGCGGCATCTTTGTTGAACGATGTGCTTGTATTATATGTGTACAGTGGTGCTGGTAATCAGGATAAAATTTCTGTTAACAACGAAGCTTTTCAGGAGGTTGTTTTGGAGGTGCAGAAAAACACAAGGGCTAAATTTTTAAATTTCTTAAACATGAGAAATGCCTACGCGAAAGCTTTTAACGAAATCCTTTCCACGTGGGGCATGCCGGATATTATTCATTTAAATGTTGCGTTTCCTGTCACTGCTTTTGTTTGGCCATTCCTACGTAAATCCAGAATTCCTGTTGTGATTACAGAGCACTGGACAGGTTATTTACCTGAAGACGGAAGTTATAGGGGAGTGTTGCGTAAATTTTTTACACGAAAAATTTTTAGAAAGGCGAGTGTAGTGTTGCCGGTCACGAAACATCTTGGAAGTTGGATGCAAAAGTTGGGTATTGCTTCGCCGCAGGTTGTTGTGCCGAATGTGGTGGATACGGATTATTTTGTTCCGCTTAGCCCGATGAAAGAAAAAAATGAAACTGTTTTTTTACACCTATCCTCCTTGGATGAACGACAAAAAAATCCTCGAAGCATAATTGAAGCGTTTAGTGTGCTGGAAGCCGAAAGCAAAAATGTTCGACTAATCATTGCGGGAGATGGAACCAACATTTCTGACTTAAAAAAAATCTCAGATAAACTAAAACTGACAGAAAAAATTTCATTTTATTTTTTGCCGGAAAAACACAAGTTGCTATCTCTGATTCAGCAATCAGATGCCATGGTGTTGAACAGCAATTACGAAAATCTTCCAGTCGTTTTACTGGAGGCAATGAGTTGCGGAAAGCCTGTTATTTCATCTGATGTGGGTGGGATTCGTGAATACATTGATAATACAAACGGAATATTATTTTCTCCTCCGGATATAGTTAAACTTACGGATGCGATGCGTCTCTTTTGCAGCATGAAACATCAGTTTAATGCCGAAGACATTCGTAATTTTGCGCTGAAAAATTTCAGCAAGCCCGTAATTTCCGCGCAATTGAATTCAATTTATCAAAGTCTAGCATGATCCGCTCTATCACTTTTACATTTTTTGTTCGTTTAATAGCAGCTGTTTTGAACTTTCTGGTAATCGTTTTACTTTCGCGCGAGTTAGGCCCTGAAGGGAAAGGTTTTTGCACACGATACCTCACTATTATTTCCAATGCGCTTATTTTCTGTGATTTTATCGGTGGGCCGCCCTTGGTATTTCTTTCTGCAAGGTATTCTGTCGGAAGTATTTTACTGCCCTCATATTTGTGGAGCGCGGTAACCTCAGTATTTACTACTTATGTTTTTTTTCTTTTCGATCAATTTACGAGTAACGAGTTATATATTCTAATGATTTTATCTTTTCTAAATTCTTGCGTTGCTATTCACCAGAATATTTTATCAGGCAAAATGAAATTTTCCCGATTAAACACAATTATCTTGGTCCAATCTGTAGTGTTGTTTTTCGTCTTGCGTTATTTGTTTGAAATAACCACGTCTGTTTTTGAGTTAACGCCATCGCCAATTCATTACTTGCTTGCGTTAGGCGTTTCGTATGGTATTGCCGCGCTAGTGGGATTTTTCTTCCTACTAACGCTTGAAAAATCCGGCGAAATCATCACTTTTGTTAAATTTTTTGTACAAGCCTTTCGTTATGGTTTTGTAAATATTCTTGGCCACTTACTTCAGTTTATAAATCAGCGCTTAAGTTATTTTTTGTTGAACCCCAACTCACTTGGTGTTTACTCGAACGCAACATCTGTAGGGGAATCGTTATGGCTCGTGTCAAATAGCATTGCAACGGTTCAGTATGGTAAAATTAGCAACACAACTCAAAAGGAGGAAGCTGAAAAACTGTCTCTTTTTTTTCTGAAACTGAATTTTGTTTTAAGTTGTTTGGCGGGACTTGTTTTATTTTTTTTACAGGATTCTTTTTTTTTGTGGCTTTTTGGTAACTCCTTCGCCGGCATTCATGAAATACTTCTTTACTTAGTTCCCGGATTGATTTTTTATTCCGGATATTTAATTTTAGGACATCATTTTTCCGGACGTGGAGAATTTTACAAGAATTTAATTTGCATTCTTGCGGGACTTTTATTTACGGCCACAGGAGTCGGATTAATTTTTATAACGAATAAGGGGTATACGGTTTATATTGCGGGAGCAATTACTTCGTTAGCGTACATGGCAAATTTCTTTGTTGCGCTTTTTTTATTTCAACGTGAATCAGTGTTTACGTTAAAGCAATTTCTAATCAATCGAGAAGATCTTGTTTTTTTATTGCGCGGATTTAAAAAAGAATCAGATAAAACGGATTAGCTACCTTTGTTAATCATGAGCAAAGCATCAAAACTTTTTAAAGCCCTTCGCTTATTGATGCGAAAACCGTATTTGTTGAATTTAATTCTCGAGGATCAGGAGATAAACAAGGAAGAGCTATTAAACACATACAATTTACCAACGGGATTACCGCGAGTATCACTCTCTACATTTGCCGGGGCAAACAATAACATTGTATCACCATACTCTTTTTTAGAAGGAGGATCTTTGCCCACTGATTATCTGCTTTTACGCTCGCTCGCCGAGAAATTTACCGATTGTCGTTACTTCGAGATTGGAACCTGGCGAGGGGAGAGCGCCGCAAATGTCGCCGGGTTAGCAAAGGAAGTCTTCACGCTTAATTTATCTGACCAGCAAATGCGTGAGCTCGGAAAAGACGAGCAGTACATAAATTTACACGGCTTCTTTTCACGAGATTTGAAAAACGTCCACCATTTGAAAGGGAACTCCTCCGGTTTCGATTTTACTCCTTATTATTCATCCTGCGATTTAATTTTTATTGATGGCGATCATCATTATGAGGCGGTGATGCGAGACACACAACAGGCCTTTAAACTTCTAAAAAACAAGCAGTCAATCATCGTGTGGCATGATTACGGAATGAGTACCGAGACGCCACGCTGGGAAGTAATGCGTGGAATTCTGGATGGGCTTCCGAAAAGCGAGCATTGCCATTTGTATGCGGTCAGCAACACCCTTTGTGCAATTTATTATCCTCACGAGCTAACTATTCTTCCGTATGTTTATCCGCAGACTCCCGTGCATAATTTTACCATAGATATTACGATACACAACCTAAATTCATGAGTCTGCATTTTTTTTTGCTTTTATTGTTTTTGTTGAATTTTTCCCTTCAGGCATTTGTTAAATTACAAGATTCCCTATTGCTATTTTTATTTTGTTCATATGCTGGATTTATTTATGTTTTTGAATTTAATTTTAGGCCAACGCCTATAATTTTTTTAAAGTCTAAAAAATTTTGTTTTGTTAGGAAAAACCAGTTTTTAAAACAGGCTGTATGTGTGGGATTGCCGGAATAATATCTCGCAGATTTTTGAAACATGAATTTGTTTCCGCGCTGAAACAGATGGGCGATACGTTGCACCATCGTGGCCCGGATGATGAAGGTTTCTTTTTGTCCGGGCGGAATGGTTTCTCTTTTTTTTCAGGCGTTGATACTCCCGAGAACGTCCGGTTAAGTAATATAATTTATACATCAGAAAAAGATATTTCTGTCGCTGATGATGAGTATAAAATTGGATTTTCTCATCGTCGCCTTTCTATTTTGGATTTAAGTGAACGCGGGCATCAGCCCATGTGTGATGAACAACAAAAAGTGTTTATTACTTACAACGGGGAGATATATAATTATCGTGAGTTGCGCGATGAGTTGATAAAATTAGGCTTTCATTTTTCATCGCAAACTGACACCGAGGTTATTATAAACGCGTACAAAGCGTGGGGAAAAAAATGTTTATCGCGCTTCAACGGAATGTGGAGTTTCGTGATTTATGATGTGGAGAAAAAAGAAATATTTGCAGCCCGCGATCGGTTTGGCGTAAAACCGTTTTATTATTATTTCGATGAAGCGTTTTTTTGTTTTGCTTCCGAAATTAAGGCGCTGGTGCATTTGCCTTTTGTGAAAACCGGTATCAACCAGCAAGCCGTCTGCGATTTTTTACTCAACGATGAACTGGAGTTTTCTACGCAGGGTTTGTTTCAAAACGTATTGGAATTGTTTCCCGCTCATCTCCTGGTATTAAATACAGAAACTTTTGCGCTGAACATTGAACGTTACTATGAATTGAATAAAGAAGAAGAAAAATCTTTTTTGAATTACGACGATCAGTCTTTAATTGATGAAATACAGTCGAAGTTAATTCAGTCAATACGTTTGCGCTTGCGCGCGGATGTTCCGGTCGGCGCTTGCGTGAGCGGAGGAATTGACAGCGGAGTCATTGCGGGAGTACTGCTCAGTGAATTTAATACTGTAAGTCCGGATTTTTTTTCAGCTGTTTTTCCGGGAAATAAAGCTGACGAGTCTGTTTTTGCGCAAGCGGTAATTCAACAGGGAGGAACATGGAATTGCGTTGAACCGGACGCAGAGGGTTTGTGGAAAGACCTGGATGAATTGATTTATTCTCAGGATACGCCATTGTGGAGCAGCAGCACCTATGCGCAATATCTGGTGATGAAAAAGTCGAAAGAAAAAAAAGTAAAAGTTTTACTAGATGGACAAGGCGGGGATGAATTGTTTGCCGGATATGTTCCATACTTTTTAAGTTTCTGGAACGAGCTGCGGAGACAAGGTAACGCAAATCGATTAAAGAGCGAAATGAATTTATTTCCGGGTGCAATAAATTTTCGATTGAGGGAATTTATTAAATCAAAAACGGATGTCAAGGCATTGTTTTCTTTGAAAAAAATCAAAAACCCCGCATTACGAATTTTAAATAACGATTTCATTTCAGAATATCATCGTCAACCAACACTGAGGCGTCAATATAACTCACTGAATGAACACTTGCGTGCAGAGTTTTGTAATACACGACTGAAGTTATTTTTGAAATGTGAAGACAGGTGCAGTATGTGGCACTCGGTTGAAAGTCGTACCCCGTTCGCAGATGACATTGATCTCATTTCGTTTATATTTAAAATTCCCGGGAACAAAAAAATGAAAAATGGCAGTTCAAAATATTTGTTGAGGGAAGCCGGTAAAAAATTCTTACCCGAAAAAATTTATTCACGTCGAGATAAAATGGGGTATCTCACTCCGCATAATCAGTGGCTGAATTCATTGTTTACTATGGTACGTGAGGAAGATTTTACAGGAATAATGCCTTATTTGAATCCGGGACAATTTGAAAAGCAGTTTCAACGTCTATTCTCACCGGCAGGCGAAACCGAACATTTTCTCGCATTTAAAATCTTGACATTTAACAAATGGAAGCGCGTTTTTCAGCTTTAAGCGCTCTATGAGAAGATATTTGTGTTTTTTGTTTTGGCTTTCTCGGAAAATGAATTAAATTTGGTGCTGAAGAAATAAAAACTAAATCCATAAAAATGAAAAAACAATTACTCTTTGGAATGGCTTTAGCTTTGGGAGTTTCGGGATTCGCACAGCAGAACGCCCGCGCAGTAGCACCAATGGCAAAGCAATCTGTACCTTTCAAGCGCATTGATGCATTGAAGGGCAATGAAATCAAAAGAACAGGAGGTCAAACTCCCGTTTCAGGAACACACGCAAAACTGAATCCGGTTTTGACGGCGACCACCACGATTATTGGCGAAACACAGTATGATTTACAATCCAACTCATCAATGGCTTCCCGCATTATCAATCACAGCGACGGAACCATTTCAGCGATCTGGACAATCTGTGATGCAGGTTCTCCGTATACCAATCGCGGAACAGGTTACAACTATTTTGATGGAGCTAGCTGGCAATTCCCAAACACAACGAATCCGGTTGTAATCAATCGTTTTGAAAATTTAAGAACAGGATTTCCTGCAATCGGAACGTTAAGAGGAACCCGTGATGTAATTATCAATCACGAAACTGCAGGATATACTTTGATGGCGGATACCAATGCAACAAAGGGAACACAGCCATTCACGGTTTTCCAAACATCAGCAACAAACAGCGGTCCGATTTGGCCTCGTTTGGCTGTGGGTGGATCAGATAATGCCACTTTACATGTCATCGCAAATTTCAGCGATACAACTTACATCGTTAACGGCGTTAAGCAGCCAATGATTTATTCACGTTCACTGGATGCCGGTGTTACCTGGGACATCGTTGAACTTGGTTTACCGGGTTATGATAGCACTTCTACCTTGTATGGTGGTGGGGAGCAATATGCGATTGATGCTGTGGGAAATAACGTTGCAATTGTTACAGGTGGAATTGGAGAAAATGTTTCTCTTTGGAAATCTACTGATAACGGAACAACCTTCACTAAAACTTTAGTTGATGCTTTCCCTTATGTTCCTGAAAATAACGGAACTCCTTTGGGATTTGATTCAGTTCCAACGAATGATGGTTCAGTTGCTGTTGTTATTGATCCAAATGGAAAAGCGCATGTTGCCTATGGATATACAGAGTCAGGATTGGATACGACCGGAGCCTCTGTTTACAGACCAGGAACAATCGGTTTGATTTACTGGAATGAAATTACCAACACAAAAGTTGATATTCCTATAACATTGGCAGCTGTTGATGCTGACGGAAGTGGTGTTTTCGAAATCGGAACTTTAACTACTGATGTTAACGCTGCACGTTACGGAAATAACGCTATATTGTGTAAGCCAACTATTGGTTTAGATGCAAGTGGAGGAATCTACATCGTTTTCTCTTTACCTGCGGATAATGATTTAACGGCAGACGATCAGTCTTACCGTGATGTGTGGGCTGTTGCCTCTACTGACGGCGGTGTAACTTGGACGGACGCGATTAACCTTACTTCAACTGTGGGTGAAGAAGATGCTTTCCCTGCGGTTGCTAAGCGCGTAGATCAATTTCTTCACATTGTTTACCAAAGCGATTTCGAACCGGGAACTGCTTTGACAAATGGTGATGGCGATGCAACAAATACAATCAACTATTTAAAAGTAGATAAGTCTTTGTTTGCTGTTGGAATCAAAGAACAAAACAAAGCGTCTTTCGCGGTTGGTCAGAACTATCCAAACCCTTTTAATGGAACAACCAACTTCGGAGTTAACTTAACAAAAGCATCTAATGTTTCTGTTTCAGTTACCGATATGTTTGGAAAACAGGTAGTGAACACCGTAAACTACGGTCAGCAGAATATGGGTCACCATACTTACGCAATTGATTGCTCTAAACTTTCTTCCGGTATCTATTTCTATTCTGTTACCTGCGGAAATGAAACAATCACCAGAAAAATGATCATTGAATAAATATTTGATTTAGTTTTTGAAAAGGGAGGAAATTTTCCTCCCTTTTTTATTTAGTATCTTCATAAAAGTCGTGTATTAATTATTTTAATTTACTCTTGGTTTTTTTGTGAAAATTTTAACTCCAAATTTATTAATCAGCATAAGTTAATTGCAACTTAATTTACGTTGCAATTTCATTTTAACCTGCGGGAATGCAACGAGAGCAACAAGAAAACTTACCGGGTACGATTTAGTTTAAACGCAATAAAACAATCTTAAAATCGGATTCCGATTATTTTTTAAGGGTCAAATTCATAAACGGAGTGAGTTTATTATTTGCAGCGTCTAATTCCGAAAAATTAAGTAATTTTACTCTTAATAATTTGTTAAAAAATTATTTTAATAAGTTTGAATAGTTATTAAAAAAAATTGATATGTCGAAAACCAATTTAACCTTATTATTAATCGCGTGTTTCAAACTTGCTTTCACGCAGGTTGAAAAAGATAAAATTCCTTACTCAAACGCAGACCAACTAAAGGGAACCTTTCAGATTGAAGTGTCAAGCGAAAAGACACCTGCCATAAGTGTGACTTCAGCCTTACTCGAGTCCATTGAGAAAAACCGACATCCCGAAGAAATCGTTTATTTACAACTAACTGAAAATTGCAGGATTAAAATTTTCCCTGGCCGGCAGCTCGAAGAGTTGAAAAAAAATTCATTGCCCTTATATGTTATAGTGCCTGAATTTAGAAATGAAAACTAACTTTTTTTTATGAATAGATTTATACAATTTCTAGTTGTCATTTTAATTTCCTTTTCGGGATTACTTTTTGCACAATCAACCCCCGGAACAGGGACAAGTCCTTGCGACGCCTTACAACTTTACCCTCAAACTGGTTGCGGGAATAGCAGTGGGGCCCAATATGCGGGATATTACCAAAGTGAAAATGCAGCAGGGGGAAACGTTACAATGACAGGCACTACATCAATAAATCCGGCATGTACTCCTGATAATGAAACCACACAAGCAGTTGAGTGGTTAGCGGTAACCGCAACAGCCACAAGTTTTTCTATTACGAATCAAACTGATTATATAGGGCCTGGTGCCGCTACTGCAGAACTGAGGGATTATGTTATTTTTTCCGGACCCTGTAATGGGCTTACTCAAATTCAATGTTATCCGGCTGTAGCATCTGGATCCTCAGTTACCGTTACCGGCTTAACAGTTGGGCAAACCTATTATATTATGGTTTCTCAATCTTCAAATGCACTTACTCAGTGCAGCACCTGCACAGCTGCTTCCACTTGTATAACTGCATCAACACCCTTTACTCCCACTAATGATGGTTGCGGCACCCCCTTCAACATGTTAACTAACGTAATGTACACATCAACAAATGCGGATGCTACTGCTGATGGGCCTTCCGTTTGTCAAAATCCTGCCTCTGGTTCAGTTGAGAATAATGTTTGGTATCAGTGGTGTGCACCCGCCAATTGGCCCGCGGGTCAAACGGCCTATTTAATTGTTAATAACCAAGTTTGTAATTCTACACAAGGGTTGCAACTTTCCATTTATGCCCCCGGTGTTACTTGCGCAACTATTTTAGCCGGAACAGCCACGTCGCTTGTTTGTCAAAATCCAGGAGCACTTACTAATTATAATTACTCTTTTTCAGCCAATCCAAATCAATGTTACCTGATTACACTTGATGGATTTGCGGGGACCGGATGCACGTATAACATCATGGTTTCAGGAAGTTTATGTGCATTGCCTGTCTTAGTAGCAAACGCAGCTTCCCCAAGTATTTGCGTTGGCGGGTCAACATCTTTGACCGCTTCTTGTTCATCAAATTGTACCGGAATAACCTATTCTTGGGCGCCTTCAACCGGTCTCTCCTCAACCACCGGCTCTTCTGTTATTGCTTCGCCAACTGTTACAACGACCTATACTGTTTCAGGGAGTGTAGGCGCTAATTGTGTAGGCACTCAGGTTGTCACCGTCACAGTAAATCCGACCCCATTAATGACGAGTTCTACCTCTACTGTTATCTG
>OMJH01000116.1 GCA_900299295.1 Bacteroidota bacterium
AAAGCCAAACGGATCTTTTCAGCGTTTGTTTTTTGCTGTCCGTTTTTGTTGTCAAACAAAATTAAATCAACGGATGCAAAATTATTGTTTACGCTTAAATCGGTTAGACTTACCGGATTTTTTCCGTCGCCCTCTGCCAGTTGAATTTTTAAAATCAACGCTGCCGATAATTGTTTGAATTCATTAATGGCTTGTTTTAATTGGTCATCCGCAATTTTATCCTTATCAGTAAATTTATTGGACAACACAAGATTATTTCGTAGCAATGAATCTGCAAGCATAATTCCCGTATTGTAGGTGCGGCTGGGGCGTAAATTCACAAGCGAAAATAAAACACCTGCAACGCCAATAAAAAGAATGGTATTTATTGTGACAATCATGCGGTTTTCTCGTTTTTTGTATCCGTGATAAAAGTTTATTGGAATATATAAGAACGTAAAGACTAAAAAACCAATTATCATTAACATATTCGCAAAGGGCCAATGCATTATTTTGAATAAAACTCCGATTACTGCCGGACTTGAAGCAACCAATGAAATCATTAATAAAAGGTTGTTCTGTCCCTCTGTTTTTTGACGTATTTTCAGTAAAATCAATAAGGGCAAAAAAAGAAGTGCAAAAGCGGAAAA
The DNA here is from genome assembly GCA_900299295.1 of Bacteroidota bacterium. Taxonomy (GTDB): domain Bacteria; phylum Bacteroidota; class Bacteroidia; order B-17B0; family Aurantibacillaceae; genus AM-1111. The sequence goes on from OMJH01000116.1 coordinate 630, forward strand.
TCCAATGATTAACGAAAATGCTGCGCCGGGCAGAAAAAAGTATTTCAAAATCCCTCCGGTTACGAATCCGATTGCGGAAAAAATTCCAGATACAAGCATTGTTTTTTTCATGGCATAGTAGTTTTTATAGGTTATTGTAAGTTGTGTTTCAGTTTCTATTTCTTTCAGCTCTTTTTTGTAGAATCGTTTCAGGATTTTTTCATAATGCATTTCAAGGTTTTCCCCTGATTTAATTTCCTGTTCCAGAATACAACAAATATGATCAAGTAAGCCTGCGCGTAAATCGGGAGTAACAATTCCTCTTTTCTCAAGATCCTTATCAATTCGCTCAATGTCCTCTTCGCTTAATTCGTACATGATGTTTTGCGAAATAAATTTATACGGAAGGTTTTAAGTTCAGCAAGAGTCGCATCGTGGATACGAAATCCGTGAATTCATTCACTTTTTCTTTCATCAAACCTTTTCCGGTTTTCGTAAGGGAATAATATTTCCGGATTCTTTTTCCCACGAAAACAGTTTCCGTGATAACCGCACCTTCTGCCTCCAATGCGTGTAAAGCAGGATACAGCGCTCCTTCCGTCAGAATAAGTTTGTCCTTTGTCAGTTCTTTCACCAGTTGAGTAATCTCATATCCGTACATTTTTCCGTGTACGGAAAGTAGTTTCAAGACTACCGTTTTAAGTGTTCCTTTCAGTAATTCGGTTGAAGGCATAATTGTATGTATAACGTATTTAAGTTTTAAAGATACATATAAATCTTATGCATTTGAAATTAAGGTATTTTTTTATCGTTTCTTTATTGGAAAAAATTCCCGATACGGGAACAAAAAATAAACTATCACTTAATTATTTAACTGATAAATAAGTCAATAAGTTCTGGTCACCAATTTGTTTCAACGGAATAAATTTTTTTATGAAGTTCAAATTGTTGCTGATGGGTACTGCGGTTTTGTTTTTTATACCAAAAACAAGAAACTGGATGTTGAAGGCGATGGCGGGATTAATGGAGCCGAAAGAAAAGAAGGAATCTGAAAGTTAGAAAAGTTTCTTTTTAAAAAATGTTGAGTCTAGTGCGTTAGGATTTATTCCGATGCAAATTGCGTAATTTGCAATCGGAAATGAAACTTTCAAGTCGTCAGTGGTTGCAGTTTTCAATCCTGCTAATTTTAGCTGCGGTTCTCCGCTTTTTCAGGCTTACTGATTTGCCTTATTCGCACGATGAACTGAGTGCGTTGAGTAGATTGGATTTTTCATCTTTTTCAGACCTGCTAAATTTTGGAGTGCGTCCGGACGGACATCCGGCTTTGGTTCATGTTTTTTTGTTTTACTGGACCAAAATCTTTGGAACATCGGAAGAAATGGTGAAGTTGCCTTTTATTGTAAGCGGGTTGGCAGTAGTGGCTTGTGTTTACCTGGTAGGATTGAGATGGCTGGACGAACAAACGGCATTTTTTTCTGCATCAACGGTAGCCTTGTCCCAATATTTTATCATTTACAGTCAGTATGCAAGGCCGTATATTACGGGATGTCTTTTGGCCTTATTGCTTGTACATTTTCTGTTGCGTATTTTATTTTCTCCGAAAAATTCGTTTTGGGATTATTTCTTTTTTACGCTGTTTTTAGTTCTTTCCTCTTTGAATCACCATATCTCAATGCTTTTTGCGTCGCTGGTATTTTTATCAGGGGTGGTATTGGTTTCTAAGGAACGAAGAAAAAAGTATTTACTGGCGTCCAGCGCTGCTGCACTCGCTTATTTACCGCACTTGTCAATTACACTTTCGCAATTTTCAATTGGCGGTGTGGGAGGATGGTTATCACCGCCTGAGCCTGATTTCATTTTAAAATTTCTGTTTTTTCTGATTCACTATTCTTTACCCTTATTGGCAACAATCGGAGTTGTATTTCTTTTCTCCTTATACCGATGCAAAAAATCTACAGTTTCAACTGAACGAAAAAAAATTCTTTACTTGTTTTTCATTCTGTTTTTTTGTTCTTTTTTAATCACATTTTTTTATTCCCTTTTCAGAAATCCTGTTTTGCAATTTTCAACTTTAATTTTTTCCGCTCCGTTTTTTATTCTGGCCTTTTTTTCTTTGTTCCGAAAACTCAAATCAAATTTTTACACATTGTTTACAGTGCTATTTGTTGGGCTTTTTTTGCAATCGCTTTCAGCTGACCGTAAGTTCTTCGAACTGAATTTTCGTCAGGGCTTTGAACAATTTGTGAAGGTCGCTGATACCTATAAACGCAAATATCCCAATAAAAAAATTTCAATGATTGTGAGATCGGAAAAGTGGTTTATTGATTTCTACCAGAAAAAATGGAATACATCAATTCCAGTTATTTTTCAGCCGAATGATGTTTTCTTTTCGCCGGATTCCATTTCTCGAATTCTGGATACACTTTCTTCACAAATCGTATTGGTTGGTAATCTTGAACCTCAGCAAATAGCACAACTCATGAATCGATATCCCGAAGAATTATTTTCTGAAAACGGATATTCCTATGATATTAAAGTGCTGATGGAGTATTCAATAAAAAAATCTTCTCCGTTTTTAAAAGCAACCAAAAAGCAATTTCAACGCAATTTTA
>OMJH01000117.1 GCA_900299295.1 Bacteroidota bacterium
GGAGTTATTCATTGATGAAACCGACATACGCTTTGTAAAACCTGGGCAGGAAGTTGTTTTTACCATTGATGCGTTCGAAAATGAAACCTTTAAGGCAAAAGTGCGTGAAATTTATCCGCGCATATCACAAACCAACAAAACAATAAAAGTAATTGCAGAGATTGAAGCGCAAAATTCTTCTGCATTCTACTCCTCTCTATCGGTGGAAGCTAATATCATTATCAGCACTAAAAAGAACGCGCTTGTAATACAGAGAGAATTTCTTGTCGGAAAAAATCAGTTAAAAATAAAAGGCGAGGAAAATCTGATAACTGTAAAAACAGGAATCGAGAATATCGATTATGTTGAAATTATCAGCGGAATCGATGAAAACACAACACTTGTTAAACCTTAAGCCGGCATGCGTCCTAATATCCGAATAGCACTCACCCATTTAAAAGCAAAAAAGCGGCAAACGATTGTCGCAATGCTGGGCGTGACATTCGGAATTGCGATATTCATTTTTCAGGCGGGACTAATGTCGGGATTTCAAAGCACCTTTATCAATCAAACGGTCAACACAACTGCAAACATCCGACTTTACAATGAAGCCGAAAAAGACAGGCCAAGTATTGCCGGGCAGGTTGATTCACTGCGTAATAATTTAATTGCCGTAAGAAATCAAAAACCGAAAGAGGAATTACCGCGAATAAAAAACGGATTGCAGATCATTGAAAGTCTGGAACATCATCCGGAAGTAGTAGGCGTATCGCCTTTCCTGGGTTCGCAATCTATTTTTAAAATGGGCATCGCAACAGTCGCGGGTCGCGTGTCCGGTGTAAACATTGAAAAAGAAAATCTACTTTTTGATCTTGCAAAGAACACGCGACAAGGCGACATCTTTGATTTGCAAACGATTCCCAACGGAATTATTTTGGGAGAAGGCCTTGCCGATTTACTTGGCGCTCACCTGCACGATAACATAAATGTTATTTCACCAAAAGGTGTGGAACTTGAAATGAAAATTGTCGGCATCCACCGGAGCGGCTTAACTGAAGCAGACAAGTCGCGCGCGTACATCAATATCCGCAACGCTCAGAAACTTTTGCAGGTGGATGGTGCCTACATCACCGACATCAATATTAAACTCCGCGACATCAACAAAGCGGAAATTCTTGCAAAGGAATTCAGTCTTAAATACAAATACACTGCGCAAGACTGGAAGAATGCGAATGCCAACATTTTCGGAATTTTCAAAATTCAAAACATGATTACTTATTTGATCATTGCTTCCATTTTAATTGTAAGCGGATTTGGAATTTTCAACATCCTCATGATGATCATTTATGAAAAAATGCAGGACATTGCCATTCTGAAAGCGATTGGCTACCGCGATAGAGATATCCGTGTGATTTTTCTGACAGAATCACTAATCATCGGATTTGTTGGCGGCCTGCTCGGATTACTTCTTGGATTTACCATGCAAACCATCGTTGGAAATATACGAATGGACGTTAAAGGCTTCGTATCAATGGAATACCTGAAGTTCAATCAGTCTCCTGCATTTTACGCGTTTGCATTTATTTTCGGATTAATAGTTACCGCAATTTCAGGATACATTCCGGCAAGAAAAGCAAGCCAAGTGGACCCGATTGAAATTATAAGAGGAAAATGACGATGGGAGCAATATTGGAAACCAAATCGTTAAATAAATTTTTCAGGGATCCTGTAGAATTCCAGGCCTTGAAGAACATTAATATCTCAGTAGAGCGAGGAGAATTTGTTTCTATCATTGGTTCATCGGGGAGCGGAAAATCAACTTTACTATATATTTTAAGTACACTGGACACCGATTACGCTGGAAGTTTATTTTTGGAATCAGACGATCTTTCCAAAAAAACTAAAAATGAACTTGCCTCCATTCGCAACGAAATGATCGGATTCGTTTTTCAGTTCCACTATTTATTGCCTGAATTTACCGTGCTCGAAAACGTAATGCTACCCGCATTAAAACTTGGAAAAAAACATGAGGAAGAAATTGAATCTGATGCTATGCAAAAACTGGAATTGCTGGATATGAAATCGCAAGCATTGAAAAAAGCGAATAAACTTTCAGGCGGGCAGCAACAACGTGCCGCGATTGCTCGTGCGCTGATCAATGACCCGAAAATTGTGTTCGGCGATGAACCCACCGGAAACCTTGATTCAAAAAATTCTCAAAATGTTCTCGAAATTTTTAAAGAACTGAAAAAAAATCTTTTACAAACCATTCTTGTCGTTACACACGACATGAACTTTGCCAATAATACCGATAGAATAATCCGTTTGCACGACGGTGAAGTAGTGCAACACTAAAAAATAACTTATGAAAAAACACCTCATCCTAATCACTGTTGCCGTTCTACTGTTTTCCTGCGGAGAACCTTCCAAAGAAAAAAAACTGGAGCAACTGAAATCCGAATTAACCAAAAAACAAAATTCGCTTTCGGATTTAAAATCAGAAATAGAAAAAATTGAAAATGAAATTGCAACGCTTAACGGAGTGAAAGAACTTCAGGGCCAGTTGATCGAAGTACAGCCAGCAACCGTCGGGATATTTAAAAATTATCTGGACATTATGGGAAAAGTGGATGCAGAAGAAACGGTGACTTTAAGTTCGGAAATGCCCGGCACAGTAAGTCGGATCTATGTTTCAACAGGGGATATGGTCAACAAAGGTCAAGTACTAGCCGAAACCGACAACAGCGCGCTTATGCAAAGCATCAATGATGCCGAACTTAATCTGGAACTCATCACCACCTTGTACGAAAAACAAAAAAGTTTATGGGATCAGAAAATCGGAACGGAAGTTCAGTTTTTACAAATAAAAAATCAGAAAGAAAGCATGGAAAAAAAGATTGGCGCATTGAAAGAACAGCTCCGTATGACAAAAATTATTTCTCCGATTGACGGAACAATTGACGCTGTAGACATTAAGGCCGGTAGTGCGGTTGCTCCGGGAATGCCCGCCATTCGCGTTGTAAACATGAGCAAGCTGAAAATCAAAGCAGATGTTGCAGAAAAATTTGCTCCGCTAATTAAAAAAGGAAATGAAGTGCGCGTTCTGATTCCGGACATGAATGATTCGATTGATTCGCAAATTTCATATGCTGCAAAAACGATTAATACACTCAACAGAACCTTCACGGTCGAAGTTAAATTAGACGGGAATAAAGATTATCACCCGAACATGTTTGCCAAACTCATGATTACTACTTATAGCTCATCCTCTGCAGTTGTTCAATTACCAGTTAAACTCATTCAACGTGATGGTACCAATAGTTATGTCATGATTAAAAATGGTAATAAAGCAGAAAAACGCATTCTAAAAATTGGCCAGTCCTATAACGGGGTTGCCGAAATTCTTAATGGGATAAAGGCAGGCGATGAAATAATTACAAACGGTTTTCTCGGGTTACAAGACGGATCTGCAATTTACACAGCTGTAAAATAAACGAAACTAAAAGCTGAAAAATGAAAGAAGTTTTTAAAGAATTCAAACTGAGCAGTTGGGCAATTGACAACCGCATCAGCATTTACATCATTACCATCATTATTACAGTGATGGGACTCATGACGTATCAATCGTTGCCGAAAGAAAGTTTCCCTGACATCGTAGTACCTACTATATACGTTCAAACTATTTATGCAGGAAACTCGCCTGAAAACATTGAAAAATTTGTAACGGACCCGATAGAGACTGAACTCAAATCTATCTCCGGTGTCAAAAAAATGACAAGCACCTCCTTGCAGGATGTCTCTGTTATTTTAGTTGAATTCAACACGAATGTAAATCCCGACAAAGCAAGAAAACTGGTTGAAGATAAAGTTGGGCTGGCAAAATCTAAATTCACATTCGTGCCTACTCAAGGCCCCACCATTACGGACGTCAATTTCTCCGACTTGCCCATCATGTACGTGAATGTAGCAGGGAAATATGATCCGGTTAAACTAAAGGAGTTTTCAGAAAAAATAAAAAATAAAATCCGTTCTCTGCCTGAAATTACACGTGTGGATGTGATTGGCGCACCGGAACGTGAAATACAGATTAACCTTGATATGTACAAAATGCAATCGAGGCAAATCAGCTTTTGGGACGTGATGCAAACTATACAGGGAAGCAACATTAATGCAACCCTCGGAAGCATCACCAACAATAATCAAAAACCATCGCTCAGCATCAAGAATGAATTTCAAAATATTGAAGAGATAAAGAAACTTGTCGTGCCGGGTCCAACCGGCGGCCAGGTATATTTAGAGGACGTTGCGGAAGTAGTTGACGGAATAAAAGAGCAGCAAAGTTTTGCTACGCTGGGAGAAGAGCCTGTTATCACCTTAAATATCATCAAAAAAGCCGGCCAAAATCTTATTGAGGCCTCCGACAAAATTTACGCAACAATCGAGGAAATGAAAAAAGGCGAATTACCCACTGACCTCGAAATAAAAATTACAGGCGATCAAAGTGAAAATACAAGAACAACATTACATGATTTGATTAACACCATCATTATCGGATTTGTTTTAGTTACGTTCATTCTGATGTTTTTCATGGGAACAACAAATGCACTCTTCGTTGCTATGTCGGTTCCACTTTCCATGTTCGTGGCCTTTCTCGTTATGCCGGGCATCAACTTCACAATGAACATGATTGTATTGTTCTCATTTCTGCTGGCATTGGGAATTGTTGTTGATGATGCCATTGTGGTGATTGAAAATACACATCGAATTTTCGTTCATGAAAAAAGAAACATAATTCAATCCGCGAAAATGGCTGCCGGTGAAGTTTTTTTACCGGTACTTTCAGGCACTCTTACAACACTTTCGCCGTTTATCCCTCTTGCATTTTGGAAAGGCGTAATCGGAAAATTTATGTTTTTTCTCCCGATTACATTGATTGTAACATTACTCGCCTCTTTGCTAGTTGCTTACATAATCAATCCGGTTTTCGCAGTGGACTTCATGCGAAACGAGGAAGGGCATTCCTCGGAAAAGAAAATGAAACTTTCAAAATCCAATAAAGTAACAGGAATCATTTTCATTTCAATTGCGTTGCTTTGTTATTTGTCAAAAAACACAGGTTTCGGGAATTTTGTTTTGTTCATTCTCGCGTTTTACATCCTGAATGTTTTTGTCTTAAGTAAAACCATCAAAAAATTCCAGACAAAAACATGGCCTTCATTTCAAGAAAGATACGCTACGATTTTGCGCTGGTGTCTTAAACGGCCATATACCATGCTATTCAGTACGGTTGTTTTGTTTTTTGTTACTCTTTTCCTTTTCGTGCTTAGCAAACCAAAAGTTGGTTTCTTCCCACAAGGAGATCCTAACTTTGTTTATGTGTACGTAAAACTTCCTTCCGGTACCGACCCGAATTATACACGAAGTGTGATGATGAAGGTGAAAGATTCCGTGAACGCTGCGCTTGGAAAAAATAATCCGGATGTTTCCTCCATCATTACCAACGTAACACGGAGTGTTACTGATCCGCGCGATCAGGATCAGGCGGAATATCCCAACAGAGGCAAAATCGCCATCGCATTTAAAAAATACGCGGAACGAAGCGGCCCGAAAACCGGGACTTACTTAAAAAAACTACAGGCAATGAACTGGGGTATTCCCGGAGCTGAAATTTGGGTAGCGAAAGAGCAATCGGGTCCGCCACAGGCAAAGCCTGTTTCGATTGAAATTAAAGGCGATGACTTCGCTGAGTTAAAAAACAATGCGTTCAGAACAATTGCTTATTTGAATTCAAAAATTAAAGAGAACGGAATTAAAGGGGTATCCGAATTAAAAATGGATATGGAATTCAATAAACCCGAAATTGTTTGGGATATTGATGAAATCAGAAGCGCAAATGATAAAATCAGACCTTCAACCATTGCCAATGAAATTCGTACAGCCATCTTCGGGCTCGAAGCATCAAAATTCCGTGACGGAGTTGATCAATACCCCATCATGCTTCGTTATCTTCCTGAACAACGAAACAACATTGATGTAGTCGTTAATCACGTAAGTACCTTCCGCGATATGTCGTTCGGTGGGCAGCTGCGGAATGTTCCGATCAGCAATTACGTAGATATCCGATACGGTGAAACCTATTCCGGCATTAAAAGAAAAGACCAGAAGCGTATTATTACAATTTCATCGGACGTACTAGAAGGTTTCAATCCGAATGAGGTTGCCGGAAGAATCAAAAAATTGCTGGAGCAATACAAGCCTATCGGGAATGTGACGGTTAATTTTGCAGGTCAGGATGCAGAACAACTGGAAACCATGGTGTTTTTAAGGAATGCCCTATTCATTTCATTCGGATTAATCTTATTGATTCTTGTCATTCAGTTCAATTCTTTTGGAAAACCACTGATTATTCTAACGGAAATTTTCTTCAGCGTGATTGGTGTACTTTTAGGCATTGCGATTACAGGAATGGAAATGAGTATTGTAATGACCGGTATCGGGATTGTTGCGCTTGCCGGAATTGTAGTAAGGAACGGAATCTTGCTTGTTGAATTTGCAGACTTAACACGCGAACGCGGAAGTGGCTTGTTCGAATCAATTGTTGAGGCAGGAAGAACACGACTAACGCCCGTGTTACTTACAGCGATTGCCGCCATCCTTGGTTTGATCCCGCTCGCCGTTGGATTAAATATCGATTTTGCTAAACTTTTTTCAGAAGGCAATCCGCATATATTCCTTGGTGGCGACAGTGTTGTATTCTGGGGACCCTTAAGCTGGACGATGATTTTCGGATTAAGCTTTGCCACATTACTCACTCTTCTGCTTGTACCTGCGCTTTATTTAATTGCTGAACGGTTAAAAAAGAAATCAATTATCGTATTCGATTATTACCAAATACCGAAATACAGAATTTTCATGTACCTCCCGTTTTTTGTAATGATTCTGATATCAATCGCACGAATGAAAGGAAAACAGTTCGACTGGAAAGAAATTGATAATTGATTTTAACTGTAAATTAATTACAAATTAGAATAGGATAAGAACATCCGTTTTGTGAACGTATGAAATAAAGTCCGGCAGAAAGAGACACGTAAATAGTTGCATGCCCGTTTGCGTCTGAGCGGAAAGTTTGAATAGTTTGACCCTGGCAATTCATTAGACTGAACGATAAATTTGGGATTCGGCAAACTATTCTAAAATAGCCATTCGCCGGGTTGGGAAAGACAGAAAAAATTTTTGATGCCGTTTCCTCAACGGAAAGCACGCCTGTATTCAACCAGTTTACAACACTTACACCATCGCCTGAATCGTAAAAATCAAGCGTGATGAAGTTTGGGAATTTTTGTTTTTCTGAAAAATTATTGATTAAGCGATTTGATAAAAACGGGAAGGAATTGATAATTGCGGCGTCAGTGGGCGAGCCAAAACCCAGCGGCACATCCGTGATAAAATGGTTAAAAATAAAAAGATCGTTCAGAGAATCGCCGCGGTTAAAATCGTTGGTAAAGGAAATCGTATCATGAACGCTGTAGTGCGTTTCAACGGCAAAATCCCAAACAAAATGATACCAGTTTTGATTTAAA
>OMJH01000118.1 GCA_900299295.1 Bacteroidota bacterium
ACGTTGTGTTGAATAATTTGTACAAGTATTCAGCTTTACAAACTTCCTTCTCGGTAAATAACGTGGTGTTAGTAAATGGTCGTCCAATGACCTTGAATCTGAAAGATCTGATTCACTACTTTGTTGATCACAGGCATGATGTAGTAACTCGTCGAACCGCTTTTGAATTGGCACAGGCTGAAAAACGTGCTCATATTTTAGAAGGCTTGTTAATTGCAATTGATCATCTGGATGAAGTAATTCGAATTATCCGTGAAAGTTCAAGTCCGGATGCAGCCAAAGATGATTTGATGAAGAATTTCGGACTGACCGAAGTTCAGAGTCGTGCAATCCTTGATATGCGTCTGCGTACCTTAACCGGTCTCGAGCGAGACAAGCTGAAAGCGGAATATGGCGAATTGATGAAACAGATCGAGTATCTGAAGTCCATTTTAAATGATGAGGCACTTCGTATGAAGATCATTAAAGGTGAATTGCTCGAGATCAAAGAAAAATATGGTGATTCGCGAAGAACAGAGATTGTTTATACTGGCGATGATATCCGTATGGAAGACATGATTGCAGATGAGGATGTTGTGATTACTATTTCTCACATGGGTTACATGAAGCGTACAGCTGTTACAGAATATCGTTCACAGGGCAGGGGAGGAAGAGGCAGCAAAGGATCAAGTACCCGTGAAGAAGATTTTATTGAACACATGTTTGTTGCAAGCACTCATAATTATTTATTATTGTTTACCGAGCAAGGTCGTTGTTTTTGGATCAGGGCCTATGAAATACCTGAAGGGAACAAACAATCAAAGGGTAGGGCCATTCAGAATTTGATAAATATTCCTCCGGGCGATAAGGTAAAAGCTTTCATTAATGTCAAAAATTTAGAAGATGAAAACTATATCAATAATAACTTCATCATTCTTTGTACAAAAAATGGTATAATTAAGAAAACCACCTTAGAGGCCTATTCACGACCTCGTGGAAGCGGAATCAACGCCGTAACCATTCGAGAGGGCGATCAATTACTGGAGGCCGCTTTGACTAACGGTAAGAATGAAATTATGCTCGCTACGAAATTTGGAAAGGTTTGTCGTTTTAATGAAGCTAAGGTGCGTCCAATGGGACGTAACGCATCCGGTGTAACCGGAATTAACTTGGATGACGAAGAAGGAAAAGGAATCAACGAAGTGGTGGGAATGATTTGTATTGATACGGAAAATCCTGGCAACGTTTTGGTAGTTTCTGAAAAAGGTTTTGGTAAACGCAGTGATCTGGAAGAATATCGAGTAACAAATCGTGGCGGGAAAGGTGTTAAAACAATAAATATTACCGATAAAACCGGACTCTTGGTTGCAATTAAATCGGTTACTGATTCGAATGATTTAATGATTATCAATAAATCTGGAATTACCATTCGGTTAAAAGTTGCTGATCTTAGAGTGATGGGTAGAGCTACACAAGGCGTTCGGCTAATCAACATTCAGGAAGGCGATGATATTGCTGCCGTAACTAAGGTCGATCATGAAGAAGATGAGGTTTCGGCAGAATTGTCTGACACTAACGTGTTATCTGACCAATCAAATAATTCGGCAGAAGCATCACCGGAAAATCCAAATGAAAATTATGGAAAGGATGAGTCACCTACGTCTGATGAGCAACAATAAATATCTTGGCAAAGTAATTGTTTAAACGAACAAAAAATTAAAAAAATGAAATCTATATCCCGTTTTTTATTTCTTGCAATTGGACTACCTGTTTTTATGGTAGCACAATCCAATAATGTTCAGTCGGCATGGCGTGCACTTCAGGATTATGAAACATCCAAGAAAGAAGGCCAGCCTGATTATTCCTATTTGCAAAAAGCAAAGGAGAAAATAGATCTCGCACGCGAGCACGCCGATACAAAGGATAAGCCTAAAACACTTACCTATACTTCGAAAATTTACTACGCGCTGTTCATTTATAATTGGGAGCAGGAAAAAAAGAAATTATCCGCCACACTTACTAATAAAAGCCAAATTGTAGACGAGGCATACGGAAATGTTGATATCAAAGAGTTTGAAATTGCCGGAGAGGCAATGGAAAAGGTAATGTTATCAGAAGAAAAACAAAGCGAGAAACCATATACAATGGAGTTGTTACCGATTGCAATGAATATGTTCAGCGAAATGCAAAATTTGGCAATCGGACGATTTAAGGTAAAAAAATATGAAGAATCGATGGATCTTTTTGACCAAACCTATCAGGGATTTAAATTGGCGGGTAAGAAAGATACTTTATTAATCGAGAACGCAATGCTTTCTGCAGAAAGAGCCTCTCAATTTGATAAAGTAATTGAATTTGGAAAAACGATGAAAGATGATAAAGTGGCTACAGCTGAAACGTACAATAAAATTCACTTCGCTTATCTTGGTAAAAAAGATACGGCTAATGCTGAGGCGGCGCTTAAAGATGGGATTGCAATTTTTCCAAATGATAAAGGATTGATTTTAAATTTTATAAATATCTGTTTACAGCAACGCAAAGAAGCGGCAGCGATGGATTATATCGAAAAAGCGATTGAGAAAGATCCAAAAAATTGTGCGCTTTATGTTGTGAGAGGAAACGTTTTCGATAATCAGGCCAATCCTAAAAGTTTGAAAACGGGTAAGGATACTACAAAACCTGCGAATTTCAATGAACTCATGCTTAAAGCAGAGCGCGCTTATTTAAAGGCTGTTGAGTGTGATCCAAACTCCTTTGATTCCAATTTCAATCTGGGAGCGGTTTACAACAACTGGGGCAACTGGTATTCTCAAAGCGGAACACCAAGTTCCGATAATGATAAAAAAGCAAAGGAATACTGGAACAATTCAATTTTGTTTCTGGAGAAATGTGTTCAGTTACGAAGCGATGATAAAAACGTGGTGAAAAATCTGATTCGTATTTATAGAATGGCAGATAAAACAGAGAAGGCAACCGCCGCGACAGCTAAACAAAAAGCAGGAGACCCTAATCCTATTGAATTGTCTCCGACATTAAATGACGATATTAAAAAATTTATTGGTTCTAAAATAAAGTAAGCTAATTATTTTTTAATACTTATTTTTTTCCAAAATCGCAGTAACCGGGAAATGATCTGTGAGCCCCTGTTGAATTTTTCGATATTCAAGCGTTTTAAATTCTTTACTGTGTAAAATATAGTCGATACGAAAAGCCGGCATTTTTCCACGATAAGTTTTTTCAAATCCATTTCCTGCTTCCACAAAAGCATCTTTTAACTGTCCACGCATTGTTTCGTAAGCATAGGAGGAGGGAGTGTCATTAAAATCGCCGCAAACAATAACCTTGTAAGGGCAATCTTTACTACTTTCATCAACCTTTTTTGCTTGATCTGCCCGTTTCAAAAAACCACGTTTTAATCGCCGCAAAATATTTTTACTGTGTTCAATTTCTTCATTTGACTTATCCGATAACACCTCGCCTACAAATTGGTAATCTTCGCGGCGAAATTGAATACTTTGCAGGTGCACATTGTAAACGCGAACCGTATCCTTATCAATTACCAGATCAGAAAAAATGCAGATGTTATTTGTTTTAGTTTCAAATTCAATTTTTCCTTGCCTTATAATTGGATAACGCGTGAAGGTGGCTACGCCCCAATGATCTGTTTCGCGCAAAGTTGTTGTGTAAGCCGTATGGTAATTTTTTGCGTTTAAACGTTCTGTGAGCGCTTGCGTATTTGCGAAACTCTTAGGATTCTCTGAAGTATAATATTCTTGCAAACATAAAATATCCGGACTTTCCTTTTCCAGCATTTTAAAAATGGATTCACGGCTTTTACTGTTATTGTCATCGCTCCAGTTATACAAATCAAATAACATGCAATTGTAAGACATCACACGTAAACCATTACTGAAATTATTTTCTTTAGATACACGGTTGAATTGAACGTAACCCAGAAATGACCTTAGTCCGAAAAGTAGTGTCAGTGCAGAAAAAATTCCAAGCCAGCGGAATTGTAGAGACCAGTAAAGAATAAAGAAAATATTCCCGATCAGGATGATGGGATAGGCAAGTCCAAAAAATGCAAGTGGCCAAAAGGTTACCGGACTGATGTATCTAGCAAAATAAGATGCCAGGAGTGCAATAATAAATGAATAATTGATCCAAAGAATTATTTTATTAAACCAATTTAATTTTCGCAAATCCCGTTCGATAACTTTTTTTCGAAGTGTTGAAATTGAAAAAGTAGATCCAAAAAATTTCACAGGGAAGTTCCTTCTTTATTTTATTTAATAAATTTCCCGTCTTTCATTTCCAGTTTTCTGTCTGCCATTGCAGCGAGCTCTTTATTGTGTGTAACAATTACATAGGATTGATGGAATTGCTCGCGGAGTTTTATAAAGAGTTGATGTAATTCATTTGCGTTTACCGAATCAAGGTTGCCGGAAGGTTCATCCGCAAAAATTACGGATGGATTGTTTATTAGCGCTCGTGCAACCGCGGCTCGCTGCTGTTCGCCACCACTTAATTCAGAAGGCTTATGATGGGCTCGTGAGGAGATGCCTAATACCTCCAAATACTCCATCGCTTTTTTTTCTGCTTCTTTTTTTGAGACGCCGGCGATCCATGCCGGAATGCAAATATTCTCCAGTGCCGTGAACTCCGGAAGCAATTGATGAAATTGAAAAATGAATCCGATATTTTTATTTCTGAAAGCAGAAAGTTTTTTATCGCTGAGTTTGCGAACGTTTATTTCGCCTATGATGAGTTCTCCTGAATAATCTTTATCAAGAGTGCCCAAAATTTGCAAGAGAGTGGATTTACCTGCGCCTGATGCACCAACTATGGAAACAATTTCTGCATTCTCAATCGATAAATCGACTCCACGTAAAACTTCCAGTTTACCGTACTTTTTTTCAATATTTTTTGCCTGAATCATTTAAAGTAACAAAAAGGTAAAAAGTGTAATGAATAAAATTCCAACAAGGTCCAAAATAATTCCGATGAAAAACATGTCTCTCGTAAAGATACGTTTTGTACCGAAAACGATGGTATTGGCTGCTGTGGCTACCGGTAGAATAAATCCAAGTGAAGCTGCGAAAGTAGCAGGAATAAGCAATTGTAAAGGTTCTACACCAATTTTGGGTTGAAGTGCAACCATGATGGGCATAACTAATTGTATACTGGCAATGTTAGATGCAAACTCACTAATGATGCAAACAATTAAACAAACTATAAGGCAAAGAAAAATCGGATTTGATCCTTTCAGTACATACAAGGTTTCGGCAAGCCATTTGTCCAGTTCGGCTACCTTGAATCCGTAGGCCAGTGCAAAACCGCCACCAAACATCAGAATAATGTCGTATCGTAATTTTTTTGCATCGTCCCAGACCAATAGTTTTTCTCCCTTAAGACTAGGAGCTGGGATAACAAAAAGCAGAATGGCTGCAAAAATTGCAACACTGGCATCTCCAATCGCTTTTAATTTTTTCCCGCCAGTTCCAATTTCACCAAACCAATCACCCCATCCTTTAAATTGAAATGAACCTATTTCAACCCGCTCACGAGTAAACCATAAAATGACGCAGCTGATGAAAAGTGAAAAAACTATTTTTTCCTCAGCAGAAGCCTTCCCGATTAGGTTAAGTTCGTTTTTAAAATAGTTTCTGTCGAAATTCATTTTCAGGTGGTGTAGATAATAGCGTTTCAGTACATAATAAGTAATTAATAAAAATGAAATTGAAAGCGGAAAACCGATTTTAGCCCAGGTAAAAAAATTCAAATCATTTCTATCGGCATATGTTTTTTGATATTCTTTAAAAAAAAACATATTCGGCGGTGTCCCTACCGGCGTTGCCATTCCGCCGATGGTGGCAGAAAAGGCAAGCCCTAATAGCAAGGCTGCTGCAAATTTGTCCCTGTCGCTATCCTTTTCAAGATGTAATTCAATCACGCCGATGAGAGACAGTACTGCGCTTAACAGCATTATTGTGGTTGCGGTATTTGAAATCCAATTGGATATCAAAAACGATGAAAGCATAACACCAAATAATATTTTTTGAGGATTTGAACCCACCGCAGACAAAACCTTTAACGCAATGCGCTTATGCAATCCCCATTTTTCGATGGCGAATGCCATCATGAATCCGCCGATGAATAAAAAAATGATACTGTCGCTGTACTGAGGTGCAATCGTTTCTAGCGGAGTTATGCGCAAAATCGGCATCAGCAGAACGGGAAGAAGGGCTGTGATTGCAAGATTTACGGCCTCAGTAATCCACCAGATGCTCATCCAGATTGCGATACCTGCCATTCGTGTGGTCAGTGGGTTTTCCGGATTCAAATCTGCAAAACACCAGATGAGTAGTGCAACCAACGGGCCTGCAAGAAGTGGAAGCGTACGCGAGGAATTTTTAAGCATGGTGTGTCTGCAAATTTAGCAGATTGATGGTATATTTACTGATTGATTCTTTGATTATGAGAAAATTTGTTTCTTTTATTGGTGTTATTTTGGTTTTATTTTTTTCCTGCAAGACTGAATATGCTTACACTGCAGAAGGATTTGTAAAAGCGGAGGTAAGGAATTATGATGTGGATGGTTGTGGATATTTATTGTTTTTGGAAAATGGTAAAAAACTAAATCCGGGTGAATTGAAAGAGGAATTCAGAAAAGACGCATTGAAAGTGTGGATTCGATACTCATTACGAAAAGGAGTAATGACGACCTGTATGGCCGGGGAAAACATTCAGTTGAATGATATTCGTAAAAGGAAATAAAACAAGTGAAGGTTCTTAAATAAGTATCTTTGCCGTATGCGCATTGTTTTTTTTGGAACTCCTGAGTTCGCAGTAGCATCACTCCGGGCTTTGCTCGATTCCGGCTTTCATGTAGTTGGTGTTGTAACTGCACCGGATCGACCTTCCGGGCGTGGTTTGCAAGTCGTAAAGTCAGATGTTAAAATTTTTGCTGTGGAAAAAGGTCTTCCAATCCTTCAACCAGAAAAGTTGAAAAGTGAAGAGTTTTTGAATGCCTTACGCGAATGGCAACCCGATTTACAAGTTGTTGTGGCGTTTCGCATGTTACCCGAACAGGTCTGGAATTTACCCCGCTTTGGAACTTATAACGTTCATGCATCTTTGCTACCTAATTACAGAGGAGCTGCCCCAATAAATTGGGCACTGATAAACGGAGAAGCTCAAACCGGTGTCACGGTTTTTAAGTTAAAGCATGAAATTGATACAGGGAGTATGTTGCTACAAGATAGTGTTGATTTGAATAATGAAATTAACGCAGGACAATTGCATGATGTTTTGATGAAAATGGGCGCTGAACTTTTAATTCAAAGTCTGCATAAAATTAGTAATGGTGAAGTAAAATTTTCAGAACAGGAGGTTTTACCCGAACATCGACATGCTCCGAAATTAAACAAGGAACTATGTAAAATTGACTGGAGCAGATCCGCAATTGAAATTCACAATCACATTCGTGGATTGAGTCCGTATCCGTCTGCATGGACGGTTCTGATTCAATCGGATAACAAGGAAATTCCGGTTAAGATTTTTAAAAGTGCTGTGATTGAAAATCAATCCGTAAATGATTCGATTTGCATTTATGCTGAACGGGAGGATTTTTTGATTGTAAAATGTGGTCGTGGAACGCTTCGTATAATGGAACTTCAGGCGGCAGGAAAAAAAAGAATGCCTGCAGCTGATTTTTTACGTGGATTCCGTTTAACGGATGATGTTCGCTTGGGATAAGTTTTGGTAAAATTCAGCGAAATCCTCTAATCATTCTGCATTTATTCCTTTCAATAATTTAAATTTGTTTTTCGTTTAAAATAAAATGAATAAAGCAGATATAATTGAAGCCATAGCAGATAAAGCTAACTTAACCAAAGCAGACGCCTCACGCGCTCTTGAAGCCTTTCTTGATTCGGTATCTTTTGCATTGAAAAAAGGTGATCGGGTTGCCTTGATTGGTTTTGGAACTTTTATTGTACGCCAGCGACTTTCCAGAAAGGGAATCAATCCCAGAACATTGGAAGATTTAGATATTCCCTCTAAAAATGTGGTGAAATTCAAGATTGGTTTTGATTTGGATAAGCGTATTAACAGCAGAAAGAAATGAGCTAAGGTTATATTATTTGGGTATGCATCTCCATAAAATTTCGTTAGTCAATTTCAAAAATTATTCGCAAATGAACCTTACTTTTCATCGGAAGATGAATTGTTTTGTGGGGAATAATGGGATGGGTAAAACAAATATGCTGGATGCAATTCATTATTTGTCGTTTTGTAAAAGTTTTTTTAATTCGGTTGACAGCCAAAATATAAAATATGAACAGGGATTTTTTATGATTCATGGTGAATTTGACCTGCTAGGTGAAAAAGAAGACATACAATGTGCAGTAAAACGTAATCAGAAAAAACAATTTAAACGTAATCAAAAAGAATATGATAGGTTGTCTGAGCATATCGGATTGTTTCCACTGGTGATGATTTCACCATCCGATGCAGAGTTGATAACCGGCGGAAGTGAGATTCGTCGGAAATTTATAGACAGCATCATCACTCAGTTTGATAAAGACTATCTGGAAAAATTAATTTCCTATAATCATGTTTTATCGCAACGGAATGCGCTTTTGAAAAAGTTTGCCGAAACCCGCTCCTTTGATAGTTTGGCCCTTGAAATCTGGGATGAACAGCTTATTGTTTTTGGTAATGCCATACATCAGCGACGTAAAAAATTCATGATGGAATTTATTCCGATTTTTGAAAAAAATTATCAATTCATTTCAGAATCCGGAGAGTCTGTGGCATTGGTCTATGAATCAACTCTTCATGAGCGTGATTTTAAAATTTTATTATTGTCCACATTGGAAAAGGATCGGGTGATGCATTATACAACAGCAGGAATACATCGTGATGATCTTGATTTTGAGTTGCAAGGTCAAAGTTTGCGAAAATTTGCCTCTCAAGGTCAACAAAAATCTTATTTGTTGGCGTTGAAACTTGCCCAATTTGAAATTATAAAAAATATAAAACGTTATCCTCCCTTATTGTTATTAGATGACATTTATGACAAGCTCGATGAACATCGGTTCCGGAAATTGATTGACCTGGTAAGCAGCGAGGCTTACGGACAGGTTTTTATAACGGATACTCATGCACAACGGATTGAACATTTATTTAATAATTCATCAGTAGGATTTTCCATTTATAATGTAAATAATGCCGAAATAACATCAGTCAAAAATGCGTAAATCCAATCAGCAGAATATCTCAAGTTTACTGGAGCAATTTATACAGGAAAATAAACTTCAAAGTGGTCTTTCACAAGTTGAACTATCAAACAAATGGTCTGAAATTGTTGGTGTATTCATTTCCAAGCACACCTCCGAATTAAAAATTGTTCGAAATTCTCTTTTAGTTACTATTGACAATGCGGCTTGCCGTGAAGAATTAGCCTACCGTAAATCAGAAATTATAAATCGCATAAACGGTATATCCAAGAATATTTTAATACAGGACATAATTATTCGTTAACCCTATGAACAAATTGATTTTTATTACGCTTTTGTTTTCGTTGAACTATTTTGGGCAAAATGCGGACAGTATCATGATAAAAAAAATCACTGATTACTATTTGTCCGAAAGTCAATGCTACGAAAATTTAAGAGAATTAACGACCCTTGCAGGTCCGCGACTTTCAGGTTCGCCAATCGCAGCAAAATCGGTTGATTGGACATTTAATAAGATGAAAAAAATGGGAGCCGATACGGTATTTTTACAACCTTGCAAGGTTCCTCACTGGGTGCGTGGAAGTAAAGAAACCTGCTCAGTTTTTTCTAAAAAGAAACAAAAGCGAATTTCACTTGATGTATGTGCATTGGGTTTTTCAATTGCAACACCGGCTAACGGTTTAACTTCCAGGTTAGTTGTGGTCAGTTCATTTGATGATCTTGAAAAATTAGGAAAAGAAAAAATCAGCGGAAAAATTGTTTACTACAATGTGGCATTCAACCCGAAAAACATAAGAACCGGAGCATCTTATGGTGAAACTGTAAAATACAGATGGGAGGGTGCCTATCGCGCTTCTCAATTGGGTGCAGTTGGAGTAATTGTGAGAAGTATGAGTTCAGTAAAAGATGATTTCCCCCACACCGGTACAATGAAGTTAGACACAAATGGAAGACAAATTCCTGCCTGTGCCGTAAGTTTAGTTGATGGTGATGCACTTGCTGAATTGTTTAAATCAGATCCTGATGCGGAAGTCACACTGAAAATGAATTGTAAGTTATTGCCGGATGAGGATTCGTATAATGTAATCGGAGAGATCAGAGGAAGTGAATTTCCGGAGGAAATAATTCTTGCAGGAGGACACCTGGATGCCTGGGATTTAGGAACCGGAGCGCATGATGATGGCGCCGGAATTGTTCATACGATGGAATTATTACGATCCTTTAAGCAAATCGGATATAAGCCGCGCAGAACCATTCGTGTTGTTGCTTTTATGAATGAAGAGAATGGAGGGAGAGGAGGGGATGCTTATGCTGCTACGAGTTTAAAAAATAATTGGAAACATATTGCAGCATTGGAAAGCGATGCGGGTGGATTTACTCCAAGAAGTTTCGGTATGTCAGCTGTAAATTCAAGTAATTTGTTGAACGCCAAAAAATGGTCGTCGCTGTTGTTTCCGCTTGGTATTATGGCCATTCATGAAGGCGGGGGTGGGGCGGACATTGATGATTTAAAATCACAGGGTGTAAATTTGTTCAGTTATAACCCAGATTCGCAACGTTACTTTGATTTGCATCATACAGCAAATGATAAATTCGAAAACGTAAATAAGCGTGAATTGGAACTTGGCGCAGCTTGTATTGCTTCTTTGGTATATCTGATTGACAAATACGGATTGTGATTTTTTGCAATCATACTTTATTTTTTTACAATGTCTGCTGAAAGGAAAATTCATATTGTTTCATTTGATGTTCCCTATCCGCCCAATTACGGTGGTGTTATGGATGTGTTCCATAAAATAAAGGAACTAAAATCAAAAGGTGTAAGTGTAATTCTTCACTGTTTTAGTTACGGACGTGAAAAACAGCAAGTGCTGAATGAAATATGTGAAAAAGTTTATTATTATCCACGTCAAAAAAATTTTCTTCATTTCTTTTCTTCATTGCCATTTATAGTTCGTTCTAGAATTAATTCTGACTTAAAAGAAAATTTATTGAAGGATAATTATCCTGTTTTATTTGAAGGGTTGCACACCTGTTATTTGCTGGCCGATAAAGACTTTGAAAAACGAAAGAAAATTTTTCGTGAAAGTAACATTGAACATGAATATTACAGAAAGTTGGCTGTATCGGAGCGTAACTGGCTGAAGAAATTTTTTTTCATTATAGAGTCGATAAAGTTGAAACGTTTTGAAGAAGTATTGTCAAAGGCGGATTTGATGCTTATTGTCTCAGAAACGGAAACCATCTATTTTAAAAACAAATTCCCGAAAAGCGATGTAAACTATTTCCCCAGTTTTCATGGAAATAAAAAAGTAGAGTCAGCAAAAGGCAAAGGAGATTATGTATTGTTCCATGGCAAATTAAGTGTACCTGAAAATGAACACGCTGCAATACAGTTGATTTCAATGGTATTTGCTAAACTTAAAATTAAGGTTATTATTGCAGGGATGAATCCTTCAGCTAAACTTATAAGGTTAGTAAATCGTTTTTCAAATATTGAGCTTCTTTCGAATCCAACTATGGAGAAAATGAATCAATTGATTCAGGACGCACATCTGCATTGTTTGTATTCGGAGCAAGCCACCGGATTAAAACTAAAATTATTGAATGTACTTTTCCGAGGAAGGTTTATTTTACTGAACAATAAAATGATAGCGGGTTCATCGATTGATGCAGCATCGGTAATTACAGAAGACAATCTATCAAATTGGGGTTCAATTATTGAAAATCAAATGCAGCAAGCGTTTTTGGAAGAAGATTTAATAATTCGTCGGAATTCAATTCATGTGCATAATGATGAGATAAAAGCTGAATTACTTTTAAAATTAATTTTTTAATAATTCTAAAGCTAGCTTGAAAATCTCATTTGTAAAACGCCCCAAAACGCTTCTTTAAAAATTTTTGTATTCATTTTGGAAACTCCTTCTACGCGGTCAGTAAATATAATTGGGACTTCCGAAACACGAAAACCTTTTTTAACGGATTTATATTTCATTTCAATCTGAAATGCATAGCCCATAAATCGTATTTTTTCCAGATCAATTGATTCAAGAACTTTTCTGCGATAGCAAATGAATCCCGCAGTAGTATCTTTTATAGAAATCCAAAGAATCAGTCGAACATAAACGCTCGCAAAATAGCTCATTAGAATTCTTCCAATTGGCCAATTTGTAATTTTTCCGCCTTTGCAATATCTGGAGCCAACTGCAACATCAGCATTCTCCTTGCATTCCTGTAATAGCCGCATCAAATCCTTTGGATTATGGGAAAAATCACAATCCATTTCAAAAATGAAATCGTAATTCTCTTGAAGAGCCCATTTAAACCCATGTATATATGCTGTACCTAAGCCAAGTTTGCCTTTTCTTTCTTCCAGATACAGTTGGTCGGGAAATTCATTTTGAAGATTTTTCACGATAATGGCAGTACCATCCGGGGATCCGTCGTCAACAATAAGCACAGAAAAAGGCTCCGGCAATGAAAATACTGTACGAATCATTTTCTCAACGTTTTCTTTTTCGTTGTATGTAGGAATGATGACCAGCGACTGACTCATTTGGAATATATAACAAAAGTAACTCTAAAATAATTAATAATTTACAGCTTCATACATGTTTAAAGGCATGTTTTTTGACTGAAATTTGCAAAGACATTCATGAAGAAGAAAATTTCAGGGTTTAGTGTTATCTTATATTCTATTTTGTTTTTTTTGTCTTTTTTGATTTTAACCGCATTTCAAAACAATGATGGTAATGCGGATCCATGGAAGCAAACTGGGATTGCAAGCTATTACGCTTCAAAGTTTAACGGCAGAAGAACGGCTTCCGGTCAGATATTCAATAATGATAGTCTTACGGCTGCGCATAAAACCTTAGCATTTGGTTCAAAGATTTTGGTGAGAAACCTGAAAAATGATTCCGTTGTAGTAATTGTGATCAACGACCGATTACCTTCATCAAGTAAGCGATTGATAGACTTAAGTTATGCGGCTGCTAAACAGTTGAATTTTATCCGCGAAGGCTTGGTTACGGTCACGATAGAAAAAACTGATTAAAAACCTGCCAGTTTAGTTAAAACAATTGTATTGAATTCAATATGTCTATGGATTTGAGTCCGGTATTAAAAACCAAATCAATAATACTAAGGTTGGAAATAAAACCAAATTTATCTGAGAAAACCTGTTGGTATTTATTATCGTTCTTAAAATGTATCTGATTTCTTTTATCTTTCGGATAAAATGAATTGCGCAAATCGATATGGTTAAGGTAATCTTTTTCAAAAGTCGTCGTAAATTCCAATTTTACTTTTAATCTCAGTGCTTTAATAAAATACATTATTAATTTTTGGTTGAATTCCGATAGCAGCTCTGTATCCTCAAAAAAAACACAGCTGAATTCTGTTTCGAAAAATTCAAAATAAGGCGAGCTACGATATGCACTTTCTATACTTTTCCAGTGAATCGTTTTCCAATTGTGTGTATAACAGATTTTTTTTTGTTGAATTGGCGTTTTTTCCTTGCTGTGAATCAGCGGTATTATAAGGTCCAGTTTACCGTTTGCGCCATAAATTGAACAACGGTTTCTATAGGTTTGTTTTACAAAGTATTCATTTTTATCTAAAATAGTTGAATCTGAATTGGCTAAAATGGAGAAATACGGAAGAGGAGGAAGGTAACAAATAGGTAAAACAAACGCATTGTTCATTTCTTCAAATATAGTTATAATGGAATTAACGATTCAACTTGTTTTAAGATTATCGAATTCTTTAAGAAAAACCTTTTTTTAGTATATTTGTTTCTTCTTTTTTGATGACAATAGCGTTATTTCTTACCATTGTTCTCGTTTTGCTCAATGGTTTTTTTGTTTGTGCAGAATTTTCAATAGTAAAGGTTCGTACTTCCCAGTTGGATTTGAAAATTTCAAGAGGAAGTGGAAATGCAAAAATTGCCCGTCATATTGTTGATAATCTTGATAAATATATTGCTGCAACGCAAACAGGAATTACCTTATGTAGTTTAGGTTTAGGTTACGTAGGGGAAGAGGTAATGACCGGCTTGATGAAAGATCTCTTTAGTTTATTTTCTTTGGAAGTTGATGAAAAAACACTTCAAAAAATTGCAGCTCCGGCAGGATTCATTTTAATTACGATGATTCACATCATTTTTGGAGAACAGATGCCTAAAATGATCGGGATTAAGTTTTCACTTTCTGCTTCTACGAAAATAGCCTGGCCATTGCGAATTTTCTATTTTGTATTTGGTCCATTTATTTGGTTGCTTCATAAAATTTCAAACGGACTGCTGCGTTTAATTGGTATACGTCCCGACTCAGATGACGATGTACATACTGAGGAGGAGCTCCGAATGATTTTGACAGAGAGTGAAGAGGGAGGGGCCATAAAGCCGGGTGAGCATGAATTGATTCAAAATGTATTTGATTTTGATGACCGATTAGTAAAACAAATTATGATACCGGAAGGCAGAATCTCTGCTGTTAACGTTGAGTCGGTTAAAGATAAAATTACACGTCAGGTTATTGAAGAAGGGTATTCACGACTGCCGGTTTATTTAGGAGATATCGACAATGTAATCGGTATTTTGCATTCAAAGGATTTGCTGAAGGCCGCAATGGAAAATCGCTTCTCCTCTACAAAGGATATCATGAGGCCGGTACATTTCGTTCCCGAAAACATGAAGGTAATGGATTTATTACGCGATTTTCAAAAGTTACACATCGGTATGGCAATTGTTACGAATGAGCATGGTGCGACCGCAGGACTCGTTACAATGGAAGATATTATCGAGGAGATAGTTGGTGAAATACAAGATGAACATGATGAGGAAAAACCGATGGTGGAAAAAAAGAGTGATACAGTTTTTATTGTTAAAGCACAAAGCAGTATTGTTGATGTAAATGAATCTCTTCCAATTGCCATTGCCATTGATCCTCATTATGAAACCGTCAGCGGATGGGTAAATTATGTTTTTGGTCGCATTCCAGCGGTTAATGAGCGAAAAAATGTAGGTGGTTATGAAATTCTTATACTAGCACGTAAAAAACATATGATAGACAGTATTCGTTTGAGTGTTTTAGATGACAGCGAAGTTGTTAGTTAATTATTTTTTCTTTTCTGCTAATCAGCCATACTCCAATAATAATTAAAGCTCCTGCAAAAATTTTTTTCAGGTACAATTCGTCTTTACCAAGTGAAATCGCAATAAATCCTGCAAGAAATGGCTGAATGAAAATATAGGAGGCCACGGTTGTTGAATTCAATTTTTTTAGCGCATATGTGTTTAATAAATAAGCAAAAAATGTTGTTCCAATAATAACAAATGACAATGCAACCCAGTGAGATTGAGAAAAAGATTGATAATCAGTTTTACAAACATCTTTTAATCCGAAGGGTAAAAAATATAAAAAACCGAACAGAAAAATCCATTTCATTACAGTAACGACATTGTATTTTTCTATGATTGGTTTAGAAATAACCATAAAACAAGCCCAGCTGACAGAATTAATTAAGGTATAGGTATCGCCTAAGGCAGTAGAACTTCCAAGATTAAAATTTCTGTTGAACATTAGTAAAATCAGTGCCCCTGTACTTCCTAAAATTATACCGCTTATTTTTCCTAAACCCATTTTGCCCTGAAAAAAAATAACTGAAATAAGGAGCACAGTAATAGGACTGGAGATCATGATAATTGCGGAATTAATAGGTTCTGTTAAGCTTAAACCGTAAATGAAAAAACCTTGGTTAATGGCTACACCCAAAGCGCCAAGCAACATTAATTTTTTTATATCTTTTTTTTCTATTTTTTCGCGGAAGAAGAAACCAACTAGCCAAAATAAAATGACTGCTCCCATAATTCTATAAAAAACTAATGCAAGTGGTCCAACAGGTCCGTGGTTTTGCGGCATTAGGTCTTTCGCTATGGAATAATTCATCGCATAAATCAACTGAGCTAAAAAAAGACTAAGGTGCGCGTAAAAATTAGAAGTCATGAAAGCAAATATGCATTTTATTTAGAGATAATTTTGGAAGTTCTCTATATTTTTACAAAAAGAATTGTTTCTTATTTTTTTGGGATGGAAATAGTAGATCAAACCGGATGTTGTATAAAATTGGCTTCAAAACCCGTGCGTGTAATTTCACTTGTCCCATCTCAGTCTGAATTTTTATGGGATATAGGAATCCAACATGGGCGTTTAATCGGTATTACAAAATTCTGCATACATCCAAATGAATTATATCGCTCTGTAGCTAGAGTGGGTGGAACTAAAAATTGTGATATTAAAAAAATTAAAGAATTATCACCGGATTTAATTATCGGTAATAAAGAGGAAAATAATCGGGAACAAATAATAGAATTAAAAAAACATTATCCGGTTTGGCTCAGCGATGTTAATAATTTGCAGGATGCGCTACTTATGATGGAAATCCTGGGTCAGTTAGCAGGGATGAAAAAAAATGCAGATCAAATTATTGAAAAAGTGAAAGCCCTACACACATCATTTATTAAACATAAATCGGATTTCCTCAAGTCGATTCGCGTGGCTTATCTTATTTGGAAAAATCCATTAATGGTTGTGGGAAGAAATACCTTTATTGACGCTATGATTGCAGAATGCGGTTTTATAAATGTTTTTTCTGATTTGGAAAGGTATCCTGTAGTTACAATAGACGACATCAATAATTTACGACCTGATTTTGTTTTTTTAAGTTCTGAACCCTTTCATTTTTCTGAAAGGGATGAAATGGAAATTCAAAATAGTCTTTTTCAATCTCAGGTGCTAAAGGTGAATGGAGAATGTTTTAGTTGGTACGGATCTCGTTTGCTTTCTTCGTTCACTTATTTTGAACTGCTTATCAATAAAATTAAAAGTCTTTCTCAAAAACGGTAAATTTTCAAATTATCTTTTCCTATCATTTTATTAGCTATCGGAATAAATGATAGGTTTGGACTTTTAATTCCTATTCCGAATTTTTTTGAGGAAGTGAAAACCCGAATTTCGTCGTATAATCCCAGTTTAAGAAAATGATTGTGTAAAATAGTTCCGCCTTCCACCAAAATTGATAGATATTTTCTTTCTTGAAGCTCTTTCATCAGGTTTGCTATTAAATCATCGTTAAAATCAAGCTGAATGTATTCAATTTTTGAAATCGGTTTTGATGAAAAATCGTATTCCAATTTTTTTTCTGTAATTACCAGGGTTGTTCCTTCCGACTGAAATAATCTGGCGTTTGTCAAGTGTAAATTTCTGTCGATGATAATTTTCACCGGGTTTTTACCATCTGCAAATCGTGTAGTTAAAAGCGGATCATCGGATCTAACTGTATTTGTTCCTACCATTATACAATCTTCCTCACTTCGCCATTGGTGAGAAAGTTGTTGTGCCTCGAATTGGGTAATAATATTTTCTTCACGATTTTTAGGTACAGGAAATCGAGATAAAAAACCATCCGCAGTTTCGGCCCATTTTAGAATAATATAAGGTCTTTTTTTTTCGTGAAAAGTAAAAAAGCGTTTATTAATTTCCCTGGATTCACTTCCTAATACTCCTTCCGTAATTTCAACACCATTTAATTTAAGATGTTGAATTCCTTTACCGCTTACAATAGGGTTTGAATCGTGTGTGCCGATGATCACATGTTTAATTCCGTACTGCAGAATAAGATTGGAGCATGGTGGAGTGTTTCCAAAATGATTACACGGTTCGAGTGTAACATATAAATCCGCGCCTTGCAAATCCTCCTTATTTAAAACTGAGTCTATCGCTTCGGCTTCGGCATGTTTTTGTCCGTAAAATGAATGAAATCCTTTACCAATAATTTTTTCATCCTTAACAATTACACAGCCTACCATTGGATTAGGAGACACCTTTCCGGAACCATTTGCGGCCAGTTCAAGCGCCAAACGCATAAAATCTTGTGCAGGAATCATTATATACGCTGCAAAGGTAGGAACAAATTGAAGTAAATTTGTGCATGCATTTTCAACTGACATCAGAATTTACGCCAACAGGCGATCAGCCTGAGGCAATTCGTCAGTTGTGTGAAGGAATAACTTCTAATACACGTAATCAAATTCTTTTGGGTGTAACCGGTTCAGGCAAGACATTTACCGCTGCAAATGTTATTCAGCAGGTTCAACGTCCAACCCTGGTGTTAAGCCATAATAAAACGCTGGCCGCTCAATTGTATTCTGAATTTAAACAGTTTTTTCCGACGAATGCAGTTGAATATTTTGTTTCATATTATGACTATTATCAGCCGGAAGCTTACATTCCAACCACAGATACGTATATTGAAAAAGATCTTTCTATTAATGAAGAAATAGAAAAACTGAGGTTGAGTGCAACATCCGCATTATTATCAGGCCGTAATGATGTGATTGTGGTTAGTTCGGTCAGCTGTATTTATGGTATTGGAAATCCTGATGAGTTCAGAAAAAATGTAATAACTATTACAGAAAAGGAGCGGTTAAGTCGAACAAAATTTTTGCATAAACTGGTAACTTCTTTATATTCCCGCGCAGTGAATGAATTTGATCGTGGAAAATTCAGGGTGAAAGGAGATACAGTAGATATATTTTTAGCTTATGCAGATTATGCAGTACGCATTTGTTTTTTTGGTGATGAAATTGAATCCATTGAAACCTTAAATCCTGATAGCGGAAAACCAATGGATCGTTTCGCTTCATTCAATATTTATCCCGCTAACATTTTTGTAACAGCTCCCGAAACGCTAAAAAATGCCTTATGGTTAATTCAACAGGATATGGTTAAACAAGTTGAGTACCTTAAAGAAACCGGAAAGCAATTAGAAGCAAAGCGACTTGAAGATAGAGTTTCTTATGATCTTGAGATGCTGAGGGAATTAGG
This sequence comes from Bacteroidota bacterium, assembly GCA_900299295.1. Taxonomy (GTDB): domain Bacteria; phylum Bacteroidota; class Bacteroidia; order B-17B0; family Aurantibacillaceae; genus AM-1111. Next base: position 19,106 of record OMJH01000118.1, read on the forward strand.
GTATTGCAGCGGAATAGAGAATTATTCTCGATACTTTGACGGTAGGCAGGCCGGTACTCGTCCGTTTTGTTTATTGGATTATTTTCCCCCACAATCTTTATTTATTATTGATGAGAGTCATGCTACTATTCCTCAAATTAAAGGAATGTATGGAGGAGATTTTTCAAGAAAAGTCAATCTTGTTGATCACGGATTTCGGTTGCCCTCAGCAATGGATAACCGTCCTTTAAAGTTTGAGGAATTTGAAGTGTTGTTGACCCAAACAATTTTTATTTCAGCAACTCCTGCAGATTATGAACTTGAAAAGGCAGAAGGAATTGTTGTGGAACAATTAATTCGTCCAACCGGCATACCTGATCCGTTAATAGATGTTCGTCCGTGTATAAACCAGGTAGATGATTTGCTTGAGGAAATTCGCAAGGTGATTCTAAATGGCGAACGAGTTTTGGTAACGACCCTTACAAAAAGGATGGCAGAGGAACTTGCAAAGTATTTAAAAAAATTAGGCATAAAGTGTAATTATATTCATAGTGACATTGACACCTTGGAACGAATAGAAATTTTACAGCAGTTAAGGCAAGGAGTTTTGGATGTGTTGATTGGTATTAATTTATTAAGGGAAGGTTTGGATTTGCCTGAAGTGTCTTTAGTAGCAATTTTAGATGCCGACAAAGAAGGTTTTTTACGAAATGCAAAAAGTCTTGTACAGACGGCGGGTAGAGCAGCGCGAAATGTTAACGGAAGAGTGATAATGTATGCAGATAAAATTACGGACAGTATGAATTTTACGATTACTGAAACAAACCGAAGACGAAAAAAGCAATTAGCCTACAACCTGGAAAATAATATTACGCCGACAAGGGCAGGAAGACAATTACTGAAACCTACCTCGGTAATTGAAACAAAGAAAGACGGAAAAACAATTTTAGCTTACATAGGTACAGATGATGTATTAATGGCTGCAGATCCGGTGGTGAAATACATGAATAAAGATGAAATCAAAAAGCAAATTATTCGTGTAAGGAATTCGATGTTACGCGCTGCGAAAGAACTCGATTTTCTTGAAGCAGCTCGTTTGCGTGATGAATTGCAATCACTTGAAAAAACGTTGAACGATTAAATTAATCCCAAAAAAGCCAGGTAAAACCAAACTTGATGGATCGGTCAGCCATTGGCAGGCCGGGGGTTAAAAAATAATTACTTCCCGAAAATCCCTGGTTTAGATGATCTATAAGAATAAAAAATTTTACCGGTTGTATTTCAGCATTAAAAAAGAAATCAATAAAAGGGTAATTGCCGCATTTATCTCTTCCGGTTACATAAAACATATTAGTTCCGGGGTTGTAGGCGTTGGATTGAAAGGAAGAAAAATAATTTAGCTGAAATCCAGCTTGGAATTGCATTTCTTTATTATGTGACTGACGTTGGTAAAATAATTGTGATTGAATCTGAAATTCAGGAATAGCAAAAATTTCAGAATTTGTGGTGTATTGATAATTGAATTGAGCATGAAAGTAAATGTGCTCATATGTAAGATTTGTTCCGATCCCACTTCTGGAAGAGAATATGTTGTTTTCATATTGTAATGGAAGGTCAGGTGTATAGAACCAAATCAAATTACGATTTTGAAAAACAACATTTTCTAAATATAATTTTTTATTAAACAAAAATAATTTGCTTGTTAACTTTGAAGTATATATTGAATTAAGATTTTGGTGCCATCGGTAATTATTCGCATAATAACGGAAATAAAACAAATCTGGATTTCTTTTTTCAGTTAAAAAATTCACTTCCACATTAAGTTTGTTTTTTTGTGACTTCCATTTGAAATTGGTGTTTAATATAAAATTGTTTTTACTGAATCCGGAATAAACATATTCTGAAAATAATTCTGCAGAAAAATTTTTAATAGTTGAAAAAAATTTTAGTTGTGTTGAATTATTTACAAAGTTGGAGTCAACAAAATTCTTGTAAACGAATAGGTTATTGTTTTTCTCGGTAATAAATTGAGTAACGGAGGAAATCTCGTTTTTAAATAATATCTCAAGACGGGAACTAAATTTTTTTCCAAGTTGGGTAACGATTCCTATTTTGTTGTTGAATGAAATGAAGCTAGAGGAATCACGTGTTATGCTGGAGTCAGCATAAATTTCTTCATAATAGCCGGGGTCAGGATTTTCATCAGTATAAACAAACGATTCCCGTTTAAAATTAAGTTGGTGGAAAATCCGTGTTGGTGCTGAAAGTGAATCGTGCTTCAATTTTAAGCCATGCAGGAAACCGGTATTAAGTTGACGAGTTACTCTTTTGGCCTGATTAAGTTTTATTGAAATTAATTCTTTATTATCACGGTAATACAAATCAAAATTCTGGTTTGAATTGATACCTCCGTTTTCTTCATGTTTAATTTGGTTTGTGGCCAACCAACCATAGATGAAATAACGTGATATTGAATTTTCACGATTGAAAGTGCCGGCAAAGTTTTCAAGAATGCCAAGTTGTCGATTATAAAACCCTTTACATTTAGACCGGTTGACAAAAATGGAATAATTGAAGTTTTTTAAATTTTGTGTATGATTTAAACTTAAAATTTGTTCTTGTTTTTGTCCAACAAGTCCAAAAACCTTGGTATAAGGTTTATTGGTTTTATAAAATTTAAGATCACATTCATGTAGTAATTGGCCGGGATAGTTGGGCGTAATAAAATGCATTCCCAAATCTAATGGTAGTTGTGTTGTTAACGACAATGTACCGGAAGGATGAGCCAAATTGCCTGTGGAGTTTTTAACGAAATAGTTGAATTGATTATCTAGTGTTGTGTCATTTGTAAGCGTATATTGTTTTTTGTTTTTATAAAAATCTGTTAATTGAATAAACGTTGTATTCGGTAAGGAATCAACCTGAGCTTGAAGTGTAACGCTGACTAAAATAAATAAGTTAACAATATATACCCTCATCGGCTTTCAGAATTTGCCAAAAAAATGTTCTTCAACATCAAAAGTTGATTTTTTTCCAAGTTCATCAAATTCTGAAACAAGCCATTGTTCCGCAGTTTCACGTCCCTTTTGTTTTAATTCATTTAAAAATTCCCAGGCAGTATTCATTTTGCTTGAATAATTTAATCTGCTTAAGGCGTCATATCCACTGATTGTATGAATGAATATTTCCCGATTAGAACTGTTGTTTGTTTTTAAAAGTCCGTTACGTATTAACTCATTTCTGTAATGAATCATTTTCATTTCGTTAATTAAACTGCTGTTAAATGAAATTTCATTTACACGGTCAGCAATATCTCGCGCGGTTTTTGGAACCTCTGGTATATTTATTGAATTTATTTTTACCAGAACAATATCTTTAACGGTTGTGCCTGTAATAAGCGGAAAAATCGGAGGATTACCCATATATCCACCGTCCCAATAATATTCTCCGTCAATTTCCACAGCCTGATATAAAAACGGTAAGCAGGTAGATGCGAGTACGGCATCAATTGTAATTTCTTTATTGGAAAAAATTCGAGCTCGGTTGGTTTTTACATTAGTGGCGCAAATGAAAAGTTTTTTATTGTTGTAATGCTGAAGTTCTTTGAAATCAATCAAATCATTTAAAATATCACGAAGCGGATTAAAATTAAACGGATTAAAATTATAGGGACTAAAAAACTGTGTTATAGTATTGAACCATATATAACCGGGGGAGTTGTAAATATCACCACCGCCCATATATTTATCCCATGTTCCCGGTTTAAATAAAAATCCACCTGATAATGAAATTTTTCTCCAAAGTTGCTCAAGAAGTACTTTGGCTTTTTGTGCTCCGCCGGTGTGTAAACCATATGAAACAGCTACAGCATTCAGTGCGCCGGCTGAAGTACCGCACATTGAATCTGCTACTATAGAATCCTCTTCAAGCAACCGGTCTAATACGCCCCATGTAAATGCGCCATGTGCACCGCCACCTTGTAATGCTAATCCAATATGTTTTCTATTCTCCATCATTTAAAAATTATTGTGCATTCCAACCACCATCGATTGGAATTGCCGTTCCTGTTATTGTTCCTGATTTTTCATCACTCAGCATTATGCACATATTAGCGATTAAATCCGCAGGAATAAATTCTTTAACAGCTTGTTTATGCAACATTATTTTATTTTCTACTTCACGTTCCGAAATTTGATGCGCTCTCGCCTGATCTTTGATTTGTTTTTCAACTAAAGGTGTTTTTACATAGCCAGGACATAATGCATTGGCAGTTATATTGTATGGTGCTCCCTCCAACGCAATTGTTTTTGTAAATCCAACAATGCCATGCTTAGCTGCAACATAGGCCGATTTAAATTCGCTGGCTACTAACCCGTGCGCAGAAGCGATGTTTATGATGCGTCCAAATTTTTGGGATTTCATTTGATTCCAAACAAGACGTGTAGTCAGGAATGCAGAAGTTAAATTGATTGAAATTATTTGATTCCATTTTTCAATGGGAAAATCTTCAACCGGAGAAACATGTTGAATTCCTGCATTATTTATTAGAACGTCAATAGTATTAAGTTGTTGAAGTGCACCCTTTACCATTTCATCTATTTGCTCAGGAAATAACATATTGGCACTCGAGAATAACACGGTAGTTCTGAATTCTTTTTCAATTGCTTTTGCAATTTCAGGTCCATTTTCCTCAAGTCCGTTCATTATCAGTTTGTATCCTGCCCTTGCAAAGCAACGAGCTATTTCCAGACCAATTCCACTCGTACTTCCGGTAATCAATGCTGTTTTAGACATTCAAAATTTATTTTGTAAAATATGGGTTTAATTTATCCAGAAACCAGTTTGGCGCTCTACAAGGTTTGTTTTTGACTTTATTTACAAAAACCAATGTTACCTTTCCTGAATTGATAAGCTCATTTTGTATATTAAAGCATTCATAACTAAAAAAGAATCGCACATCGGGTAAGTTATGAACTGTAGTCACAATTTTGATTTCATCGTCGTAGAACGCAGGTTTCAAGAAGTTAATTTCGTAGTGATTTACAGGGAGTAAAATGCCGCGTTCTTCCATTTCCTTATAGGAAAAACCAATTTTGCGCAAGGTTTCTACTCTTCCAATTTCATAGTACTGGGCATATACACCGTAATACGCATAACCCATTTGATCTGTTTCACCGTATCTAACCCTAACCTTGGTTTCTGAAATTATCATTACTCGTAAAAGTACCTAAAAATTTTTTCCATTTACCCTGTTCGTTTATTTAGGAGGTAAAAAATAATTAGTTATTTTAGCCTAGTTGCGAGAGTTATGAAATTTTTCCTTTCAATTTTTTTTCCGGTTATTGGTATTTTATCATGTGCTAGACACTCGACTGTTACTTCATTGGAACTTTCCCATCAATACCTTGCAAATGTTACAGCCGATTCAGTTACAAATCTATTGCTTCGACCTTATAAACTAAAACATGATAGTGAAATGACTGAGGTAATTGTTTATAGCGAGGAAGCTTTGCTAAAAGGACAGCCCGAAGGCAACCTCGGTAATTTTGTTAGTGATTGTTTACTGGAAAGGGCTGCTTCTGAATTTCGGGAAAAAAATATTACGATTGATGCAGTTTTACTCAATAATGGAGGACTTCGTGTTTCGCTTCCCAAAGGCGAAATAACCAAAGGAAAACTGTTCGAGCTAATGCCCTTCGACAATGAAATGATGATTGTGGAAATAAGCGGCAAAAAATTTTATGAGATGTTATGTTTTATTGCTGCTAAAGGTGGAATGCCTGTTGCAGGTTTCAGAATGGAAATTAATACAAAAAAGAAACCGGTTAATGTTACAGTGAATGGAAATGTATTAGATACGAACGCGACATATCACGTAGTAAGCTCAGATTATCTTATAAATGGAGGAGACAACATTACTTTTTTCTCCGATGGAAAAAAATATGCGACTAGTTTATTTATACGTGATATATTAATTAGTTATTGCCGAAAGTTGACAGCTTCCGGAAAAACCTTAGATGTAAAAACAGATGGACGAATTTCATTTTCAAAATAGAAGGTCATTTTTACGGCACATGTTAGGAGCCGGAGTGTCTTTATATGCTTTTTCCTCGTTGCATTCAGAAACTTTAGCTGTAAAAGGCATTTCCAAATTAGTTGTTTTATACACTAACGACCAACACAGCAGAATTGAGCCTTTCCCGATAAATGATCCTAAATATCCTGATCAGGGTGGGTTCGCCAGACGTGCAACTGTTATAAACAAGATTAGAGCAACTGAACCAAATGTATTGCTGCTCGATGCCGGTGATATTTTCCAGGGCACGCCATATTTCAATTTATATCATGGTGAAGTGGAATATAAGTTAATGAGTATGATGGGTTATGATTGCACCACAATTGGCAATCATGATTTTGATTTGGGGATGGAAAATATAGTTACGCAAATGCCACATGCTAAATTCGATTTTGTGAGTGCTAATTATGCATTCCAAGACACACCGCTGGAAAATCGTATCAAACCTTATAAAATATTTTATCGAGGAGGTTTGAAAATAGGGGTTTTTGGTTTGGGCATTGAATTAAAAGGATTGGTTGGCGAAAAGCAATATGGAAACACGCGTTATTTCAATCCGGTTATGGTTGCCAATGATGTTGCAAGAACGTTGAAACGCGAGGAGAAATGTGATTTTGTAATTTGTCTTTCTCACCTTGGATACAAATATGAAGATCGTAAGGTTAGCGATGTAATATTAAGCGAGCAAACACGTAATATTGATTTGATTATTGGCGCACACACACATACGTTTTTAGAAAAACCATTGGTAAAAGCGAACTTGGAACAGAAAGAAATTCATGTTACGCAGGTAGGATGGGCGGGAATTTGGCTTGGAAGAGTCGATATACTTTTTTCTCATAATAACAAAAAAAATTCACTTGAAACTTCATACTACAAAATTTTTAAAAATCAAGTTTAAAAAAATTTTTTTTTTGGAAAATTTGACTAATATTTGTCTTACCACTTTGTGATTAAATAATTTTGATACATATTTACTTAACCAAACCACTAACCTAGAAAAGCGTTTAAAGCAATGGATAAAAAAACTGCAGAATCAATTTGGAACAACTGTTTAGATGTTATTAAGGACAATGTCAACACCCAAAATTTTAAGACCTGGTTTGAACCAATTAAACCCGTTAAGCTTTCCTCAAATGTTTTAACTATTCAAGTTCCATCTCAATTCTTTTATGAATGGCTTGAGGAACATTATATTACTTTACTAAAAAAAACCATTCGTAAGGAACTAGGTAGCGATGGGAAATTAGAATACAGCATTATTATGGAAAACGCTTACGGAAGAACCGAGAAGCCAATTACCATGAAAGTTCCAACAATGAATTCAAAGGAGCTAAAGAATCCTTCTGTCAGTATGCCTATTGACATTGGTTCAAACCCGATTAAAAATCCATTTATAATTCCCGGCCTCAAGAAGGTGAATGTTGAGTCACAACTTAATCCGAATTACAGCTTTGAGCATTTTGTTGAAGGTGATTGCAATCGGCTCGCACGTAGTGCCGGTTACGCAGTTTCCAATAAACCTGGTGGTACTGCTTTTAACCCGCTTTTAATTTACGGTGGCGTAGGTTTAGGTAAAACACACCTGGCTCAGGCAATTGGTATTGAAATCAAAAAAAATTATCCTAATAAAACGGTTCTTTACATTCAATCTGAAAAGTTTATTTCACAGTTTATCGATTCAGTTAAAAACAATAACCAAAATGACTTCATTCATTTTTATCAAATGATTGATGTATTGATTATTGATGATGTGCAATATTTTGCCGGAAAAGAAAGAACCCAGGATGTGTTTTTTCATATTTTTAATCATTTACATCAGACCGGCAAACAACTTGTGCTTACCTCTGATCGCGCTCCTGTAGAATTACAAGGAATTGAACAGCGTTTATTGTCACGTTTCAAGTGGGGATTGAGTGCTGACCTTCAGACACCGGGGCTTGAAACTCGAATCGCTATTCTTGAAAAGAAAATTTATAATGAAGGAATTGAGTTACCGAAGGAGGTAGTTGAATACCTTGCTTATTCAATAACGAGCAATGTTCGTGAACTTGAAGGGGCTCTTATTTCATTACTGGCTCAATCCTCTTTGAACAAAAAAACAATTACACTGGAGCTTGCCAAGCAAATGATAGACAAGTTTGTAAAGAGCACAGCCCGTGAGGTGTCAATTGATTATATACAAAAAGTAGTTTGTGATTATTTTGATCTCCCAATTGATTTGATGAAATCCAAAACACGAAAGCGTGAGGTGGTACAGGCTCGCCAGATTGCTATGTATTTTGCAAAGAATATGACAAAATCTTCGTTGGCAACTATTGGATTACATTGCGGAGGTAAAGATCATGCCACTGTGCTGCATGCATGTCGTACAGTTAATAATTTAATGGACACTGACAAACGGTTCCGTAGTTATATTGACGAGTTGGAGAAAAAAATATCTATCTCTAATTAAAATCTATTCATTATAAATCCAAGAAAAAGCGGCAAATGCCGCTTTTTTTATTTCAAATTTTTGCTGATTGGTTGCGATTAATTAATAAGTAACAAAAGGAAGTTGCCTGTTTATAGATTAATAAACTTAGTTTAGTTATCGTTTTCATCTTGAAAATTCCGTAATAATCAGATAGCAAATTGGTTTAATGTTGATTAATTTTTACTATTTTTGTTTATCGACCCTATGCGTAGTCTAAGATATTTTACACTTTTATTTGTTTTAAATTTATTTTTTTTCAGCAATTCATTATTTGCTCAATTTTTAAGTAAAAATAACTGGAAGAAAAAGCGGCAGGAAATAATCTTCGGATTTGGTGTCGGAAATTTTCTTGGGGATTTAGGAGGACGTGATGCAATTGGAACCGATTATAGTCCTATTGATCTTGAATTGGCGCTAACACGCCCAGCTGCAATGGGAGGTTATCGTTACCGTTTGTCTCCGAACTGGGCTGTACGTGGGGAGCTAAACTACCTTCGTCTTTGGGGTGACGATAAACTTACTAAAGAGCCGTTCCGCAATAACAGAAATCTTTATTTCAGGAGCAATGTTTTCGAACTATCGGCGAATATTGAATATGTTTTTTCAAGAGAAAAAGGGGGGAACCGATATCATTTAAAACATACGTTCAAAACCCGTCAAAAAGCGTCTTCCTTTTATTCTTATATATTTACGGGTATCTCTGGATTTTATTTTAATCCAAAAACAAAATTCCAGGGATCTTGGGTGGCATTGCAACCATTATCAACTGAAGGCCAAGGTTTAATCCCGGGGAAGAAAAAATATTCAAGAATTTCAGTTTCAATACCCATGGGTGTCGGTGTTAAAATGAATATCAATGATCAGTGGTGCGTAGGTTTAGAAGCGAATTACAGATTGACATTTACTGATTACATTGATGATTGCAGTACTGTTTATTATGATAATCATGCATTGAATTTAGCGAAAGGTCCAATTGCAGCCGCTTTGGCTGACCCAAATCAAGGTAACTTTCCAATTCAAATTGATCCTACTACTGGCAAAACTCGAGACGGGCTACAAAGAGGCGACTCACGTCAAAATGATGCCTATATGAATCTTTCAATAACAGGCGGATATTACCTTAAGACAAAGAAAAGGAAGAAGACGCGTTCTAAGTTTTAATTTCATTTTTCAATTTTTGTTACATTTTCTTTTCTACACTTTTTTAATTTAGATTTATCATTAGAATTATTGCGTATATGAAAAACAAATTTGATTTACTTGATTCCAAAAAAAATGAGGCATTACTGGGAGGTGGGCAAAAACGTATTGAGTCACAACACGCAAAGAAAAAATTAACCGCGCGTGAACGTTTGCATTTCTTACTGGATAATAATTCGTTTGAAGAGATAGGGATGATGGTTACCCATCGAAGTTCTGATTTCGGACTGGAAAAAGAAAAATATTTGGGTGATGGGGTGGTTACTGGTTTCGGCACAATTAACGGAAGGTTAGTTTATGTTTTTTCACAAGATTTTACTGTATTCGGAGGTTCACTTTCCGAAACGCATGCAGAAAAAATTTGTAAAATCATGACGCTTGCGATGAAAAACGGAGCGCCTGTTATTGGACTTAATGATTCAGGGGGGGCCCGTATTCAGGAAGGTGTTGTTTCTTTGGGCGGATATGCAGATATCTTCTACAAAAATGTTCAGGCCTCCGGAGTAGTTCCTCAAATCAGTGCGATTATGGGTCCATGCGCGGGTGGTGCTGTTTATTCACCCGCCATTACAGATTTCATTTTCATGGTTGAAAATTCTTCTTACATGTTTGTCACAGGTCCAAACGTTGTGAAAACCGTAACGCATGAAGAAGTAACAAGTGAGGAATTAGGAGGAGCAACAACGCACGCCTCTAAAAGTGGCGTAACACATTTTTCCTGTGCCAACGAAATCGAATGTATTAAATCAATACGCCATTTAGTTTCCTATTTACCTCAAAACTGCGAGGACGACGCACCTTTTAAAACTTATAGCAGTTCTTCGGATGAATCGCGTCCTGAGTTGGATTCGATAGTCCCTGATAACGCTAATCAGCCGTATGATATTCGCGATGTTATTTCCCACGTCGTAGATGAAAATTCTTTTCTTGAAGTACATAAAAATTATGCAGAAAATCTCGTGGTTGGTTTTGCGCGAATAGCTGGCAGGAGTATTGGAATCGTAGCAAATCAGCCTGCAGTGTTGGCCGGTGTTTTGGATATTCCTTCTTCCAAAAAAGGAGCTCGCTTCGTGCGTTTTTGCGATAGTTTTAATATACCCTTATTGGTGCTGGTGGATGTTCCGGGATTTTTGCCCGGTACGGA